>DATDBL010000356.1:0-3860 GCA_036524855.1 Aldersonia sp. | reverse complement strand
CGGGCCGACGCGCTCGACGACGCCGCCAAGGCCGAGATCGAGCGGCTCGCCCGCGACCCCCGCGTCGTCGCGGTCGGCGAGACCGGGATGGACTACTACTGGCCCGGCAAACTCGACGGCTGCGCGGACGTCGAGACGCAGGTCGAGGCGTTCCGCTGGCACATCGATCTCGCCAAGCGGATCCGCAAGACGCTGATGATCCACAACCGTGAGGCCGACCACGACCTGCTCACGGTGCTGCTCGACGAGGGGCCACCGGACACGGTGATCTTCCACTGCTTCTCCTCCGACGCAACCATGGCGATCGCGTGCGTCGAGCAGGGATACGTGCTCAGCTTCTCGGGCAGCGTCAGCTTCCGGAACGCGGTGGAGTTGCACGAGGCGGCGAAGATCGTGCCGGACGATCAGATGATCGTCGAGACCGACGCGCCGTTCCTCACCCCGCATCCGTTCCGGGGCGCGCCGAACGAGTCGTACTGCCTGCCGTATACCGTCCGTGCGATTGCCGCGCTGCGCGGCCAGGACCCCGAAACGGTCGCCGAGGCGACCACCGCAACGGCGCGCCGGGTGTACGGCATCCGGGTGTAGTCCGGGGCGGTGCGAGTGTTGGCAGCGACCTTCTCCACGTACGGCCCGTCGCACTGGGCCGCGATGGCCGTGTTCGCGGCGGGCGCGGCGGCTCTGGTCTGGATCGGGCGTCGGCAGACCGACGCGCAAGCCCGCCGCTTCGGCCGCATCCTCGGGTCGGTGACCGCCGCGATCTACGCCGGCGCCCTGGCCTATTCGCTGACCTCGCCCAGTCTCGCCGGATCGGTGCCGTTGCGGCTGACCGACCTG
The DNA here is from genome assembly GCA_036524855.1 of Aldersonia sp. Taxonomy (GTDB): domain Bacteria; phylum Actinomycetota; class Actinomycetes; order Mycobacteriales; family Mycobacteriaceae; genus Aldersonia. The sequence continues at coordinate 3,023 of DATDBL010000356.1, read as the reverse complement.
GTCACGGTCGCCGCCGCCTACGCGTTGTGGTCGCACCGAGAGTGGGCCTACTCGCTCACCTACTACTGGGGCCTCGTGTTGAGCACACAGGCACTGATCTCGCCCGTTCTCACCGGTCCGGACTTCCCCCACTACGAGTTCCTCGCCTTCTGGGGAATCCACCTGCTCGTGGTGTGGGCGGCCATCTACCTCACGTGGGGTCGTGGGATGCGGCCCAGTTGGCACAGCTACCGCCTCGCGGTCGTGGCCACGGCGGCATGGGCAGCCGTTACCCTGGCCTTCAACAGCATCGCCGGGAGCAACTACGGCTTTCTCAACGAGAAGCCCGCCACCGCGTCGCTTCTCGACGTGCTCGGTCCCTGGCCGGTGTACCTGCTGACTGTCACCGCGCTGCTCCTCGTCGTCTGGGCGCTCATGACGTGGCCGTGGGAACGTTCCGCGGTCGCCCGGAAGAGCGGCGGATAACCCGCCCGCAGCGGGGGTCGAAATCGCCCAGGTGGCTGAAATCACAATTACGAATTTCCTAGAATTTTTTTATGGGCGCTGACCTCGACACTTCCTCGTGATTCGCGGTCGCGCGTATATCGCTCTCGTGATCTAAATAGCGCCAGCTCAGGGTGGCCGAGTTGCCCGGGATCCAGGGTCTCGTTACCGTCCTGTGATCATGAGCGTCTTTACAAAACTGAACAGTGCGCGCTCGCCGATGCTCTACACGGTGACGGGGGCGCTGCTGGGGACGATGATCCTCGGCTCGGCGGTCGCGATCGCGCGGCACAAGACCATCACCCTCGACGTCGACGGTGAGCAGGTCTCGCTGAGCACGATGAGCAGCAGCGTCCGCGGGGCGCTCGAGTCCGCCGGCTACGACCTCGAGGAGCGTGACGTCGTCGCGCCCGCGCCGGAGACCCCGCTCGCCGACGGCGACACCGTCGTGCTGCGCCAGGCGCGCGAGGTCAGCCTCACCATCGACGGCTCCCCGCGCACGGTGTGGACCACCGCGCAGACCGTCGACGAGGCCCTGACCCAGCTGCAGCTTGCCGGCGACGTCCACGTGTCCGCTTCGCGTGGTCAGCGTCTTCCGCTCGAGGGTGCCACGTTCGACGTGATCAACCCGAGGGACGTCACGCTCGTCGACGGCGCCGCAGCTGCTGTCCCCGTGCGCCTCGCCGCCCCCACGGTTGCCGAGTTCCTCTCCGCCAAGGGTGCGCCGCTCGAGCAGGGCGACACCGTCGTGCCGACCCCCGACACCCCGCTCACCCAGGGCATCACGGTGACGGTCACCCGTAACCGCGTCGAGACCCGCGCCGAGACGGTCCCGGTCGACGCGCCGGAGAACGTCATCGAGGACCCGACGCTCAACCAGAGCCGCACGGTCGTCGAGGCGCCCGGCACGCCCGGCCTGCAGGACGTGACTGTCAACGTCAGGCTGGTCAACGGCGCCGAGGTCGGCCGCGACATCGTCACCGCGAACGTCACCGTCCCGGCGCAGCCGAAGACCGTCCGCCGGGGCGCCAAGCCCGGCACCGAGGTGCCGCCGGTGCGGGACGGGCAGACCTGGGACGCACTCGCGCAGTGCGAGTCCACCGGCAACTGGGCCATCAACACCGGCAACGGCTACTACGGCGGCGTCCAGTTCGACCAGAACACCTGGGAGCGGCAAGGCGGCCTGCGCTACGCCGCGCGTGCCGACCTCGCCACTCGCGAGGAGCAGATCGCGATCGCCGAGGTGACCCGCGCACGGCAGGGCTGGGGTGCGTGGCCGGCGTGCACCAGCAGGCTGGGCATGCGTTAGGCTTCTTCGCCACTCTTTGGAGCGGCGGGGACTGGGAGCGGAGCCTGCGGAGTGACCCGCAGGATCCGATAGGTTTTCCCGGTGCCCGCCGCTTTGCTCGGTCCCGCCGACGTTCGCGCGCTCGCCACGGAGTTGGGCGTGCGGCCGACGAAGGCGCTCGGCCAGAACTTCGTGCACGACGCGAACACGGTGCGCCGGATCGTCTCGGTGGCGGGAGTCGATTCGACCGATCGGGTGCTAGAGGTCGGGCCCGGGCTGGGGTCGCTGACGCTGGCGCTGCTCGACGTCGTCGGCTCGGTGGTCGCGGTGGAGATCGATCCCGTGCTCGCTACGCGGCTGCCCATGACCGCCGCCGAACGTGCGCCCGATCTGGCGGACCGGCTGACCGTCGTCGCGGCGGACGCGTTGCGGGTGCCCGCCGCGGACCTGGGAGAGCCGCCGACCGCGGTGGTCGCGAACCTGCCCTACAACGTCGCGGTTCCCGTCCTGCTGCACCTGCTCGCCGAGTTGCCGAGCCTGCGCACCGCGCTGGTGATGGTGCAGGCGGAAGTCGCGGACCGACTCGCGGCGCCGCCGGGGTCGCGGACCTACGGCGTGCCGAGCGTCAAGGCCGGCTTCTTCGGCAACGTGCGGCGCGCGGGCGCGGTCGGGCGGGCGGTGTTCTGGCCGGTGCCGCAGGTGGAGTCGGGTCTGGTGCGCGTCGACCGCTACGTCGAGCCCCCGTGGTCGACGGACGACGAGCATCGGCGGAAAGTTTTCGCGGTAGTCGACGCGGCGTTCGCGCAGCGCCGCAAGACTCTGCGCGCGGCCCTGGCGGGCTGGGCGGGCTCACCCGCCGCGGCGCAGGAGAGACTGGAGGCCGCGGGTATCGACCCGTCGGCGCGCGGCGAGACCCTGGACACCGCAGCGTTCGTCCGCCTCGCCGCCACCGCGTAGTGAAATGGCGGCTCCCGCGGCCGATTTTGTCGCCCTAAGCATGCACGGTCAGCGCGCCGGACCGTGGGCGCATAATTCTTCCGGCTAGATCGGCTGTTTCTGCCTATGCGCTCGGCGACCGTGCTAGCGGAACCGCCGCAGCCGCAGGCTGTTGGTCACGACGAACACGCTCGACAGCGCCATCGCGGCACCGGCGAGCATCGGGTTCAGCAACCCGGCCGCGGCGAGCGGGATCGCGGCGACGTTGTAGCCGAACGCCCACACCAGGTTCTGCTTGATGGTCGACAGCGTGCGA
>DATDBL010000355.1:0-5218 GCA_036524855.1 Aldersonia sp. | reverse complement strand
GCCGCCGTCGCCGGGATCGCCGAGCGCACCCGCGGACCGATCGGCAGCCTGATCCTCGGGATCCTCGGCGTCGTGGGCGCGTCGGCCGCGCTCGCGCGTCCGGGCGCGACCGTGGTGTACGCCGTGCCGACGGTCGTCGGGACAGTCGCCGGGATTTCGGTGCTGCGGATCCTCACCGCCGCCGCGCGAGAGCCGGTTGCCACGAACGATGCTGTGTCCGCCGTGGGGTACTCCCGCCGCCGGTTCCTCGTACTGGCCTCGACGGCGACCGCGGTCGCCGCGGCAAGCGTCGCCGGGGCACGCTACCTCGGCCAGCAACTTGCCGGGGCGGTGGAGGACCGCCTCGGTTTCCGCATCCCCGGTGTAGTCGCCGCCGACCGGGCACCCGCGATCGGTGCCGGAACCGACATCGGAGTTTCGGGCGCCACGCCGTTCGTCACGTCGAACGCCGACTTCTATCGCATCGACACCGCGCTACGGGTCCCGCAGCTGACCACCGAACAGTGGCGGTTGCGAATCCACGGCATGGTCAATCGGGAGCTCACCCTCACCTGGGACGACCTCGTCGCGCGAACCCCGATCGAGCGCGTCATCACGCTGACCTGCGTCTCGAACGAGGTCGGCGGGAACCTCGCGGGTAACGCCACCTGGATCGGGTATCCGATCGCGCCGCTGCTGGCCGAGGTCGGCGTCTCCCCCGACGCCGACATGCTGCTGTCCACCAGCTCCGACGGTTTCACCGCCGGCACGCCCTTGGCCGTGCTGCGCGACGGGCGCGACGCGATCCTCGCGGTGGCGATGAACGGCGAACCGCTGCCGTTCGAACACGGGTACCCGGTGCGGCAGGTGGTGCCCGGCCTGTACGGGTTCGTCTCGGCGACGAAATGGGTGGTCGATTGGGAGGTGACGCGATTCGACCGCGCGCAGGCCTACTGGACCAAGCGCGGCTGGGGGCAGCAGGCCCCAATCAAGACCGCCTCCCGGATCGAGGTGCCCGCCGCCCTGGCGCCGGTCGGTGCCGGACCCGTCCTCGTCGCCGGTACGGCGTGGGCCCAGCACCGCGGAATCGCGAAGGTCGAGGTCCGGGTCGACGACGGCGGGTGGAGCCCGGCCACGCTCGCGCCGCAGTACTCGATCGACACCTGGCGCCAATGGACGTGGCAGTGGGAGGCGACCCCCGGTCCGCACGTCCTGGCGGTGCGTGCAACCGACCTCGACGGGAACACGCAGCCGCAGGACCGCGTGCCACCCATCCCGGACGGAGCCACCGGATGGCACACCAGGTCGATCACCGTCACCTGAGGGGGCCGGCTCCGGGCTCGACGGCTTGGGCGCCGAGTGGCCGGGCAGCCGGGTGGACCGGGTCCGGGAGATTCGAGCGACCCATGAGAAACGCATCGACGGCGCGTGCGGCCGAGCGTCCCTCCGCGATCGCCCAGACCACCAGCGAGGCGCCCCGATGTGCGTCGCCGCAGACGAAGACGCCGGGCGCGGCGGTCTGCCAATCCGGCCCGCAGTCCAGCGCGCCGACCCGGTTGAGCTCGAGCCCGTAGTCGGCGAGCAGTCGCATCCGCTCGATGCCGGCGAATCCGATCGCCAGCAGCGCCAGATCACACCGAATGCTGAGTTCCTCGCCGATCGGGACGACGCTGCGCCGCCCGTCCGCGTCCCGGCAGCACACCCGGACCTTCGCCAGGGTCAGCGCTCGCACCCGGCCGCACTCGTCACCCTGGAACCGGCGCACCGCCACCTGGAAGCGGCGCATCCCGCCCTCCGCGTGCGCCGGCGAGGTTCGTTGCACCGATGGCCACACGGGCCACGGCGTGCGGACCGTGTCCCGCGTCGGCGGCGGCTCGGGGTGGAAGTCCAGTTGCGTGACCGACGCCGCCCGGTGCCGGTGTGCGGTGCCGAGACAGTCCGCGCCGGTGTCGCCGCCGCCGATGACCACCACGTGCTTGTCCCGTGCCGTGATCGGCGTCGGTCCGTCGCCTTCGCATTCCCGGTTGGCGGCGACCAGGTAGTCCATCGCGAGGTGAACCCCGTCGAGACCGCGTCCCTCGATCGACGGGTCGTCACGCGCGCACAGCGCCCCGATCGCGAGGACCACCGCGTCGAAGTCCGCACGCAGCCGATCGACCGAGAGGCCGACGCCGACGTCGCAGGCGGTCACGAAACACGTTCCTTCGCATTGCATCTGCCGCACACGGCGGTCGATCGCCGACTTGTCCATCTTGAACGCGGGGATGCCGTAGCGCAGCAAGCCGCCGAGTCGATCGTCGCGCTCGAACACCGTGACCCCGTGACCGGCTCGGGTGAGTTGTTGGGCCGCGGCCAACCCCGCCGGCCCCGAGCCGACGACGGCCACCGTGTGACCGGTCCTGCGCGTTGGTTTTTGGGCGGTGACGGTGCCGCGCTCCCATGCCGTGTCCGCGATGGTCTGCTCGATCCGCTTGATGGTGACCGCCCCGCCGGAATCGTGCTCGGCGATCGACAGCACGCACGCGGCCTCGCACGGCGCCGGACACAGGTGCCCGGTGAACTCTGGGAAGTTGTTCGTCGCATGCAGTCGCTCGCTGGCCTCGTCCCACAGACCGATGCGGACGAGGTCGTTCCATTCCGGTATCAGGTTGCCGAGCGGACAGCCGGTGTCCGCGCTGTGGCAGAACGGGACCGCGCAGTCCATGCACCGCCGCGCCTGCACCGAGACGTCCCGGTTCCGCTGCGCCGGTGGTTCGTCCGCGTGGATCTCGTGCCAGTCCAGCGTCCGCTCCGCGATCGGCCGCTGCGGCGCCTCCTCGCGGGTCACATAGAAGAATCCCCAGGGATCAGGCATACACCGGCTCCCTGGTCGTCGCGTCTACGACATCCCGCACGACCCCGCACACGCGGGTCGCCCCGACCACTCCCCTATCATCGGCCCTGATCGGCGATGTGGAAAGCCCGAGTATCCGCCACCGCTGCCACCTCGGCCGGGCTCGACGACGGGCTGCGCGACGCCCCGTTCTCGACCGCGGGCGAAGTGGACCTTTCCAGGAAGCGCAGCAACTCCACCGGGAACGGCAGCACCAGCGTCGAGTTCTTCTCCGCGGCGACCTGCACCACCGTCTCGAGCAGCCGAAGCTGAAGGGCCGCGGGGGAATCGGCCATCATGGCACCCGCCGCGGCCAGCTTGTGGGAGGCCTGCAGTTCACCGTCGGCGGAGATCACCCGAGCGCGCCGCTCGCGCTCGGCCTCGGCTTGGCGCGACATCGAGCGCTTCATCGCTTCCGGCAGCGCCACGTCCTTGATCTCCACCCGGTCGATGTGGACTCCCCAGCCCAGCGCGGGACTGTCGATCATGAGTTCGAGTCCCTGGTTGAGCCGCTCCCGGTTGGACAACAGGTCGTCGAGTTCGCTCTTGCCGATGATGGAGCGCAGTGAGGTCTGGGCGACCTGCGCGACCGCGAACTTGTAGTCCTGCACCCGGACGATGGCCTGCACCGGTTCGCACACGTTGAAGTAGACCACCGCGTCCACCTTCACCGTCACGTTGTCGCGCGTGATCCCTTCCTGTGCCGGCACCGGCAGCGTGACGATCTGCAGGTTGACCTTGCGCATGCGGTCGACGACCGGCACGATCAGCGCCAGTCCCGGTTCACGCAGCGCCGGACGGACTCGGCCGAGTCGAAACACGACCCCTCGTTCGTACTGCTGCACCACGCGCACGCCGCTCGCCACGACTCCCACCAGCGCGGCGAGGAGGATCAGAACAAGTACGGTCATGATGACGCTCCCGGTGGGGCACCGATTGCGCGGCGCCCCTATGACCGGATGCTACGCCCGCGGTCACCCCACTGCACCCCAGCCGGACCGCCTCGTTACGCCTGATACTCGCGCAGCAGGCCCTTGCTGATGATGGTCTTCTGGATCTCGCTGGTGCCCTCGCCGATCAGCAGGAACGGGGCTTCGCGCATGAGTCGTTCGATCTCGAATTCCTTGGAGTAGCCGTAGCCGCCGTGGATGCGGAAAGCGTCCTGGGTGACCTCGGCGCAGTACTCGCTGGCGAGCAGTTTCGCCATTCCGGCGGGGACGTCGTTGCGTTCGCCGGAGTCCTTGAGCCGGGCGGCGTTGACCATCATCAGGTGCGCCGCCTCGACCTTGGTGCCCATCTCGGCGAGCTTGAACGCGATCGCCTGATGCTGGGCGATCGGCTTGCCGAAGGTGCTGCGCTGCTGGGCGTAGGCGATGGCCAGCTCGAAGGATCGGATCGCGATCCCGCACGCGCGCGCCGCGACGTTCACGCGCCCGACCTCGATGCCGTCCATCATGTGCCCGAAACCCCTGCCCGGCTCCCCGCCGAGCACCGAGTCGGCGCCGGTGCGGAACCCGTCGAAGCGGGCCTCGGTGGTGTCGACGCCCTTGTAACCCATTTTGTCGATCTTCGACGGAATCGTCAGGCCGGGCAGCACCTCACCGAAGCCGGAGGGCTTCTCCACCAGCAGCGTGGTCAGGTTCTGGTGCGGCTTGGACCCGCCCTCGTCGGTGCGCACCAGCAGCGCCACCAGGTTCGACGATGCCCCGTTGGTCAGCCACATCTTCGCCCCGTCGACAAGGTATTCCTCGCCGTCACGCCGCGCCCGAGTCTTGATCGCCGCGACATCGGAGCCCAGGTCGGGCTCGGACATCGAGAAGGACCCACGCACCTCACCTGTCGCCATCCGCGGCAGGAAGTGTCGCTTCTGCTCCTCGGTGCCGTGCCGGGTGATCATGTGCGCCACGATGAAATGCGTGTTGATCACGCCGGAGACGCTCATCCAGCCGCGCGCGATCTCCTCGACGACCAGCGCGTAGGTCAGCAGCGACTCGCCGAGGCCCCCGTACTCCTCCGGAATCGTGATCCCGAACAGACCCATCTCCTTCATGCCCTCGACGATCTCGGCGGGATAGGTGTCGGAGTGTTCGAGTTCCTGCGCGTACGGGATGATCTGCTTGTCCACGAACGCCCGCACCGTGGCGAGAATGTCGGTCTGCACGTCGGTCAGGCCGAACGTCTGCGCCAGCCGGGTCATGCGTCCACCCTTTCGAAGATCGCGGCCAAGCCCTGCCCGCCGCCGATGCACATCGTCTCCAGACCGTAGCGCGCCCCGCGACGCTGCATTTCCCGCGTCATCGTGGCGAGGATGCGGGTGCCCGTCGCCCCCACCGGGTGCCCCAGCGAAATCCCCGAGCCGTGCACATT
>DATDBL010000354.1:0-15154 GCA_036524855.1 Aldersonia sp. | reverse complement strand
ACCGATCCGAATCGTATCATTGATCGCTACGTTATGTGTCGGTTTCCGCTACGATTCGAGTATGGGCAAGTACGCGGCCGCGACGGACGTTGCAGCGGACCGATCTCGGGGCGAGATCGAACGGACCTTGCAGCGCTACGGCGCTCGCGGGTTCATGTACGGCTGGGACGAGACCCGCGCTGTAGTCGGGTTCGTGATTCATGATCGGCAGGTTCGGTTCGTGCTGCCGTTGCCCGATCGAGCCGACGCCGAGTTCAGCCGCACGCCCACCGGACGCGAGCGCACCGCCAACGCCGCCCAGGATGCCTACGATCAGGCCGTCCGGCAACGGTGGCGCGCGCTCGCCCTGGTCCTGAAAGCGAAGTTGGAGGCGGTGGAGACCGGCCTGGTCACCTTCGAGCAAGAGTTCCTGGCCTATCTGGTGTTGCCGTCGGGCGAGACCGTGGGCGACGCGGTGATGCCGCGGGTCGCCGAGGCATACCGCACCGGAACCACGCCACCGCTGCTGCCCTTCTACGGTCCTGGGGCGATCACGCAGTGAGTCCGCGGCGACGCGGGGTCGTTCCCGAGCCCGAACGTTCGCGTCTGCTCGCCGCGCACGCGGCTGCACAGACGGCGAGCGTCGAGTTTCGGCGTGCGGTGTGGGCCGCGTATCAAGCCGGCGGTTCGATTCGGGAGATCGCCGGCGAACTCGGGATGTCGACGAACACGATCCAGCAGTGGACCAAGCATGCTCGGGCGGAGGACACTGCGCCGGCCGAGGCGAGAGGTGGCGATGACGCTGAGCGGCGAGGATCCCGGCGATCTGGAACTTCGGTCGGCCGTGGACTTGGCAGCGTTCGCCGAGCAGCTCGGAATCGAACCTGACGTCTTCCGGTTGCAGTGGTCGCGCACGATCACGCTGGGCGCGGAGGGCCACGTCACCATCGCGCTCGATGTCGATGTACGGAAGTTGTCGGAGGCGGACAGGCGGTTCATCGTGACGATCACGAGAATCCTCGCCGAGCTGGAGCGACTCCACCAGCGCACGGAACCCGACTGCTCTGGCTCCTGACCATCGCGCCATCATCGTCGGTGTTGTGCGGGCCGGCCCTCGTCGAGCAGTCGGGTCTCGAGGTCGGCGATGCGGCGGTCGAGGAAGCGGTTGTTCGAGCGCGCGGCGGCGAGGCGTTCGGTCAGTCCGGCGTTCTCTTCGGTGAGTTGGCGTTCCCGCTGCCGCAGCGTGGTGTTCTCGCTGGCGAGGCGCTGCTGACCGTCGAGCGACCATGCTTGTTCGAGGTCGCGGAGCTGGCCCATGAGTTCGCCGATGCGGTCGCGTTGCCGATGGATCTCGGTGTTGACGGTCTCGAGCGCTGATTCGGCGTTGAGGGCGCGTTCGCGCCAGCCGGAACCGACTCCTACTGCCGCAGGCTCGGTGCTCGAAGGAGCCCGGTTGCAGGCGCGTCGGCCGGTCGAGTGCGGGTGCGCGAGTTCGGGCACTCCAAGGACCACGGCACCGACCTGCCCCAGGTGGTGATCGCGATGGCGGTCACCCGCGACGGGATCCCCGTGCGCTGCTGGACCTTTCCGCGGCAACACCGGTTGCGCGATGCACCAACCTGCACGTCATCGGTTACGGAGTCGTTGCGGCCTGTTTAAGCAATTCGCCAACGGGGGCACGGTGAATGGCTGGCATCACACCGTCACGTAGCGCGCTCACCAATTTCGGTTCGTGCAGCGTGAGGGCCTCGAGAGCCACCTCGAGGATATCTGCGGAGTCGCGATCGGAGAGGACCGCCATAATCGCTTCGATTTGCTCCGTATCGGCATGAGATTGTGCTCGCAGTTTGCGCAGTGCATCGTCAGCGACGGCGAGCCTCGTGAGGACTTCGTCAGTCTCGGGCAAGTGCGCCAGAGATTCCGCGTATCGGTTCCATGCCGCGGCAGGGTCAGGCGCAGTGGGTTCGCGGCGGCGCGGCTTCCCTCTGACTCCATCGAGAGATCGGGCGCGTGGTCCTACCCCTGCCTCGTTCGCTGCGACCGGGATCAGCTTTTGGACCGCCCCGGTTGTCTCGCGAGCTACTGGATTGCCGCCAAGCGCGTTGCGAATCGCCTCGGAAACCAAGTCCCTCACGCGGTCACCGGTGTCGGCGGCGCGCACCAGGACGCGTGCGACTGCGAGCGGATCCGGCAGGTGTTGCGCCTCCAGTGCTCTGAACGCGACTTTCAGCAATCGGTCGTGGAATCGGGGGTGTGATCGCGCCATACCGTCATCAACGAGGTCGAGGGCTAGGATTGGCCCGACTGGGCAGATGAGGCCCAATCGGTGGGATGCGTTTCGGTCGATCCGCTCGACCAGATCCACGATTGCTTCGTGCTGGTGGGCCTGGGGTTCGGCGAAGTAGCGACCGGCAGCAAACACCCAACCATTTCGCCAGTGCGGACTGGCCGCAGTCGTCTCCAATCGTGCGGTGACGTTCTCGAGTGTTCCGGTGGTGAGGAATCGTGCCGCCATGAGTTCTTGCAGCGAACGTACGTCGAAGCCCAGGCCCTCCGCGCCATGAGGTGCGAGCAGGACCAACCGATGGGTGGCCGCGGTCACGATGTTGTCCAGCAAACCCGCATCCGTGTCCGACGGCTGGAATCCCGCGTCGGACAACACCTGCCAACCGACGGCCCGCAGTTCATGTGGGAGCATCGTGGCCATAGCACCGTCAGACGTCTCGCTGCGGACCTGCAACTCGAATCCGACCCGCTGGTGAAGGTCCAGGATGTGAGGGCCATGTTCCTGCAGCAAGCGCGCGAACGGCATCGCCTTGCTCCGTTCACGCTTGAAGACGGTTTCGAAGTAGGTCCAGAACAGGCTGTAGCGGTCCGGCGACAGTGGCCCAGCGCTCTCGACGATGATGGTCATGATCAGCACTTGAAGCGGCGTCTGCATCAGGTTTCGTAGAGACTCCGTGTCGGCGGCTCGTTTGAGCTGACGCTCGATGCGATCGATCTTGTCGTGGTCATCTTTCAGCCGTACTCGTGTGGCGCGCATCCCGAACCGGACAGCGGTCGTGGGATCGAGTCGTGAAAGGTCGATCCGCTCGAACTGGGACGGCGCGATGTTCTCGACGTACCCAGTCGGTCGCGTCGTGACCACGACGAGCAGGTCGCAACCGTCTGCCTCCGCGTCGGTGACGAACTCTGTGATTTGGCCGATCAGGCGCTTTCGAATGGTCGGCTCAGTAACCTCGTCGAGCCCATCGAGGACAAAGGAACCAAGGCCAAAGGGTCATCCAGGAGTTGAGGGCATTCGGCGTCACGCTACCGACGTTGGACCGCGCGGAGACTTTGAGTGCGATCCAGCGCACCAGGGTCGAATCCGAGCTCAGCCCATGTTCCTCTGCGTACTCCGCTAAGTCGATGCGCATCGGCCACCTGCGGTGTTTCGGTAAACCTTTGTGTCCCATACCGACAAGCGTTTGCGCAGTCTCTTCAATTATCGTGATGTGATCGGCCGCAAGGTCCTCGCTGCCGCGCAGCAACGCTGCACGGTAGACCTGCACGAGGAACTTGGAGATCGTCGTCTTACCGTTGCCTGGCCCACCAGCAACGATTAGGTGCCTCGGTCCGGTATGCAGGTTCAGCCTCGGATTCAGCACGCGCTCACCTCGATCGAGAACGTAGCCAAAGACCGTCTGCCGCTTTCCGCCATCGCCCGATGCGATCGGGAGGTCGATCGCAACCTGTTCGATTGGTGTGCCGGTGCCGTCAGCAGCGCCAGCCTCGTCGAAGTACAGCGATCGTTCCCCGGTCAGCGACGTTCGCGCATGCCGGCGCAACCCGGGCTCGAGGTCGGAGATCGGTATCTTGTCGGTGAACTCGGATAGGTGCGCAAAGACGTCATCCGGTGTCAGGAAAGCTTTGAATGCCCGCCGGACGCCCGCATGCCTACAACTGACCAACGCATCGACTTGATTGCCGTCCCAGATGCGCCACTTTCTCAGGCGCGCCAGCCGCGACCTTCGCTTTTCCCGGCGGAGCTTCGCTGCTTTGTCGATATCCCGGGCACTTTCGTCGGACGTACGGATGAAGTTCTCAATGTTGTTGGACACGATGTCGAGCCCGCCGGTGCCCGGCGTCGGAGTTAACGGGACATTGCTAATGATCACCAGGTGGTTCGGTATATCGCCGCGGTTCGTGTTCGTCGACCACTCCTCAAGTTCACGCCGTACCTGGCTCCACAACCAGGCGGCATTGCGTTGGGGAGTTTCGAGGCGTTCCTTGTGCTTCACCTGGAACACCGTGTAGCCGTCCCACACTTCGCCTGCGGCATTGTCAGCGCCCGACCAAACGAGAATCCCCCGGCAGAACATGTCTCTACCGCCATCTCGGCCAGAGCCAAGCACTTGGACCTTCGCGCCGAACTCCGCAACGGTCAGAGCGGCAGCAAGATCTTGGAAACCGCCAGGACCCAACTGTTCAAGGTTGTGCTGCACGGGACCCATGATGTCAGGCAATGCCGACAGTGTTGCCGAACGGAATTCAGCACGTTCTGATTGCGCGTGTTAACCGGTGATCGCTTCCAACGGCAACGACAGGCCTGGGCCGAGCTCGATCGAGCCGCGGAACCGCCCGGGCGACGCGGGGCAGGTGCCGATTCGAGCTCAGCCATCAAGTCCTGCTCCCTTCGGCCGGCTCTCTCGCAGCGCGTCGCCCGACGACTCCCGTCTACCACATCCGGGTAGCGGCTCCGCTGCGTTCAGGTGTCACGCTGCCGCTTGCCGCGCACGGCCACCGAGGGACGCCCAGGCCACCACACGGTTGCCCGCTGTGTCGATCTCCGCCCAGGGCGTGCCGTGGCTTGGCCTGGCGAGCAGGACACCGTGGCGTCGAACTTCGTCGACCAGGTATGGCGCCTTGGCTTCGATGACCCCTACGGGCAGGTAGCCCGGCTTCGCGGTGGGGACTTGGATTCCCCATTCACGCAGTGCGTCGACGAACTGCCAGGGACTGCGTGTCGCCGCGGTCAGCATCAGCGACGGCGCGGTGATGCCTGCCCTCTCGCATTCCTCTGCGATCCGTGCGTTGGTCCGCGCGATGTATACCCAGACCGGCGTCGGTTCCGTGGGCGGCGGCACGTGGTACCGTAAACCACTCATGCCGTATGACGTTAGATACGTGGTTCTACAGTGTGGCAACCGTTGCAGGCCGTCTGCGCAATAGCTGTCGCGGTCCGGTCGGATCCGGAGGGAACACCATTCCTCACGATGGCCGACCACAATCGCAGCGGCCGCCGGCACTGCGGAGTCGCTCCACCGTTTCACCCCGCCGCATGGGACACGCCGTACGCTCTGGCCGTGCCGGTAGGCGAGCACCTCTGGTTCCGCGCGCATCGAGCAGCCTTCGCGGCGACGTTGTGTACGGCCTCTGGCATCGTCTTGGCCACGCGTAGCTCCGACAACGCGCGCTCCTGCTCGACGGAGAACACGCCGGTGCCTGGCGATTCGATCTAGTCGGCGATACGCCCGCACAGCGTGGTAGCTCGTCGGACAGGTGGTTGATCTCGCTCCGGATACGACGCGCTGTGGGCGTGCCACCTACGGTCCGACCCATTCGTCGAGGCGGCGCTCGGTGCGAATCGCGGCGTCCAGGTGAGAGAACTCTCCGGTCAGGTCTTCCTGCAGCACGCCGATTTACTTCCGCTGGTCGGAGACCTGCTTCTCCAGCTCTGCGATGCGCGCCTCAGCCTTCTTCCGCAGGTCGTGCGGTGTCGGGCGTTCGTATCGCCGGACACACACGGTGTAGGACGGCTTGCCCTGTTTGTGCACGGTGAATTCGACGTAGTTCTCGGCAGCGCGAGTGTCGAGCATGGTGCCCATCGCGTCCGAGATGGCCAGCAGCACCGCTTCGCTGGATTCTCCGTCGGCCTGCATCACGAGGGCCGCCTCATCGCTGGCGAAGATTCCCTGCGCCGCAGTTGCGAGTTGCCCGGCTCGCCGACCGTCGCTGTTGAGCCGAGACTGGCGAGCCCGAGGTCCTTGGTCGGGTCGACCTCGAGCGCAGCGGCTAGATCGCGCGCCGCCGCGCCCCGCCGCAACGCCGGGTTGGTCGTCCACCGTTCGTACAGGGCCCGTACCTGGGCAAGTGCCACGGACTCCAAGGTTGGCTCAGTCGACATGAACATTCCTTCGCGGCGAGAGCGCCGATTCGAACTGGAGGTCGGTGCGCCGCCGGCTGATCTTGCGGATGGCGGCCGTCGCCGATCTGCTCGGATGGTCGATCTCTGCCTGACCGTGGCGCGCTGCTGCCGCACCCGTCTCGAACAGCGGGACCGGTGACACGTAGTCGACGGCTGCCTGGATCGTCGCCGGAGTGAGGCGCCCGTCGAGACCCGCAAGGCGCAGGGCGAGCAGTTGATCGCCGTGGCAGCCGACCCAGCCGGCACACAACCGCCGGTGGGAACTGTCCGCATCCGTCTGATGGCACAGGAACAGCGCGTGCGGCTGCATTGCGGTGTCGGTGTCGTATCGGCGCAGCTTCTCGTACTGGTCGGCGGCCCACACGCCGCTCGGCACGTCGACCCGGTAGGGGCACGTCGCGCAGGGCCGGGGCGCCGGCGCGCCGATGATGTCGTCACCCACCGCTACTTCGCTCCTTTCCCCGTTTCCGGCTGTGGTGGGGGCACAGGTGCCGCCCATCGCGTGTGAAGCTCCATCCTTCTGTTTGCGCGGCGTGGCGGAGAACCTCGACAACAGCATCGCGGCCTTCGGTCAGGAACTCCGCGTCGCACTCGACGTTTCCGAAGTCGCAGGAGATCCACAGCCGCTTAGCCCAGGTCATCGCACTGGTCGCTCGACGGGAGTTGCGGCGGTGAGTTCACCGCGATGTACCGCCTCGATGCTGCGGGTGAGCTGGTTGGTGAACTTCGTCGGAACAGTGACGATGCCGGAAAGCAGTTCGGACGCCTTCGCGAATGCGTTGTGTGCGTGGTTGCCGTCGGTGGTCGGGTCGAGGGCGATTCTCAGCAATCCCCTCGCTCGTGTCAGGGTGCGTTGCTCGGCCTGCGTGAGTTTCCGGTTGTCGTGGGTGATGCCTGCTTCGGCTTTCGTTCGCGCGTTGTGGTCGGCACGGTCGAATGCCGTCTCGGCCGCGAGTGCAGCATCGATGAATGCGGTGATGAGCTGTTCGTCACGGGGAACGTTCTCCAGGTGCAGTTTCCCGGCCTCGTGGAATGCGGTGAAGAACGTTGCCGTGTCGGGTTCGCTGGTGTCGAGCAGCAGTGGCCGGACGAAGATCGTTTCAGGATCGGTCTCGAATTCGGTGACGGCGAGTGCGACCTTTGCGTATGCCGTCGCCCCCTTCCCCCACCGCTCCACCTGGGCGGCGCGGGCTTCCTGGGCCGTTTTGGCCGCGACGCGTGCACGACGCCGACGATCGGCGATCGCAAGCGCACCGATGCTCAGCAGGACGATCACGACCAGCACACCGACACCGATCCCCACGTACTTGAGCCAGGACCAATCCGCCGGTTCTGCCGGTGCAGGAGCGCTTTCCGGCGGTGCGGCTGGTTCACCGCTTGAATTCGAGTTCGACGTGACGCCGGTTATGACCTTCGGCATCAGAGTTACTGCTGTCAGCAGAATGGTGCCGCCGATAAGAAGGCGCACGACCTTCCACATTGGGTCATCGCGCATGGTGTTCCCCCTCGTTTGCTGATGTCACTAGGATCTCGATCGTGTGCTCCTCGATGTAGACAACGAAGCCGTTGTCGCAGAACGACTGCACCACGTTCTCGGAGTCGGCGAAGTCGCCCTCGGGATCGAACTTGCTGCGCAGGTGCGCGATCGCATCGTCCTCGCTGGCATGCACCGATGTAGCGATTCCGCTGGCGCTCGGCGCGTCCACGGTCAGAGTGCACACGCGCACCGTCGCTGCGCTCAGTGTGTGTGTCATGTTCCCTCCCCGGGCTTGTCGATGACTGTCACGATACGGACGCCCTTCATTGGTGTTGCAGATGTCACGATCTGGCGAGTCCTGCACGGAGCCGGGCCATCGTCAGCGGAATCTTGCTGAGACCGCCGCGGCGAGCCTGGTGTAAGCAACCTTGGTTTCAGGTTGCAGCGCAGCGAAATCGAGGACCGCGCCCGCATCCAGGTGCTGGTCGAACGGAATCCGATACACCCCTCGGCACCGTTTGACGAGCGTGGCATGGAATCGGTCGATGTCGACGGGTGACGTCTCGACGACCCCGTTGATCGTTGCGACCGAGTTCGCAACGACGTCGCCATAGCCGGCGGCTTCGAGCTCGTCGATCGTTTCGAGCAGCGCATAGAATCCGTCCACCTTCGCCGGTGTCACGAGCACGAACTGCGTTGCCCGCTCGAGCACTGCACGGGCGGCGCCGGACGCGAGGCTGGTGCCGCAGTCGGCCAGGATCATCCTGTAGTTGCCGGACAGCGTGGACAGCACATGACGGTAGGTCTCGTAGTCGGTATCGAGGTCGCGCCGTCGCCGCGAAAGCACCGCATCCAGGCCGAGCCTGTTGTGGACCAGGAAGGGCCGCAGGTCGCTGTCGTCGAGCAGCTGCCCGGCCGAGGGGATCGCATGCAGCGGTCGGACGTCGTCGCGGCGGGGCATCCTCAGGGCGAGGGTGCTGACGTCGGGGTTGGCGTCTACCACGATCGCCCGCTCGCGCAACACGCCGGCGAACACCGAGCCCGAACCCGCGGCGTTCGTCGTTTTGCCCGCCCCACCTTTGCCGCCCAGGCATGCGATCACCTGCGGCCTCCGCGGGCGTCGCACGTGCTCGACTGCCTCGTCCATCTCCGCCGCAAGGTCACGAGCACTCCCGAACCGCGCCGTCCACCAGGCAAGCGCGGGTACGTCGAATGCCGCCGCCAGATCCTCGTCGTCGACGACGACCGGGGTCGACGCCCGGCGACGTGCGGTCGGTGCTTTCACGGCCATGGGTGCGCTCCTGCCTGTTCTTGTGCTCGCGCGAGGTCCCGCTGCCAGGTTTCGTGTACTCGACCGGTGCGGCGGTCGACGAATCCCGGCGTGGCCAAGGGCATCCAGGCGGACAGACGCGACGCCGCTTGGGTGCCGAGCCAGTCCTCCAGCGGACGCCATCCTCTGAGGTTGGTCGTCATCACGACGGTGATCGGGTGTGGGGGCCGGGCGATGACGTCGGCGAAGGCCTTCCAGGCGACCATTCGTTCGTCGGAACGGCGGACGGAAACTCCGACGTCGTCCACGCCGAACACGTCAGCATTGTGGCCGAGTCGTTCGGTGATGTGACCGACGACCTCCCATGCGGGCCTGCTGCCACCGAGGATCTCGTCCTCTGTCCCGAATTCGATGCGGGCGGCGGCGGGGTGCCAGCGCGTTCAGGAGGGCGAACATGGCCCGTGTCTTGCCGATGCCGGAGGGCCCGATCAGCACCGCACCTACCCGCGCCCGGCGAGTTGAGCGGGGCCCACCACCGTGTCGGACAGGTCGAGTCCCACGCCCACCGCAACGCCAACGCCCTGTCCGCGCCGCCGGTACGCAAGGCGTGTCCGATCCATGCGGTGGTGTCCTCGTACTGCCGGACGGGATGCGCGGCGAGAAGGTCCCGCAACTGCGTCTCGAGTGCGGTCGTGCTCTCGTCGGGCGGCTCTGGTGCCGCGACAGCACGTTCGGTGGTCTTCGCGAGCCTCTCTCGGCAACGAGGGCTGCGATCTCGAGGAGTGCGTCCTCCAGGGCGGCCGCAACCGCGGCGACCAGCTGCGGGTCAGCGGTACTCATCCCGGCGGCACTCCCTCCGACGACATCTACGCGCGAACCGTATCGGCGCCGTTCTCCACCCCGCGTGCCCCCGCACTGAGATTGGTCATGGGGGCGGCGCGGCGTCCTGGAGACCAGGTCGGCGGGCCTGCTGCTTGGCGAGTTCGTGCGTTCCCAGCTGGCGAAGAGGCGGCAGGTCGCGACCTCCCTCCCCCTTCACCCTCACCCTCCCACGGTGACCACCACCGTTTGTGTTCTGAGTTCTAAAGTTCTTCCCGCGCGCGCACGCGTGCGCGAGAGAGGGATGCGACAAGGGTGTGACGGTTGCGGACGGCAGTCCGCCGGATTGAGTTTTGCGATGCCTCGCGCGCCGACGCGCCCCGTAGAGACCGCGACGCACCGGGCTGCGATAGGGATGACGCAAGGGTGTGACGCGGCGGATGGCATACCCAATGCACAGGGGTTCTCCAGACCCTTTGCCAGCGCCGGAGGGAATACCCATCGCACAAGGGTGTGACGACGCGATTTGGGCCGGTAGCGCCGCCCAGAACGCACGAAACGGCCCCGCACACCGAAGCGGTCGCCGGGCCGCGCTATTTGGTGGCGATCGGCGTCAGCGCACCGCTGCGCGCCGCAGATAACCGCGACGCCACTGGACGATCTGGTCGCGGCTCAGGGTCCACTGACGGCCCAAACGCGCCACGATCTCCGTCTCGAACGCCGTCTCCTCACGGTGGGTCAGGGTGTAGCCGTGGCGGCACGCACCGCACGAGCCGTGCGTGCGACCCGCGTGCGTGACCGGATCGAACGGCACGAATCCGTCGGCCTCCGCATCGAATACCACCCGATTGCCGCCACGGCAGACACCGCATACGACGCTCTCCCCAACAGCGTCGATCAGCAACGAACGCGAGAGGTCCTTGGGACCCAAACCGCGGAATCCCCACCGCATCCCGGTGGGCGAGTACAACATGTGGTGGCGCAGCACTCCGCTCGGCTCACCGTTGTCGCAGATCGCGATCACCACTCCCCCGACGCCTTCCTGTCCTGCGGTGCCGCTGTACGTCCGAACCGAAACCGCGACCTGATCTGGATCTGCAATCGACATTGCTGTGAACCCTTTCTCGAAGAACCGATGCGCAGAACGTATTGCGGTCACCGTGAGACTGTTTCAACGCCGAACCCCGGTCGCTCACCGATGCTTGGCACGGGCCGATGCGAGCGTCGCGACGCGGCCGGTGTCATATCGGAGCGACAGCCCGCGCTCGAGCGATCGCGTATCGACTGTGAGGGTTGCCGATCCTGATGTACAAGTCGGCAAGCGTGTCGAGGTGCCCTGCTGCCAGCTGCCCGAGAGTCACCGACGTGCGGACAGCGCCGGGTGCGCCTCGGCTGAGCGGGGCGAAGTGAGCTGCGAGGACGTCCGGGTCGGACGCGGCGGCGGCGTGCGCAGCGGTGATTGCCTGGCCGACCATCCAGCTGACCGTGCGCCAGTCGTCTTGCGCAGAAACTCCAGCGTCGCGCCGGTGTCACTGTCCCAGCGAGCCGGGACTGTGTCAGTCGCCATGTCGTGGCCCCTTGGTGTGCGGTGAGTAGGTAGGCGACATACGAACATGTCGCTTCTCCAAACCGCGCCGACCGACCAGGGGAACGAAGGAGGTCGCCTCCCCCTGGTGCGGGGAGGCGACCTCATGTCTCGGGCGGGAGGTTCAGCGGAGCTCGCGGCGCGCTTCGCGGCGATCGCGCCGGTTCGCCTTCTGCTTGATTTCCTTGCGCTCGCCTGCGTGCCAGCTGTGGGCGTTACGGGCCTTACGGCTGAACGCGTCGACCTCGTCGCCGCCGACCGTCTTGCGCTTCATGGTGACTCCCTCCGTGGTGCGATCCGATACAGCAACTCTGACCGACCCCACGCGAGGATGTTGCAGTCGAACATGTGGTTCAGCAGGCGGTTCCGCGCTTTTGCGCGTCCTTGAAGTCCAGCGCGTTCGGGTCGCAGACGGTGCGGGTCACCGTTCGGGTGCGGATGTTCACCAGGAAGGTCCAACCGTTGGTGAGGATCAACCCGTGCCCTTCGACGCGGTTCACCTGGCGATAGTCGGGCTGGCCGGGGATCGGGCGGGAGACGAATCGTCCGAAGCGGGCGTCGGGGGCTCGCTCGTGCACCAATGTGATCGAGGCGCCGGCCTCGGGGTCTTCGACGGTTTCCACTGGGGAAGCTTCGGTCGTTGTCATCGAGCTTTCGGTCGTTGTCATCGTTCTGCAGCCCTTCGACTACTGCGAAGGATCGGGGGTTCCGGTTTGGTCATGCTGATCGCGCATCCACGAGCACCGTCTGACGTGTGACTATGCCGATGCACTTCTCCACCCAGCTCGTGTCGGAACGGCTGAAATACATGTCGAGCATCGCCTGCGCACCTTGAAGGTGGGTGGCCTCGATGCCGAATGAGCGCACTATCGCGGTCCCCGGTTCGATCCACGCCGCGGCGAGGTTCACCTCGACAGTCGGCATCGGTAGGCCCCTTAGACAGGTGTGGGTTCAGCAGGTTCCGGGGACGCTATCGACGCGCTTCGCCACTGTTGCAGTCGTGACTGCGGGCTCGTTCCGTTCGACGTGGCCGAGCCCCGCCACCGAGGTCAGCGCACACTGCACCGGGGCTCCAGTTTCGTCCCCGACCGCGTCCGTATCAGGGTCATGATGAGTTCATGCCGGCGCCGATAGGAACGGCGTCGATAGCGTTCGGGCTGGTCAACGTTCCGGTCCGGATCTATCCCGCCACACAGGACCACGACATCCGGTTCCACATGGTGCACACCGAGGACGGTGGACGGGTTAGGTACGACTACGTCTGTACTGTGTGCGGAAATTCGGTCCAGTACTATGACATCGACCGTGCTTACGAATCCCCCCGGCGGGTGATCGTCACCGATGACGACCTCGCCCAGCTCCCGGCCGTAGAGAAGTCGGAGATCCTCGTTCTCCAGTTTGTGCCGACCGAGCAGATCGACCCGATTCTGCTGCACCGGAGTTACTTCCTCGAGGCCGAGCCGGTGGCGGCGTCGGAGGGTGAGCACGCCGGTCGCGCGGTCGGCGACGAGGGTGATCGCCCGGTGCGGCCGACACCGCGCCGCGGGCGGTCCGGTGCGCGTCGATCGCTGCCGCCGAACTGACCCGTGGCCGGGCGGCGGTGGCCGATCGGGCAGTGCCGGGTCTGTCTGGGCTGGGGCGAGTTGCCGCAGTTCGCCGACTGTGTCGCGTGTTCCTCATGGCGACAAGGACATTCCGAACGTGGCACGTGTCGCCGGTGCCGGCACGACGGGCACGTCAACACCGATCGGTTGTGCCGGTTGTGCATGTTGGCGATCCGCGCCGAGGATCCCGGCTGGATCACCGACCAGAGGCCAGGTGGGTCCTGCCAGCTGGCGCTGATCGTGCCCGGTGTCCGGCTGCCGCGCGCGCAGCCGCTGGACCGGCCGCTGCGCGGCGTGCGACCCGACCGCAGCCGGCCCCGGGCCTGGCTGGATCGCTTGCGCGCGGTCGACGCGGAACCGGTCGACGACCCCGCCGTTCTGCCGCCGACCGCGGCCGGTCAGCTCGCGCTGGTGCGGCCGCGTCGACGGCTCACCGACACCCACGAGCGACGCATCCGCGACCGCGACCTGACCGGCCAGGACACCACGAAGGCGATGGCGCTCGCGTTGGCCACCGAGCGCGGCCTCTCCAAGTCGATGGCGTACTGGTTGGCGCGGATGGCCCGCCTCGCGCTGGCCGTGCGGGACGCCGACGGGTGCGAGCTGGTTCCGCGAGACGCGCTCGACGACCTGCCGCACTTCGCCGACGCGGTGGCCGAGATCCTGTGCCGCGCCGACATGCTCGGCCCGCGCCGCGCCGCTCACCCGCTGGTGGTGCACGATCGGTCGCTGGCGCGAGGCTGCGTGGACTGCGACTGCTGGGGTGTACACATCCACCCGCGATGCAATGCGTGTCAGGCATGGCGATACGGTCTCAACCGCCACCCGGTCGGCGTCTGCACCCGCTGCGGCCGGACCGGTGCGCCGGTCCGCGACGGGCGCTGCCGCGCATGTTGTGTGCACCTGCAGGAACACGGACCCGACAACCGGTCCACGACACAGCTGTGGCTCGGCGGCGGTGGCGGCCCGGCGAACGGAGAGGAGTCGGTCAGAGCGAGGGATCGAGCAGGATCTTCGCGTCGCTCGGTGAGGAACCGAGCCGCTCGAAGGCATCCTCGACACCGTCGAGTCCAACGGTGCCGGTGAGCAACGGCGCGGCGTCGAAGTCGCCCGCGGCCAGGTGCGCAAAGGTCTGGGCGAATTGCTCGGGCGTGTAGTACAGCGAGAACCGGATATCGAGTTCCTTGAGGATGCCCTGTGCCGGCTCGAAGCTGTCCGCGCCCATGTTGATGCCGGCGACGACGATCCGGGAGCCCGGGGGGACACCGCCGATCAACTGCTGGATGAGCCCGGGCACCCCCACACATTCGAAGGCGACGGTCGGTCGCAGCCGAAGCTGACCCAACACTGCGGTGGGCGCGGCCATCCGGGCCGGGTCCTCGGTCGCGGCCGCCGCCATCAGGGCGTCGAAGGGTGACGCCTCGCGCGGGTCGACCACCACGTCGGCACCGAGCCGTTGGGCAAGCGCGCGCCGCTCCGGCGAGAAGTCGGACGCGACGATCGGACCGATGCCCTTCGCCTTCAGCACCGCGATCACGGCGAGCCCGATCGGCCCGCAACCCACGACCAGCGGAACAGCGTCGGAAGACATCTCGGCCCGGGCCACCGTGCGGTACGCGACCGCGAGGGGTTCCGTCAGTGCAGCGACCTCGGTGGACACGTGGTCCGGTACCTCGATCAGCAACGGCTCCGACAACACCATCCGCTCGGCGTAGGCGCCGGGGGCCTCGGGACCCGCGAAGCCGAGCATCACCGGCTGCTCGCGCAGCAGCACCGGCATCGACACGACCCGCCGGCCGACCGGAATGCGTTCCTCGGTGCCGGGACCGTAGGCGGCGACCCGGCCGACGAACTCGTGACCGAACACGACCGGCCGGGACAGATCCATCAGCTCGATTCCGGCGGCACCCTTCGTCGCCGCGTTGAACTCCGGACCGTGGGCCGCGCAGTGCAGATCGGTCCCGCAGATCCCGCAGGCGAGCACATCGACAAGGACTTCGCCCGGGCCGGGAACTGGATCCGGCAGCTCCGCGACGGTGAGCTTCGCGTCCTGCATCACAACTGCGCGCATGTCAGGCGTCCTGTCCGGTCATGCCGGCTTCGCCGCCGCCGACGTAGGGGACCGCACCGAGGTTCTGCTCGACGGCGAGGGTGTCGGTGAGGTGACGGATCAGTGCGGCGTCGAGGATCGAATGGAACTGGCCGTCCTCGGTGAAGTTGATGTTCGCCC
>DATDBL010000353.1:0-17727 GCA_036524855.1 Aldersonia sp. | reverse complement strand
TCCGGTCGTCCCCGATCAGCGCGTCGTAGAGCAGGCAGGCCTGTTCGGCGGTGCAGCCGTGGTCGTCGCGCATCGCCGCGCCGCCGCTGCCGCCCGTGATCCAGTGCTCCCAGATGACGTTGCGCCACGGCAGTTCCGCGTCGCGGTTGCGTCGCTCGACGTAGCGATCCAGGTAGGTGTTGGCCGCCGTGTAGGCGCCGCTGCCGACCCCGCCGAGCACGCTGGACAGCGACCCGACGACGAGGCAGTGGTCGATCGGCGCGCCCGCCGTCGCACGATCCAGCGCCCGCAGTCCGCGCACCTTCGTCTCGAAGTGCGCGGCGTACAGTTCGGTCGCGCCGATCGTCCCCACGCCCGCCGCGGCGCTCATCCCGGGGGCATACACCACGCCGGCGATCCGGCCGTGGTCCGCGCACAGCTGCGCGATCACCTCACGCAGGCGTGCGTCGTCGGTCGCGTCGGCGGTGACCAACCGGAATCGAGACCCGCCGGCGGCCCGCAGGTCGGCGAGAGCCCCGCGTTGCGCGGCCGATATCGACTGCGGCGCGGCACTGTCGTAGACGATCACGGTCGCGCCCGGATCGGCCAGGATGTGGCACGCCAGCGCCGAGCCGACCTCGCCGAGGCCGCCGATCACCAGATGTGCCCCACCCCGGCGGTCTGATCCGGTGCCGCGTGCCTCCACCCTGCTCCACGTCTGCCGGTAGCGTCGCCGTCCGCGCAGCGCGATCGGCGAGTCGTGTTCTGGGGCGAGCGAAGCGACGGGAGATGTATCAGCGTCCGCGGTCAACTCGGCGAACAGCTGGTCGGCCAGCGACAGGTCGGTCGAGGGGCGCGGGTCGGCGTCCACGACGCGGGCGCGCACGTCCGACTCCTGCGGGATGACGCGGCACAGCCCGATCGCGGTGGCGACGCCCGGTCGGACGGGGTCTTCGCCGGTGACGTCGAAGCCGTGCCGCGTCACGTAGAGCAGGTCGGCGTCGGGGGTGCGCGGTAGGCGCAGCAGGTGCGGCAGCGAATAGAGCCCGGACACCTGCTCGGCGTCGAAGTCGTCTGCAGCCTCGCCCTCCACAGTGTCACCGCCCACAGTGTCACCGCCCACGGCATCCAAGCTCCACCCGTGCACGATCGCTCCGGGTCGGAAGTCGGTGCGCGCCAACTCCGCGGCCAGCGCATCCCAGTCCGCGGCTCGTGCCGGATCGACGACGATGTCGGCGCCGCCGTCGGCCGCGAAACCCGATCCCCGGCGCACCGTGACCACACGACTCCCCGCCGCGCGCAGTCGCTGCGCGAGCCGGTCCCCGACGCCGAGGTCGTCGAGCAAAACCAATACCGCGTCCGGGACGACGCCGCCGGCGGTGATCGATTCGCATTGCGTCCACCGCGGCTCGTACACCCAGTCCAGCGGATCGTCGCTGCGCGCCGGCTGGGCGACCGTGATCGCCGGACCGCCCGGGTCGACGTCCACCCAATGCCGGATCCGCTCGAACGGGTAGGTCGGCAGCGGCACCCGCCGCCGGCGATGGTCGTGGGTGTGCTCCCAGTCGATTCGCACACCGCTCTGCCACAGGGCGCCGAGGCCTCGCAACAGAGCGACCCGGTCCGCGGTCTTGTCGCCGGCGCCCGGCATGAGCGAGACGACCGTCGCATCGGTTGCCGGTGAGATCTGGTGACGGACGAGGGCCGCGAGGCCGGCGGGTCCGACCTCGATCACGACCGTTCCGGGCTCCATGGTCGCGAGGTCGACACCGTCGGCGAACCGCACCGTCCGGCGCAGGTGCTCGACCCAGTAGCCCGGATCGGTGGCGGTCGGCGCGTCGAGTACCTCGCCGGTGACATTCGAGACGACCGGCAGAGCCGGCGCATTGAGCGGTACGGACCGCAGCACGTCCTCGAAGTCGGCGAGGATCGGATCCATCTGCGCCGAGTGGAAGGCGTGCGAGACGTGCAGCCGCCGCCCGGGCACGTGTTGCGCGGCGAGGGTCTCCTCGAACTCGGCGACCGCGTCGTCGGCGCCAGCCACCACGACCATGGACGCGGCGTTCACCGCCGCGATCGACAGCTCGCCGTTCTCGACCAGGGCACAGCCCTCGATAAGGGTGCGCACCTGCTCCTCCGGCAACGGGACGCTGAGCATCGCCCCACCCGGCAGGCCCGAGATCAACCGGCCGCGGGCACAGACCACCGCGAGCGCGTCGCGCAGGGCGAACACGCCGGCGACGGTCGCTGCC
This sequence comes from Aldersonia sp., assembly GCA_036524855.1. Lineage (GTDB taxonomy): Bacteria > Actinomycetota > Actinomycetes > Mycobacteriales > Mycobacteriaceae > Aldersonia. The sequence continues at coordinate 15,496 of DATDBL010000353.1, read as the reverse complement.
GCGTACTCGCCGATGCTGTGTCCGAGCAGCAGATCTGTTCGCACTCCGAAGGATTCGAGGCAGCGCGCGAGCGCGTACTCGACGATGAAGAGCGCCGGCTGCGCGAGCGCGGTATCGGTCAGCGCCGTGGACGTCGGGTTTCGCCGGCCGAGCAGGTGGGTGCGCAGGGGCTCGCGCACGTCATCGGAAACCAGCTCGAGACACTCGTCGATGGTCTGTCGGTACACCGGCTCGGTCCGGTACAGGTCGGCGCCCATGCCGACGTACTGGGTGCCCTGCCCCGGCATGAGGAACACCGTGCGCCGCACCGGCCCCGGCGTCTGGGCGAACACCACGCGCGACGAGCCACGGGCATCGAGGGCGCTCGCCGCGTCGTCGGTGTCGCGGGCGACGACCGCGCATCGGTGCATGTGCTCGGCGCGGCCCACCTGCAGCGTGAAGGCGACGTCGGCCAGCGACTCGGCGGGATGTTCGCGCAGCCAGTGCGCCAGGTTCGTCATCGAGGTCGATAGCGCCGTCTCGGTTTTCGCGGAGAGCAGCAGCAACTGGAGTGCAGGTGCGGCGTCCGTTGATGCGGTGACCGGGGCCTCCTCCAGGACCACGTGGGCGTTGGAGCCGCCCATGCCGAGCGAGTGCACCCCGGCCCGGCGTGGTCGTCCGTCCTCGGCGGGCCAGTCGACGAGTTCGTCCGGAACATAAAAGGGGCTGGCGTCGAAGTCGATCTGCGGGTTGGGTGAGGTGAAGTGCACGACGGGCGGAATCGCCCGGTGGCGCAGGGCCATCACGGTCTTGATCAGGCTCGCCACCCCGGCGGCCGCGTCGAGGTGACCGATGTTCGGCTTCACCGAGCCGATGGCGCAGTCGCCGACCCGCTGGGTGGTGAGTCGGTAGGCCTTGGTCAACGCGGCGACCTCGATCGGGTCACCGAGCGGTGTCGCGGTTCCGTGCGCCTCGACGTAGTCGATGGCGTCGGCGGACAGGCCCGCCGCGGCGAGTGCGCTGGCCGCCGCGCGGGCCTGACCGTCCACGCTCGGGGCGGTGAACGTGGACTTCTCGCGGCCGTCGTTGTTGATCGCCGACCCGGCGATCACCGCATACACGTGGTCGCCGTCGCGCACGGCGTCGTCGAGATGCTTGAGCACGACGATGCCGGCGCCGTTGCCCATGACGCTGCCCTGCGCGCCGGCATCGAAGGTGCGGCAGTGCCCGTCGGGGGAGGCGGTCGGGTTCGGCAGGTAGCCGCCGCCGTGTGGCATCCGGACCGACGCGCCGCCGGCGATGGCCATGTCGCACTCGCCGGACAGAATCGCCTGTGCCGCCACGTGCACCGCGGTGAGGGAGGTGGAGCACGCGGTCTGCACGGCGTACGCGGGTCCGCGCAGGCCGAGCTTGTAGGCCACCCGCAGTGGCAGGTAGTCCTTGTCGTTGCTGATCATGGTCGCGTGGTCGCCGACGATGTCGAGCATCCGCCGGTTACCGACGAGGTTCGTCAGCAGGTATGTGTTGATCGTCGAACCGCCGTAGACGCCGATGAGACCGGCGTAGCGCGCTGGGTCGTATCCCGCGTCCTCCATTGCCCAGACCGCGCATTCGAGGAAGATGCGATGCTGCGGGTCCATCACCTCGACGTCGCGAGCGACGTAGCCGAAATAGCCGGCGTCGAACCCTTCGACGTCCGCGATCGGTGCGGAAGCCTTGACGTAACGCGGGTTGTCGATCAGGTCCTGCCGCACCCCGACCGCGCGCAGTTCATCGTCGGTGAACGTCCGGATCGATTCGACGCCCTCACGCACGTTTCGCCAGTACTGGTGGATGTCGTCGGCCCCGGGCAGCCGGCACGCCATGCCGATGATCGCGATGTTGGCCGGGATGGTGTCATTGTGCGGTTCCATGTTCGCTCCAGGGGGTTGGGGATGATCAGGATTGGAAACTGATTCGGATGCGTTGCGGTTCGCGCCGGCGGTGTCGGGCTGACACCGGGGCCGACAGGTTCTCCTCGGCGGGTGATCCGAGATGGCGGGCGAGGTCGGCCAGCGTGGGAAACTCGAACAGCAGCGACATCGGCAGCCGCGGCCGGCCGAGTTCGCGTTCGATGCGGGCCATCACCGGACCGACCCGCAGCGAGTTGCCACCGAGATCGAAGAAGTTGTCGTGCCGGTTCACGTCCGTGCCGAGTTCCTCGCGCCACACTCGGGTCAGCACGGCCTCGATCTCGCGCAGCTCGACCGGGCCGTCATCGGCCGGGTGAGTATCCAGCAGGGCCTGCAGCGCAGCCGAATCGACCTTCCCGTGCGCACCGCGCGGCAGTTCGTCGACGATGGCGAGCCGGGTCGGAAGCTGGTGTGCCGGCACGCGCTCGACGAGATGGGCACGCAACTGGGCGACCGTGAGTCCCGCCGCGACACAGGCCGCGCCCAGAGCGTGCCCGGCCCGGTGCGACCGCACGACCACCGCCGCGTCCCGCACTCGCGGATGCCGCAGCAGGACCGAACGGACCTCGTCGGGCTCGACGCGGAAGCCGCGAATCTTGACCTGGTGGTCGCGTCGGCCCAGCACCACGAGATCGCCGTTTGGAAGCAGCTTGCCCAGATCGCCGGTGCGATACCGTCGTGCCCCCGGTTCGAGCGGATCGGGCTCGAACGCCCGCGCCGACTGCTCCGGGAGGCGCAGGTAGCCGGCGGCGACTCCCGGTCCACCGATCACGATCTCACCGACCACGCCGGCCGGCGCGACATCGCCGAACGGATCACAGACGTACACCCTCGACTGCCCGGTGGGCCGGCCGACGGGCACGATCCCGGTTCCCGCGCCGACCTGTTCGCCGAGGAACTTCATGCTGCAATTGATGCTCGCCTCGGTGGGTCCGTATCCGTTGACGCACACGCAGTCCGGGGACAACAGCGGCCGCAGCGCGGCGACCGTGGCGTAGGTGAGGATCTCGCCGCCGAGCAGCACGGTGGACACCGACGGCATCGCCACCCCGGCGCGGGCGAGGTCGTTCGCGAAGGTTGGCGTGAGGTACAGCGTGGTGATTCGGTGGCGCTGCACGAACCGTGCGTACGCGAGCGCCGAGTGTCGTTCGCGCGGCGACGGAAACACCACCGCGCCGCCGAACAACACCGCGACGAACAGCTCCTGCAGCCCGAAGTCGAAGGACAGGGCGAGGCTCTGCGCCAGCCGCTGGCCGGGCCCGAGGCCGAAAGCCTCGCGCTGCCAACCCAACAGCGGCAACACGTTCGCGTGGGTGATCGGCACGCCCTTGGGGTCCCCGGTCGTGCCGGAGGTGTACACGACGTAGGCGACGTCCTCGGGAGCCGGGAGGGGCCACGCGGCGGGTGGATCCGCCGACGCGTCGACCGGGACCGCGGGCAGCCGTAACGCCGACGGCAGGGCGGCGGTGTCGCGGTTGCCGGCGTCGACGGCGCGGGGTTCGACAACAATGGCGGCGAGATCCGCGTCGCGGGCCATGAATTCCAGCCGGGCAGCGGGCATGGTCGGCAGCATCGGGACGAAACCGTAGCCGGCACGCAGGATCGCCAGCATGCCGACGACGAAGTCCGGGCCGTCGCCGAGGTGCAGGCCGATGAGCGTGCCCGACCCGCCGGTGGTTTCGAGGATCGCCGCCGCGACGCGGTCCACCCGCGCGGCGAGCTCGGCGTAGGTCGTGACGCCGTCGGCTACGCACACGGCGGGCTCGGTCGCGGCGGCGTGCTCGAGGAAGCAGTCGATCAACGTGACACCTGCGCGTGGAACAGGACCGGTTCCGGTGCCCAATTCGGCCAAGCGGCGCCGTTCGACGTCGTCGACGACGGTGAGGTCGCGCAGGTTTCGGTCCGGGCCCGCGATCGTGGCGTCGACGATTCGCAGGAATCGGTCGGCGAGTGCGTCGACGGTATCGCCGTCGAACACCTCGGTGGCATACCCCAGAGTCAGGACCAGTTCGTCGCCGAGGTCCGCCACGTTCGCGTCGAGGTCGGCGAGTGCGGTGCCGGAGCGCATCGGGACCGCGGTCAGCCGCAGCGGGCCGGACTCGAGCGATCGGGACGTATCGTCGGCGGCGAGCGCCGCGAACTCGGGTGCCGCCCCGGGCGGCGCGGTCGTCCACCCGAACATGGTGTCGAACAGCGGCGGCCGGCCGCCGGCGGTGCGCGCGCCGACCGCCTCGGCGATCAGCGGCAGCGGATAGCGTTGCAACTCGAGGCACTGCCGAATCGTCGCCGCCACCGTGGTGACGACGTCGGCGACCGCGCCGGTGGTCGGCAGCCGGACGGGCACCGGCAGCGTGTTCACGCAGTAGCCCACGGTGTCGGCGAGTGCGGCGTCCGGGCGCACCGCCGTGGGCATGCCGATGACGAGGTCGCGAGCGTTGCCGGTGCGCGCCAACAGCATCGCGAAGCCGGGGAAGAGCAGCGCGAACGGGCTGACCTGCAGCCGGCACGCGAGGTCGCGCACGGCCGCGGTGCGGGTCGGGTTCAGCCGTCGGATCACGGCGTCGCCGTGCCAGGTTCGGCGCGCCGGCGCCGGGCGGTCGGTGGGGAGCCGGTGATCGGCGTCCAGCACGGGGGTGAGCAGGTCGATCCATTGCCCGCGCAACGCCGCCGCCCGCGGACCGTCGAGCAGGTCGCGTTCGGCGGCGACGTAGGCGTCCATCCCGGGAGCGGGCTGGAGCCTCGCGGCACCGTCGTCGCGGTAGCGGTCGAGGATCTCGGATAGCAGCACCGACATGGACCACAGGTCCGCGACGATGTGGTGCGCGATGACGACGAGAACGGGCTCCGCTTTGGCGTTTTCGACCAGACGGAAGCGGATCGGCGGTCCGCCGAGCAGGTCGATCGGCGCGGCCGCCGCATCAGCGACGCTGCCGCCGGCGACCTGCAGCCGCGGTGGCGGGGCGGACTGGTGGTCGAACGAGATGGTGCCGTGCTCGACGATCACGCGCGCGTGCAGCGCGGGGTGGCGCCGCACCGCGCCATCGATCGCGCGACGCAGCGCCTCGACGTCGAGGTCGCCGCCGATCCGCACGGCGCGGGCGATCAGATAGCGGCGGCCGGTCGGATCGAGCTGGTGCAGTAGCCATATCGCCTGCTGTCCGACGGTGGCGGGGACCGGTCCGGTGACCGGCGTCGCCGGCTCGGCCACGGGCACGGGGGTGGTGTCCACGCCGCGCGTGAGGTCGCGCAGATCCCGCAGCGTGACGGAGCTCAGCAGGTCGCCGAGCCGGACCTCGACGCCGAACCTGCTCTGTAGTTCGTGCTGCAACCCGACGGCGTGCAACGAGTCGAGGCCCAGCGCGGCGAGGGTCGGCGTCAGGTCGCCGTCCGGCTCGGTGTCGTCGAGCACCGCACGGACCCGGGTCGCGGCGTCTTCGGTGGTCGTGGCGGCGAGCACGGCGAGTTCGCCGCGCCGGTAGCCGTCTCGGCAGGCGCCGCGGCGGATCTTGCCGCTGGAGGTCTTCGGGACGGTGCCGCGCCGGACCAGGGCAATATCGGCGACCGTGAGCCCGTGTGTCCGCGCGACCGCGCTGGTCACCGCGGCGGCGACCGCGCGGCCGGGCGAATCGTCGCGCACCTCGGCCACCACGACCACGCGCTCGCCGTCGAGGAACGCCGCGACGCATCCGGGCCGGATCTCGGCGCTGCTGCGTTCGACGGTGGCCTCGATGTCCTGTGGATAGTGATTTCGGCCGCGCACGACCAACAGGTCGGTCATCCGGCCGCAGACGAACAGTCGGCCGTCGCGGACGAAGCCGTGGTCCCCGGTCCGCAGATAGCGGCGACTCGACCCGGCGCCCAGTTCGTTTCCGAACACGGCCGCCGTGAGATCCGGGCGTTCCCAGTATCCGTGTCCGACGCTGTCTCCGGTCACCCAGATCTCGCCGACCGTCCCGGGCTCGACCGGCATCGCGTCGGAGCCCACCACGACGACGTCGTCGGGCACTGCCCCGCACCCGACGACGTCGTCCTCGGGCGAAGAGTCCAGCGTGGGTTCGGAATTCGCGTCCGCTGCGTCCCCTGTGGCCACGAGCAGCGTCGTCTCGGCGAGTCCGTAGCTGGCGACCAGCGCGCCCGGCCGGAAGCCCGCGGGGGAGAACCGTTGGGTGAATCGGCGCACGGTGTCGGCGCGCACCGGTTCGCCGCCGCTGATCGCGACCCGCCAACTGCTCAGGTCGAGGGTCGCCAGCTCCGCGTCGGTGACCTTGCGGGCGCACAGCGCGTAGGCGAAATCCGGCGCGGGGCTGATCGTCCCGCCGTACTCGGAGATCGCGCGCAGCCACCGGTACGGATGCTGGAGAAAGGAGAGCGGGGACATCAGCACGCAACTGGCCCCGAGGTAGAGCGGGTGCAGCACGGCGCCGATCAGGCCCATGTCGTGGTAGAACGGCAGCCAGCTCACGATCAGGCTGTGTTCGTCCTGGCCGTACGCGGCGTGGATGCGTCGCTGGTTGGCCAGCATGTTGCGGTGCGTGATCTCGACGCCCTTGGGCGCGCCGGTGGATCCGGACGTGAACTGCAGCAGCGCGAGGGTGTCCGGACCGATCGCGGGGTCGCGCCACCGCGGTGCCAAGGTCGGGTCACGGTCGGCGGCGGTGAGCACCACGGCGCCCGGCACACCGGCCGCGATCGGTTCGGCGACCGGGCCGAGGTCACTGAGCACCGCGACCGGCCGAACGAGTCCGGAGATGGCGGTTGCGGTTTCGATCTCCCGGTGTCCCATCGGGGGATACACCGGCACCGGCGCCATGCCCGCCAGCTGGCACGCGAGCAGATCGACGACGAAATCGAGGCCAGGCGTGTGGGCCAGCACCACCCGATCGCCGACGCCCCCGACGGCCTGTAACCGCGCGGCGGTCGCCTGCGCCGACTCGAGCAGTTCCCGATAGGTCACCGACGCGGTCGGGCGTTCTCCGTCGCCGAGGTAGCGAAAGGCCACCTTGTCCGGAGACCGGTCGACGCGATCGACGAGCACGTCGACGAACGACGCGAGGCTCATCTCGAGGCGATCCGGGAAAAGGCCCGTCGAGCGGCGCCGGCGAAGCCCTCCATGACCACGGCGGGCGGACGGCCGTCGTCGAACAGCACGCTGTTGACCAGCGCGCCACCCGCGCCGAGATCGACCGCACGGTCGAGGTCGGACACCTTCCCGATCCCGCCGTCCAGCACGACCGGGGCGCCCAGCGACGTGATTTCGGCGAAAGCGAACTCGTCGGTGATCCCGGCTCGGGAACTGATCGGTGAGCCCATAATGCGCAGCAGCGGGCAACCGGCGTCGACGGCCGCCCCGGCTGCCTCGACGTTGCAGGACAGCAGCGGCAGCACGATCAGCGACGGCTCCCAGGCCATCAACTGGCGGGCGGCCTCGACCACGTCGGCGTCCGCGGACGCGCGCAGGTCGGGGGTGAGCACCTCGAGTTTGAGCACCGGCTCGCCGGTCATTTCGAACGCGATCTTGGCGGCGCGCACCGCCGCATCGGCGGAGGTGCGCAGGTTGATGTTCAGCATCTTCACGTAGGGCGTCACATCGATCCGGTCGCCCAGTGCCGCGTAACTCACGCCGGCGAAGCCGTGTTCGAGCGCGTCGGGGTCGCGGGACTCGTCGAGTCGGTGCGTGTTGATCGGCAGCACGTTGGTTCCGGACGCGTGTAGCAACGCGACGATCACGTCGAGCGACGCCTGGTGCCGTTCCGTGCCGAAACAGTGCCAAAACCGCTCCAGCGATACTCCAGAGACGTCGATGCGGCCATACGGCGACGGAGGCTCGTTCGGGTCGGCGTCGGCGGTGGCATCAGCCAACGCCTGCAGATACAGTTCGCGAACCTTGGACAGGTCCTCGTCGCTCAGGAATCGCGAAAAAGAGTTGACCACGATGACTCCTCGCCAGTTCGTGCGGCAGGCGTTGCCCGCCGAGCGGATGTTTAGTAGTGAGATAGGTCACAGCAGGGCGGAGATTAACGACCCTAGGGTGGCGAATCTGTCACCCCCGTGGCGAGTTGCGCCGCCCGTGCCGACCGCGATTCCACCGGTGACGCACCAACCGATCGACGTCGAAGGGTAGGGGTGCCGTGGCACGGTTGCCGACGCCGCCCGGTCTGAACCGGGACGATCGCCTCGCCCGACTGACACCGGCGCAACGACAATTGTTCGAACGCCGAATGTCATCGCGCAGTGTCGATCCTGGCGATTCGACTCGTCACGTCTCGGTCACCCAGTACGGAATCTGGTTGTTCGAGCAGCTGCATCCGGGCACGGCGGCCTACAACAACGCCGGGGCCGTGCTGCTGCACGGCGACCTCGACGAGGAGGCGCTCGCCGCCGCGTTCGAGGCGGTGATGCGCCGGCACGCACCGCTGCGCAGCCGGTTCGAGGAGAACGACGACGGCGAGGTGCTCGCCGTGGTGGCGCCGCCGGCACCGACCTCCGTGCCGTTTCGCGTCATCGACGTGTCGCAGTCGGCGAACCCCGGCGCGGCGGCCGACGACGCGGCCCGCGGCGACTGGATGCGCCCGTTCGACCTGGCCACCGGACCGGTATGGCGGGTGCTGTCGATCCGGATCGGCCCGCGCGACTGCATGCTGGTGGTGACGATCCACCACATCTGCTCCGACGGAGCATCGTTGGGCATCCTGTTCGCCGAGGTCGAGACCGCGTACCGGGCCGCGCGGCACGGCACATCCCGGCCGCCGGCGCCTGCGTCGGTCGGCTACTACGACGTCATCGGGCAGCGCGAGCACGGCCCCGGCCGGGCGGACGCGGATCGCGCCGTGCAGTGGTGGCGCGCCGCGCTCGCGGGCGTGCCCGACGGCATCGACCTGGATCCACTTGCGGTCGCCGACCGGACCCCAACCGACTCGACCGGCGCCGCGGTCGCTGTCGCGGTCTCCGGTCAGGAGCCCAACGACTTTCACGACCGCTGTCGACGGCACGGGGCGAGCCTCTTCGCCGGTGCGGCGGCCCTGCTGGCGATCGTGTTGCATCTCGAATCCGGTCAACTCGACATCCCGCTGATCGTGCCGGTCGATACCCGCGACGCCACCAGCGCGTCGCTGATCGGCTGCTTCGTGAACAACGTCGTGCTGCGGCTGCGGGTCGACCCGGCGTCGACCATCGGCGCATCGATCGCCGACGCGGGCCGGGCGATGACCGACGCGGTGGCGCACAGCGCGGCGCCGTTCGGACGTGTGGTCGCCGAGGTCGGGGCGGGGCAGTCGAGTTCGCGGATGCCGTTCTCCAACGTCGCGCTCGTACACAACAACGCCCCGACCGGCACCGCCGACTGGGCGGGTCTTCGGTTGACTCGCCACGAGATTCCGGTGGCCGCCGTCCGCTACGACCTCGCCCTGGCGATCGGGCGAGGCGCCGACGGCGGTCTGCACGGCAACCTGGAATACTCGTCCCGCTTCTCGGTGGACGTGGCGCGGGAGCTGGCGCGGCGGTGGACGACATTGGTGACGGTGGCTGTGCGCGAGCCAGATACGCGTATCGCAGAACTCGGCGCGCTGCCGCGCGGCGACCAACGAGGGGAACGGTGATGACCGACCACGACAATCAACTCCGGGTACTGTCCGCACAACGGCGACGGCTGCTCGAGCAGCGGCTGCGCGCCGCATCGATCACGCCCGCCCCGGGCCCACCGCCACCCGAACCCAACGGCGACGAGCCGCGGCCTGAGGGCGAAATCAAATGGAGCCTCTTCTTTTTCGCCTCCACCGACTCGGCGACCGTGCGCGAACAATACGAGTTGCTGCTGGAGTGTGCGCGCTTCGCCGATCGGCACGGCTTCGATGCGATCTGGCTGCCGGAACGGCACTTCGACCCGTTCGGAGCGCCGTACCCGAGCCCGGCCGTGCTTGCCGGCGCGATCGCCGCGATCACCGAGCGGTTGCAGATCCGGGCGGGCAGCGTCGTGCTGCCGCTGCACGATCCGATTCGGGTCGCCGAGGAGTGGGCGGTGCTGGACAACCTGTCCGGCGGGCGGATCGGGGTGTCGTTCGCGTCGGGCTGGCACACCGGCGACTTCGTGTTCGCCCCGGAGAACTACGAGGCGCGCAAGCAGGTGCTGCTGGACAACCTGCAGGTGGTGCGCCAACTATGGGCACGGCGACCGATCGAACGCAACGACGGTGCAGGAAACCAGATTTCGGTCCTGTCGCATCCCGCTCCGCTGCGCCGGGAGATCCCGACGTGGATCACCAGCTCCGCCGCGCCGGCGACCTGGATCACCGGTGCCCGGCACGGCATGAACGTGCTGACCGGCCTGATGGAACAGACCACCGACGACGTGGCGGACAAGGTCGCCGCCTACCACGCGGAGCTGCAGGCCACCGGCCGATCGGTCGAGGACTACGCCGTGACGACGATGGTGCACACGTTCATCGGCGACGACCCGGACGAGGTGCGCGCCGCGGTCCGTGGGCCACTGGTGAAATATCTACGCTCGCACATCAATCTGTTCGCCAAGCTGGCTCAGAGCAAGGACCTCAAGATCAACGTCGAGAAGATCACCGACGCGGACAAGGACGCGCTCGCGGAGCTGGCGTTCGAACGCTATTTCACGACGCACGGCCTGTTCGGCACCCCGGAGACCGCGCTGCCGATGGTTGCCCGGCTAAGGGCGGCCGGTGTCACCGAAATCGCCTGCCTGGTGGATTTCGGTATCGCCCCCGACGTTGTGCTGCGCCACCTCGAGCACCTCGACCGGCTCAGGGTCGCGGCAACCACGCCCGTGACGGTGCCGCAATGAGCGGCGGGTGCCTGCACACCGTCATCGAGGCGCGGGCCGACGAGCGGCCGGGCGCCATCGCGATCGAATCCGACGGCAGGCTGATCAGCTATCGGCAGCTCGACGCGGCGGCCAACCAGCTCGCCGCGGCGTTGCGTGGTGCCGGTGCCAGCCGCGACCGCCTCGTGGCGCTGTACGGGCGTGTGTGTCCCGAGCTGCTGCTGGCGATGCTGGCGGTGCTGAAGGCGGGGGCGGCGTTCCTGCCGCTGGATCCCAGCGATCCGCGGTCGCGGACGCGGGCGCTGCTCGAGCAGGCTCGACCGGTCGTGCTGCTCACCACGTTCGACTGGCACGCACAGGCCGACGGGCTGGCGGACGAGGCGATGATCGTGCATCCCGGCTCGTTCCACCAGAGCGCCGTTCGGTTGCAAACCGACTGCCGACCGAGCGATCTCGCGTATGCGCTGTTCACGTCCGGGTCGACCGGGCGGCCCAAGGGCGTCCTGGTGGAGCACGGCAGCATCGTGAACTACTGCGCGTGGGTGGCGCGGGCCAATCGGGTCGACGGGCGCGTCGCGCCGCTCCCCACCGTCACCAGGTTCACCGCCGATGCGGCCATGCAGCAACTGGTCGCGCCGCTGACCCGCGGGGACCCGGTATGGATGATTCCCGAGGACGCTCGCGGTGTGCCCGAGCGGTTGCTGGCGCTGCTGCGCGGGCGCCCCGGGGCGGGCCTGCATTGCGTGCCGGCGCTGTGGGAGGAGGTCTTGATCCAGCTCGAGTCGGACGGCGAGTCGGCGCTCGAGTTGAGCAGCCTGTTCCTCGGCGGCGAGGCGGTGCGCCCCGAGCTCTGGGAGCGCACGCGGCGCGTGCTGCCGCATACCGCGATGGCGAACGTGTACGGCCCCACCGAGGCGACCGTGCAGGCCACCGGTGGCTTCCAACCACGGGGAGAGCCGCTGCACACCGGCCGTCCCGTCGACAACGTCACCGTGCACGTGTTCGGCGGTGAAGTGTGGATCGGGGGCGCGGGAGTGGCCCGCGGATACCTCGGTGACCCGGAGCTCACGGCTCAGAGGTTCCGCGACGGTGCGGAATTCGGGCTCGAATCGGGACGGATCTACCGCACCGGCGACGCGGGCGTCCTGCTCGGCGGGGCGCTGCGCGTCGTCGGCCGTCTCGACGACCAGGTGAAGGTGCGCGGTTTCCGGATCGAACCGGCCGAGATCGAGGACGTGCTGATCGACCACCCGGGTGTGCGCAGCGCCGCGGTCGTCGTTCCCGCCGCCGGGCCGCATGCCGGGTCGCTGTGCGCGGCGGTGGTGGCCGACGCCTCCGTGCTGCCTGAGCTGCGGGCGGCGGTGAGCGATCGGTTGCCGGCGCACATGCTGCCCGCGCAGTGGCGGTTCGTGGCCACGTTGCCGCTCACCGCGACCGGAAAGGTCGACCGCCGCCGGCTCGCCGACGATTTCGCCACCCAGCCCGACGCAGCCCCGGGGCGGCCGCTGCGCACTGCCGCCGAGCACGCCGTCGCCTCCGTATGGGCCGAGGTGCTCGGCCGCGAGGTGAACTCCGCCGACGCCGACTTCTTCGAACTCGGCGGCAACTCGCTAAACGCCAATCGGGTCGCGGCCCGGTTACGTCGCAAGCTCGGCGCGACGAACGCACTTGCGGCGCTCTTCGAACGACGGACGGTCGGGGCCGTGGCCGCGGCCTTGACTCTCGACGGGCCCGTCGCACCCCCCAAACAGATGCTGCCGGAGGTCGATTTCGCGCCGCTCTCGCTGCAGCAGGAGGCGATCTGGGCAACGGAACGGATACTGGCCGGTCTGCCGTTCAACAACGTCGTCTTTCCAATCCTGATCTCCGGACCACTGGACGTCGCGATGCTACGTCGCGCGCTCTGCGGGGTGCTCGCCGCGCAACCCGCGCTGCGGACGCGGTTCGAGATCGTCGACGGCGCGCCGCGCCAGCGGGTGGGATCCACGCACACGGTCGAGGTCACCGAGGTCGATCTGCGCGACGCGGACGGCCGCGAGTCGGCGGCCTTGGATCACGCCCGCTCGTTCTTCGCGCGACCGTTCGACCTCGCCGGCGGACTGTTGTTGCGTGCCATGCTGCTCCGACTCGCCGACGCGCAACGGGTGCTGCTGCTCGGCACCCATCACATCGTCTGCGACGGTGTGTCACTGCAGGTGATCCTCGACCAGCTCGTGGACGCGTACCGCGACCCGGCGTCCGTCGGCGACGGACCGGGGCCGCGCTACCTCGACTACGCGTGGGCGCAGCGACAGGAGTTGCGCAACGGCCGCCTGGTCGCCGGGCTGGAGTACTGGCAGCGCAAGCTGGCGCACCCTGTCACCGAGGTGCCGTCGCTCGGCGGGTCCGGGCGATCGGCCGACAGGTTTCGATTCGGTGTGACGACGGCGGCGATGGGGGAGGCGCCGACCGAACGGCTGCGCTCCTACGCACGCCGACGGGGCGTCACTCCCTTCATCTGCCTCTCGGCGACGCTGGCTGTGCTGCTGCAACGGCGCGGCGCGGCCGCGCCGATCCGGCTTGCCACGCTCGCGGCCAACCGCGAGGACGACGAGTTCGCCTCGGTGGTTGGCTTGTTCGCGACGACGGTGGTGCTGCACCTCGCGCCGACGCCGGAGATGACCTACGACGACCTCGTCGAGGCCGCCAAGGTCGAGCTGGTCGAAACCAGCATGCACCAGCGCATTCCGTTGGAGTTGGCGCTCGACGCCGGCGCCTCGCCGCCGCAGGTGGGGCTCGCACTGGAACCGGGCCGCCGCCCACGCACAGTCGGCGCGACACGGTTCGAGGTGTACTCGTCGGATTCGCAGGAGATCTCGCTGCCCGTGGCGCCGTCGTCGATGGACGTCTCGATCACGATTGCCGAGCGCGGACCGGACATGCTCGGGCGCATCGAATATCGCGATTCGGCGTTGGATCGGACGGCAGCGACCGGTCTGCTGACCGAGCTCTTCGCACTGCTCGACCGGCAGCTTGCCGCGCCGGAGCGCGCGCTGGGGGAGTGCGCCGCCGTCGACGGGCCGACGAGACGGTTGCACGTAGGTAGCCGATGATGGAGCCGATGACGGGAATCGAACCCCGCGGACTGAGCATGGGAAGACAGCTGGACTTGTCCGCTGGTGTCCGTTGCCGTCCGAATTCGGGCCGACCTGGGAAACGTCCCGACCTGCTTGTCGGTGCTCACCTGCGTGGTGCTGATGACAAGTCAGGTAGTCGTGTACTCGTGCCCGGTGGCTGCGTTGTTGGGACACTTCGGACGTGGTGTCGGACTTGATGCGAATGACAATCGTCGGCCCGCCGGCAATGGCGGGCACCGTTCTGCGGCTCGGTCCTGGACGGCTGCTCGTTGGGCGTGGTGCGCGTGCGGATCTACGGATCGACGACCAGCACGTCAGCGCCGTGCACGCCGCGATCAACATCGTTGGTGATCGCGTGACCGTGGAGGACCTCGGGTCGTCGAACGGGACATGGCTCGGGGGACAACGGATCAGCGGTGCTCGGGAGTTGTACGGCGGCGACATTGTCACCTTCGGCAGCGTCGAGGCCCGTTTCGGGCAGGCGCACCCACCACGCACGACCCAGCTTTCACGAGGCGGGACGAATCGGCGTCCACCCCATCGGGTGAACTTCGACGTCGCTCACCAGAGCGCGCATCAGATCAACAACGTCGGCCGCGACCAGCACATCAACTACCTCCTCCAGCAGCGGGAGAGCTTCCTGCGCGAGGTCGCGGCATCCAGGACGAAGGCGCGGTTCGTGTTCTGGCTCGGACTGTTGATGGTGATTGTCGGGGGACTCGGATACGCCTACTTCTTGGTGAGCGCGATCGGGGATGTGAGCACGTCGATTCAGACCGGCATCGCGCCCGACGCGTTCCCCATCTTCGGTCCCGACACCGGCTTAGGACCGGCCGGACTGATCTTCTTCATGATCGCGTTCGTGGGCCAGTTCGTGCTGATAGTCGGGTTGATCACGTGGATCGTCGCCGCCGCTCGGGTGCGGCGGGTTGACACCGACCCACGGTTCGCGTGGAACTCAGCATCCATCAGATAAGGGCATACGTCATGGTATTCAATATCGGTTCGCAACAGGGAAACATCAACAACGTCGCAGGCAACCAGACAATACATGGAGGACAACACGGTTCGTTCGCAACCGCACACCTGGTTGAATCCGCCGTCGAACTCGCAAGCACGCTGCGCCGTCTGGGAATGGATCCAGCCGCCGTCGATGCGGTCGAGGTCCAGCGAGAGTTGGAGAGGGCCCAACCCAATCGTGTGCACATCGCGTCACGACTGACACGTATCGCTCGGTCGGTCACCGCGATCGCGGGCGCCGAAGCGGCCGTTCATCGGCCCCTGGTCGCGCTGGCTGGATGGCTGGGCGCGTTGGGGGCACCGATCCTGGGCATCCTGGGCCTCTGACGCGTGCCGGCGCCGGTGAACAGGTCGAGCGACCCGGCGGGGTGTAAGCGCTCGGCTGGCGTCACACTCGGATGACCGTAGGCCCCAGCGCCCCGTATTGTCGTGCGTCGTCGGCGCTGAGTTCGGTGCCGGTGACGATCGCCTCGAGGTCGGAGATCTCGGCGAAGCGGCAGAAATTGCTCTGGCCGAATTTCGAGTGCGCGGTGACCAGGATCGCCCGTCGTGCCCTGCGGACCGCGGTGTTCTTCACGGCTGCCACGGCCGGGTCGGAGGTGGTGAGGCCGTGTTCGAGCGAGATCGCGTTCGTGCCGAGGTAG
>DATDBL010000352.1:0-7625 GCA_036524855.1 Aldersonia sp. | reverse complement strand
CCCCCCCGCTACTCGTGTGTCGGGGACCAGGTGGGCACACGATGGAATCCGATCACAGGGAGGATTTGCCTACCTGCGCTGGAACCTCGACGGCGCCGGGGGCGACACCCAGGTCAGCCTGACTGCTCGGTACCGCTGAGGCGCTACCCCGGCGGACGCAGCGCGGCGAACTCGTCGGTCACCCGCAGTTCCACGTCGATGAACCGGAACACGGCCGCGGGCCGACCGCCGGCCCGCCCAGGCGACGCCGTGCTGCCGGTGGCGGTGAGCACCCTGCGGCGGCTCAGCACACGCTGCAGGTTCGTCGTGTCGACGTCGTATCCCAGTGCCGCACAGTAGATTTCCCGCAATGTCGACATCGTGAAAGTAGCTGGGGACAGGGCGAAGGCGATGTTTGTGTAGGAGAGTTTCGCAGCCAGTCGGGTGCGCGCGTGCTCCACGACCGTGCCGTGGTCGAACGACGTCGTCGGCAGCCGTGACACCGGGTGCCATGCGGTGTCCGAGGGCAGTTGCGGGTCCGCGGTCAACGGAACGAGACCGAGGAACGTCGACGCGATGCGCCGCACGCCGGGGACCCGGTGCGGGTCGCTGAACACCGACAACTGCTCGAGGTGCGCGACCTCCCGGACATCCACCTTCTCGGCGAGTTGGCGGCGCGCCGACGACATCAGGTTCTCGTCGTCGCGGAGTTTGCCGCCCGGTAGCGACCAGGTGCCGACCTGCGGATCGAGCGCGCGCTGCCACAGCAGCACGGCCAGTTCCGGCCGCGCTCCGGCACCCGATCGGTTGTTCGATTCGGTGGCCGAAAAGTGGCGAACTTGGAACACGGCGGTGAGCGACTCGTGAACGGTGCTACCATAGGTCATGTTTTCGATCATAAGTCGAAAACCTCGGGTACGGAAAGGCACCACTCATGGCAACTGCAACCCTTGCACGGATTCAGGATGGCCCGACCGGGTACACGGGCGTTTCCGCAGGTCCGGAGTGGGCCGCGGAGATCAAACGCCTGGCGCAAGCCCGTAACGCAACGATCCTCGCGCACAACTACCAGCTGCCCGAGATCCAGGACATCGCCGACCACGTCGGTGACTCGCTGGCGCTCTCGCGCATCGCCGCCGACGTCGGAGAGGAAACCATCGTCTTCTGCGGCGTCCACTTCATGGCCGAGACAGCGAAGATTCTGAGTCCGGACAAAACGGTCCTGATCCCCGACGCCCGCGCGGGTTGCTCGCTGGCCGACTCCATCACCGGCGACGAACTGCGCGAGTGGCGCGCGGAGTACCCCGACGCCGTCGTCGTGTCCTACGTGAACACCACCGCCGAAGTGAAGGCGCTCACCGACATCTGCTGCACCTCGTCGAACGCCGTCGACGTGGTCGCCTCGATCGACCCCGACAAGATGGTGCTGTTCCTGCCCGACCAGTTCCTCGGCGCCCACGTCAAGCGGGTCACCGGCCGGGAGAACATACAGATCTGGGCCGGTGAATGCCACGTACACGCCGGCATCAACGGCGACGAACTCACCGAGCAGGCCCGCACCCACCCTGACGCGGAACTGTACGTGCACCCGGAGTGCGGCTGCGCCACCTCGGCGCTGTACCTCGCCGGCGAGGGCGCGTTCCCCGCGGACCGGGTGCACATCCTGTCCACCGGCGGGATGATCGACGCGGCCAAACACGTGCGCAGCAGCCAGGTGCTCGTCGCGACCGAGATCGGCATGCTGCACCAGTTGCGCAAGGCCGCGCCCGGCGTCGACTTCCAGGCCGTCAACGACCGCGCCTCCTGCAAATACATGAAGATGATCACCCCGGCCGCCCTGCTGCGCAGCCTGCGCGACGGCGCCGACGAGGTGTTCGTCGACGCCGACGTGGCCTCGCGCGCCCGCCGGTCGGTGCAGCGGATGATCGAGATCGGCAACCCCGGCGGGGGCGAGTGAGCACCCCACCGGGGGGCGTGCGCGTGCGCTGGGAGGCCGGCGCGGATCTCGTCGTCGTCGGCGGCGGGGTCGCCGGGTTGACCGCGGCGCGGACCGCGGCGCAACTCGGGCTGAAGGTGCTGACCGTGAGCAAGGGTGGGCCCACCGACACGTCGACGCAGTATGCGCAGGGCGGGATCGCGGTCGTGGCGCCTATACAGGACTCCGTGTCGGCGCACGTCCGCGACACGATCGCGGCGGGGGCGGGCCTGTGCGACGTCGCGGCGGTCGAGTCGATCGTCGCCGGTGGCACCGACGCCGTCGCGCGGCTGACCGACCTCGGCGCGGTGTTCGACCGCGGCCGCGACGGCACCGTTGCGCGGACCCGCGAGGGCGGGCACAGCACCCGGCGGATCATTCACGCCGGCGGCGACGCGACCGGCGCCGAGGTGCAGCGTGCGCTCAACGCCGCCGGGATGCCGGTGCTGTTCGGTGCGGCCGCCGCCCGGGTGGTCGTCGGCGCGCACGGGGTCGCGGGCCTGATCGTGTTGTCGGAGAAGGGCTTCGGGGTGATCCACACGCCTGCGGTGCTGCTCGCGACCGGCGGTCTCGGTCAGCTCTACGCGTGCAGCACCAACCCGCCCGGCTCCACCGCGGACGGCGTCGCCCTCGCGCTCGACGCCGGCGCCGCCGTCGCCGACCTCGAGTTCGTGCAGTTCCACCCCACCGTGCTCTACGCGCCCGGCGGCACCGGGCGGCGACCGCTGATCTCGGAGGCGGTGCGCGGCGAGGGGGCGGTCCTTGTCGACTCGACCGGGCGATCGGTGACCGCCGCGGTGCACCCACTCGGCGACCTCGCGCCGCGCGACGTGGTGTCGCGCGCGATCGCGGCCCGGCTGCGCGCCACCGGCGCCGACCACGTCTACCTCGATGCCACCGGGATCGGCGGCTTCGCCGACCGGTTCCCGACCATCACCGCCTCGTGTCTGGCCGCCGGGATCGACCCGCGTACCGACCCGATCCCGGTCGCGCCGGCCGCGCCCTACCAGTGCGGCGGCGTCGCGACCGATCTACACGGTCGCACCGGTGTGCCCGGGTTGTACGCGGCCGGCGAGGTCGCGCGCACCGGTCTGCACGGCGCGAACCGGTTGGCGTCCAACAGCCTGCTCGAGGGGCTCGTCGTCGGGGAACGCGCCGGCGCGGCCGCGGCCGAAAGGCGTGGTGTGCGAACGGAGGTCACCGAGGCGGTGCTGCCTCTGGCCCCGCGACTGGATCGCGGCCTCCTGCAGGCGACGATGACCGCGCACGCATCGGTGGTCCGTGACGGCAGCGGGCTCGCCACGGCGGCAGACGTGTTGACCGCCGCTTCGGGAACCGTCGCCGACGACGTCGCGGGACTGGAGGATTCCGCGTTGACCGTGACCGCGCAGGCACTCGTGGCCGCCGCGGCGGCGCGCCGCGAGAGCCGCGGCTGCCACACCCGCTCGGATTTCGCCGATCCGAACGACGCGCAGCGGCACCGCATTTCGGTGCGGCAGGTCGACGGCGGACTCGTCGTATCCGCACCGCGACTGGCGGGGGTGGGCTGATGGCCGACGCGCTGGACGCGCAGGGTCTGGAGGCCGCGGAGGTGCGGATGCTGATCCGCACCGCACTGCACGAGGACCTGCGCTACGGACCCGACGTCACTACGGTCGCGACGGTGCCCGCCGACGCCGTGACCAAGGCGTCGGTCATCGCGCGGCGCCCGGGTGTGATCGCCGGCCTCGACGTCGGACTGCTCGTGCTCGACGAGGTGCTCGGCGGTGGCGGCTACCAGGTGAGCGAACGGGTCGCGGACGGGACGGTGGTCGAGGCCGGGCAGTCCGCGCTCACGGTCGTCGCGCCCACGCGCGGCCTGCTCAC
Organism: Aldersonia sp.; assembly: GCA_036524855.1. Lineage (GTDB taxonomy): Bacteria > Actinomycetota > Actinomycetes > Mycobacteriales > Mycobacteriaceae > Aldersonia. Next base: position 3,805 of record DATDBL010000352.1, on the reverse strand, counting down.
CGCCGAGCGCACCCTGCTGAACCTGCTCTGCCATCTCTCCGGCATCGCGACGGCCACCGCGGCGTGGGTCGCGGCGGTCGAGGGCACGGAGTGCAAGATCCGCGACAGCCGCAAGACGCTGCCCGGACTACGCGCGCTGCAGAAGTACGCGGTGCGGGTCGGTGGCGGCGTCAATCACCGCATGGGCCTCGGCGACGCCGCGCTGATCAAGGACAACCATGTCGTGGCCGCCGGATCGGTGGTCGCGGCGCTGCGTGCCGTGCGGGACCTGCGCCCGGACATCGCGTGCGAGGTCGAGGTGGACAGCCTCGACCAACTCGACGCGGTTCTCGATGAGGACGTCGAACTCGTTCTGTTGGACAATTTTCCGCTGTGGCAGACCCAGGCCGCGGTGCAGCGCCGCAACGCGCAGGCACCGCAGACCAAGCTCGAGTCCTCGGGTGGGCTCACCCTCAACGACGCCGCCGCCTACGCCGCCACCGGCGTCGACTACCTCGCCGTCGGCGCCCTCACCCACTCCGTCACGGTCTTGGACCTCGGCCTGGACATGTGAGGCGTTCCGCGCACCAACCGCACAGGACCAACGTCCCTGCACCCGGCGCCCCAGGACCCTATGACGATGCGAGCCACCGCGCGACGCTGACATGGACAACCGTGACTGGGAGGTGTCGGAAATGCGCGCACTCGTAGTATTCGAATCGATGTTCGGCAACACCGAGAAGCTGGCGCGGGCGATCGGCGACGAACTGGCGACTCGCTACACCGTGGACGTCCGCAACGTCGACGACGCACCCGAACTGGTCGAGGATTTCGACCTGGTGATCGTCGGCGCGCCGACCCACGTCCACGGGCTCAGCCGGCCCAAGTCCCGCCTCGACGCCGCGACCAAGACCGAGTCGGAACTGGTCACGCACGGTGCGGGGCTGCGGGAATGGCTCGAATCTGTCCGCGGCGGCCGGCCGTGCCGCGGCGCCGCCTTCGGCACCCGCATAGCAAAGCCGCGCTGGATGACTGGGTCGGCGGCGCGGCGGGCCGATCGACTGCTGCGTCGCGCCGGATTCGAGCGCGCCGCCAAGCCCGACGACTTCTTCGTCACCGGGATGCTCGGTCCGCTCGCGGCGGGCGAACTCGACCGGGCCCGGGCCTGGGCGCGGGCCGTGGCGGCCGAGGTGCCCGCCGCCGGCTGAGGACGTGGGATCGAGCTCGTCGACGACTGAGTTGTCGCGCGGGCACGTGCGTGGCGCCGAGTCGGTCGGTGGATAATCGATGAGGCCATCACCGAACCGGAGGCTCGCCGTGCCCGTCAGTGTCCAGCTCGCCCGCGTCGATCTGCGCGGTCGCACTCCGTCAGCCGCCGAACTGCGCGCCGCCCTACCGCGCGGGGGGGTCGACGTGGATTCGGTGCTGCCTCGGGTCCGTCCGGTGGTCGAGGCCGTCCGCGACCGCGGCGCCGAGGCCGCGCTGTACTTCGGGCAGCAGTTCGACGGCGTGCGACCGGCGCAGGTCAGGGTCCCCGCCGCAGCGCTGAGCCGTGCGCTGGACGAACTCGACGCCGCCGTTCGCGCGGCGCTCCAAGTGGCGATCGACCGTACCCGCGTCGTGCACGCCGACCAGCGCCGCACGGACACCGTCACCGAGGTGGTGCCGGGCGGCACCGTCACCGAGCGCTGGGTTCCGGTGGAGCGCGTGGGCCTGTATGTGCCCGGGGGCAACGCCGTCTACCCGTCCAGCGTCGTGATGAACGTCGTGCCCGCGCAGACCGCGGGCGTCGGCTCGCTCGTCGTCGCCTCCCCGCCGCAGGCCCAGTTCGGCGGCCTGCCCCATCCGACCATCCTCGCCGCCGCGGCGCTGCTCGGCGTCGAGGAGGTGTGGGCGGTCGGGGGTGCGCAGGCCGTGGCGCTGCTCGCATACGGCGACGTCCACGAGGGGTTGGACCCCGTCGACCTCATCACGGGTCCCGGCAACATCTACGTCACCGCCGCCAAGCGACTATGCCGCGGGTTGGTCGGCATCGACGCCGAGGCCGGCCCCACAGAGATCGCGATCCTCGCCGACGTCACCGCCGACCCGGTGCACGTCGCCGCCGACCTCATCAGCCAGGCCGAGCACGACGTCCTCGCCGCCAGCGTGCTCGTCACCGACAGCGTCGCCCTCGCCGACGCCGTCGGCGACGCCGTGAACGCCCAACTCGCGCTGACCAAGCACGACGAACGGGTCGCGACCGCGCTGTCGGGCGAGCAGTCCGCGATCGTCCTCGTCGACGACGTCGATCAGGGCCTCGCGGTCGCCAATGCCTACGCCGCCGAGCACCTCGAGATCCAGACCCGCGACGCGTCGAACATCGCCGCCCGGATCCGCAGCGCCGGCGCGATCTTCGTCGGCCCGTGGGCACCGGTGAGCCTCGGCGACTACTGCGCCGGCTCGAACCACGTGCTGCCGACCGCGGGGTGTGCCCGCCACTCGTCCGGACTGAGCGTGCAGACGTTCCTTCGCGGCATCCACGTCGTCGAGTACACCGAGGCCGCGCTCAAGGAGGTCTCCGGTCACGTCGTGACCCTGGCCAACGCGGAGGACCTGCCCGCCCACGGCGAGGCGGTGCGGTTGCGCTTCGAGGCGCTGCGGTGATGGGGGCAGAGCGGTGATCGGGGCGGGAATCGATCTCGACGACCTGCCGCTGCGCGACAACCTGCGAGGCAAGAAGCCTTACGGCGCACCGCAACTCAGCGTGCCGGTGCAGCTCAACACGAACGAGAACCCGCACCCGCCGAGCAAGGCCCTCGTCGACGACGTCGCCGAGGCGATCCGTGCCGTCGCGGTCGACCTGCACCGCTACCCGGACCGTGACGCGGTCGCGCTGCGCACCGATCTCGCCGCCTACCTGGCGATCCAGACCGGCGTCCCCGTCGCGACCGAGAACGTCTGGGCGGCCAACGGTTCCAACGAGATCCTGCAGCAGCTGCTGCAGGCCTTCGGCGGGCCCGGTCGCACTGCACTCGGGTTCGTGCCGTCGTACTCGATGCACCCCATCATCTCCGAGGGCATCGACACCGAGTGGCTGGAAGCCAAACGGGCCGCCGACTTCTCGCTCGACGTCGACTACGCGGTCGCGGCAGTCACCGACCGCCGGCCCGACGTCGTCTTCGTCACGAGCCCGAACAACCCGACCGGGCACAGCGTTCCGCTCGGGGAGCTCTCTCGCATCGTAGAGGCCGCACGGGGCATCGTCGTCGTCGACGAGGCGTACGCGGAGTTCTCCGCGGCACCCAGCGCGATCACGCTGCTCGACACGTATCCGGCGAAGCTGGTCGTGTCCCGGACGATGAGCAAGGCGTTCGCGTTCGCGGGGGGTCGGCTCGGCTACCTGGTGGCGGCGCCGGCGGTGATCGACGCCCTGCTGCTGGTGCGTCTGCCCTATCATCTGTCGGTGGTGACGCAGGCCGCCGCGCGGGCGGCGCTGCGCCACGCCGACGAAACCCTCGCGAGCGTGCACGAACTCGCCGCCCAACGCGACCGGGTCGCCCGCGAACTCACCACCATGGGCTACGCCGTGGTGCCCAGCGACGCGAACTTCCTGCTGTTCGGGCGGTTCGTCGACGCGCCCCGGACCTGGCAGCGCTACCTCGACGAGGGCGTACTGATCCGCGACGTCGGGATCCCCGGATATCTGCGCGCCACCATCGGACTGACCGCCGAGAACGACGAACTGCTGCGGGTGAGCGAGAAACTCGCCGCAACGGAGGTGACACGGGCATGACCGACCGCACCGCGCGCGTCGAGCGCACGACCAAGGAGTCCTCGATCGTCG
>DATDBL010000351.1:0-5821 GCA_036524855.1 Aldersonia sp. | reverse complement strand
GACACCGTACTCCGCCGAGTCGTCGCGGCGGTGCTCTTGTGCGTGGCTACGGTCTTCGTGGCGTCCGCCGGTGTGCTGTTGTGGGCGGCGCTTGCGCAGTCGGGCAGCGAGGGCGTGGTCGTGCTCGTCGCAGTCGCGTGGTTGGCTGTGTTGGCGGTTCGGCGGTGCCGGCGGCGGTTCTTCGGATCCGACGTCCGGGGGCGCGTTCTGACGTCGGCTCGGTTGGGGGGCATGGCATCCGCTGAGGACGAGATCGTCAAGCGGTTCGGTGAGTGGCGCGCTCAGTACGCCCGCCTCCGAGCCCGGGACCCCGGTGACAGCGCGGAGGTCCGGATGATTGCGGCGAGTCTGCCGGATCCGGCGCCGGTGTACACGGCGATGCGTCGCGCCCGCCACGAGGCCGGCCACGCCGTGGCCGCGATCGCGCGTGGTGCCGCGATCGCGCACGCGCACATCCATGTCGGCGGCGGGATCGGTGGGCAAGTGCAGTGGACGGGTTATCCGCGCACCGATCGTGCGGACTGCCTCTGGGACGCGCTCGTGATCGCCCTGGCCGGTCACGTCGTCGATGTCGATGCCGGCCACACCAACGACGCGTGTTCGAGCAGCGACATGGAAGCCGTGCAGCGGGCGGCGTTCGAGCTCGTCGTGAACGGCCACCGTCCCGAGGGTTACGACGGTCCGCTCGATGTGTACGGCGTCGTCGACGCCGCGCGCAGCGCGGCGCGGCGGATCGTCACCGAGCAGGCTGCCGCGATCGGTCGCGTCGCCGTCGGACTTGTCGAGCAGAAGTGTTTGCACGACGGGCAGATTCGTGCGCTGCTGGATCTTGTCGAGGATTCCGGAGGATCTCCGTGATGAGCCTCGTCGAGTGCCTCGCGTGTTCGGTGACCGGCGCGGTACCTCGGCGCCGGGGTGCCGAACGCAGACCGGTGCGCCGGGTCGGCGGTTGTGGCTCAGACTCGTGCTCCGGGCGGGCGGGTGCGGGTTCGTTGGTGGGCGTCGACGACGATGGCGCGATCGACGCCGACCGCGCCGGCGATCCGGTCGGCGAGGGTGTCGGACAGGCGGGACTGTCCGCGTTCGACCCGGCTGACGGTTTGATAGCTGGTCCCGATTCGGGAGCCGAGTTGCTGCTGGGTCAGGCCGGCGAGTACTCGGAGATCGGCGAGGGTGCGCTCGGCCGGGTCGATGACCACCAGCTGGTCCAGCTCGATCTCGAGTATCTTCGCCGTCCTCGCCAGCAGGTCGGGTTGTGGTGCTCCGTGACCGGTTTCCCAGCGCAGGATCGTCGTTTCGTCTATGTCGGCGAGCCGGCCGAGTTCGCCGCGACTCATCCCGGAGCGTTGGCGCGCGGCCTGCAGCCGTCCGGGCTGGAAGCCGTAGAGCGCGCGTTTCACGCAGTTCTCGCAAACATCGCTGCACATCTTACGATAAGAGTACATGCCGTGATTAAATACAGGGTATAACTACCGAGAGTTAACGCAGTCGGAGATCGGATCGAAGCGAGGTGCGCCGTGAGCAGAGATCAGCGGACGGTCCTGTACGTCGACGCTGGATACATCAGGGCGCAGTTGGTCGCGTTCGCCGGGGGAGACGGCGTCGCGGATCTGGACTTGTCGGTTGCAGCGAACACCTTGCGTCACGAGATGCAGCGCCGCCTCGGCCGGGCGGTGCACCGGCAGCGCTGGTACGACGGCGTCGCCGACAGCGGGATGACGCCGCAGCAGCGCAAACTGGCCCTTGCCCAGGGCGTCGTCCTGCGGCAGGGCCGCATCGGGGGCGAGTCCTGCGCACGTCGACAGCTCGCTGTGGACACATTGCTCGTTCGCGACATGGTCGTCGACGCCTTGCGCGGTGACATCGCCGAGGCGGTTCTCGTCTCCGGTGACGCGGACATGGTCCCGGGTGTCCGCGAACTCGTGAACAGCGGTGCGCGAGTGCATGTATGGGGGATCGCGGACCTGGCGAATTGTGCTCGTTGGCTTCGGACCGAAGCGGACACCACCGAGGTTTTGGCCGGCAGGATCTTTGTCGCAGGGCACACTGCCACTACCCCCACGGTCCGGCCACAGCCGGGTCTGCCTGTCGCGAGACCGGCCGCTGCTGCCGCGTCGATGCCCGACCCCCGATGCGACCGCCTGGACGCGACCCCGCTGCCAGTGCGTTCCTTCACCTGGCCGACGTCGGCCCGGCCGCTGCGATGACGATCGTCGGTTTCACATCACCGCCCGCTCACGATGCGGGGGTTCGTCCACTCAATGCCCGACCAGCCGCATTCCGAATCGAGGATCCGATGACCCACCGCACCTCGCCGCCGAGCGGCAATGCGCGGACCGTCGGCGCGGATGCCGCGTCGCGTCGTGCGCCGCGCCAGATCGCTAGACTGAATTCCGCCGGATCCCCCGCCCGGCCGTCGACGCCCACCCGTGACGAAGGTTGGTCCCCGACATCACGGGTTACGGGCAAAGGGGGACGCGTCGGGCAGGGTTGGACTTCTGCCCGACGCGTCAGCATCGCCGACATCACACCGATCGACGGCGCCGCGATCCGGTCTCATCTGCGGGCCCTGGTCGCGGCGGGCATGAACCCCGGGTTCTTGGCCGCCTACCTGAGCGTCACCCCGGACGACATCACCGCGCTGGTTCGCGGCGGCGCCGAGACGACCACTGTGGAGATGGCGGCCGCGATCACGAGGATCGGGTTCCGGCCCGCGCCGGGTCGTGTCTACACGCCCTCCCTCGGCGCGTGGCGTCGCATGCGCGCGCTGAATGCCATGGGCTACAGCGACGAACGGATCGATCGGATGCTCGCCGAGGAGCGCGGCCGCCCGCTCGTCACGGCGGTGGCGTCCACGATGCCCAAAGCGGTCATGATTCCCACCGCGCTGTGGCAAGCCGTGGAGCGGGTCTACGACCGCTGCGCGATGGACCTCGGCCCGGACGCCGAGGTTCGTGCCCGCTCCCGAGCCGAGGGGATGGTGCCGCCTCTGGGATGGGACGACGACGATATCGACGACCCCCGCGCGCGGAGGCAGGACAAGGTGAAGGCGAAGGCCGGAGTCGACCCCGTCGCGGTTCTTCGCCGCATGCATGGCGATCCCGTACCTCTGCGGCGCGCCGAGATCCGGGCAATCGTCGCGAAGGCCCTCGCCGACGGCTGGGAGATCGCTCGACTCTCCCTCGTCCTGGGCATCACCGCGGATTCGGCGATTCACGCGTTGAGCAAACTGCGTCGTGAAATCCGAGCACGCGAGGCCGAGGCCGAGAACGCCACCCCCGCACCATGCCACGAGACGGGCGACGTCGAGGACACCCCTGCAGTCGGTGCGGCGGCCGGCGTCGACCGCGGCAGCCCCATCGACGCCGGCGTGCCCGACGATTCCGCCGACCTCCCGCGTGTTCGTTGCGGCGGCAGTCGCGTGACTTCCGAGACCGAATCCGTTTCGGAGCCGAAGGATTCATCTTCGCGATTGGAGAACGACGATGTGTGTGCGCGAACCGTTCGCCGCAGTTCTCGATCGGTCGTCCCCGCGGGAGGCTGTTCTCGCGCTGGGGCACGGGTGCGCCGATCTAGGTCTGGACTCCTCCCCCGCGGCAGTAGCTTCGAGTGCTTCACGCCAGAACATCGTGCTCTGCGGGCAACCCGCGGCACTGTGCCGACACAGGTTGGCGATGAATTCGAGGTCGACCGAGATCTCGAATTCATCGCCACCGCAGCGGAGGCGCCCGGTCAGCCCCCAATCGGAATCGAGGAGATCGGCCAGCCACAGCCACCGCGCGGACGCGCCGCGGCTGCCGAACATCGCAGCTGCCGCGCCGAGGCCGAATACCTCGCGCTCTGCGCGGGAAATGAACTGGCCACAGAGTGCATCGAGCGGCCCAGCGACAGCGTCCAGGTCGACGGATCGTGTACCGCCTACGTCGCCTTCGATGCGCTGTGCGTTGCAGCCGCCGACGCGTCCACGGCACGACAGTGGCTCCATCGCGCCGTGAACGAATGGAATCGGCGCCGTCACCACACCACACCAATGTGATCGCATCATGACGAGCAGCGCGCCGGTCACGACCACCGTCGATGACTTCACCCGACCCGGATCGACCCTGCTCGCCGGAACCTGCCGTGAGTGCCACCAGGTGCTCGACACCACCAGCCCGGGCGGCGAGTTCTGTTGTGACATCTGCCGAACCTGGTGGCCACGCGACGCCGGCGACGGTGACATCGGCGAGGCGATGGCGTGATCGAGGACGGGCGAGGTACGGGCCGGCGGAGACCCGGGGTTCTGGTCAGGAACGGCGTCGGCGAGTCCACCAGTGTCGCCGGCGTCCGGTGAACCCGACCGGCATCGGGCCGATGGGTTCGACGGTCCACACCGAGTCGGTGTAGTGGCGGGCAACCGTGCCGCATCGGGTGCAGGTGCCCACCAATAGGTCCCGGTACAGGTGCCAATGTCCCTGGCAGATCAGGTAGTCCACTGCGGCGTCTCCGCGGCAACAGTCCTTGACCACCACGGCCCACCGAGCTGGGCCTATGAAGGGCTCGATGTCACCGGCGGCTCGGCGGGGATCTTCCACGCAGAACTCGCAGGGGATGTCGCCCCAGCACAGCTCGCCGGCACTGTCGCGGTCAGCGTCGCTGCCGAGCATTTCGGCACCTCGACCTTTCTGAGCGTGTCGCGATCGCACACGGCTCGACGTCATCGTATCGGCAACGGGCCGTGTGCGCCTGTGACCGCAACCAGGATCCGGGTCGGCGTAGGGCGCGTCCGATCGATCTGCGGTGCTAGTTTCCAGTCGTCTGAGAATCTGTCGAATCGAGGGGGCCGCCAACCGTGACCGAGGACAACAGCAGCATCGCCCGGTCGCCGAGATGGCTGTCGGCCGACGTCGTCGATCCGACAGCTCAGAGCGACGATTCCGCGGGCCATTCCGGCGACTCGACGCCGGATGTGCCCGTGCAGCAGTCAGCGGCCGCGACCTCCGCGCCGGTTCCGCAGCGCCAGCAGCCCGATCGGCCGAGTGACACCCAACCCCGGCCCGACACGGTCCATCCGGAGGCACGGCCCGCCGATCAGATCGACGTTCTCCGGCGAGCGAAAAGGCGCCCCGCTCGACGTGGGTACCGACGGTGGCTGTACAGGCTCACCGGCGGCGCGGTGAACGTGGGGAAGTCGCCGGCCGAACTCGAATACGAGGCCCTGTTGCAGCGGGTGCGTCAACCCTTGCGGGGTGACTACAAGATCGCGGTGTTGTCGCTCAAGGGCGGGGTCGGCAAAACCACCACCGTCGCCGCGCTGGGATCGAGCCTCGCCAGCATCCGCGGGGACAAGGTGATTGCGGTCGACGCGAACCCCGACCTGGGTACGCTGGCAGACCGGGGGATCCGGCAGAACGGGTCCACGGTCCGCGATCTGCTTGCCGACACCGACGTTCATCGGTACAGCGATGTGCGGGCACACACCTCCCAGGGCGAGTCGCGACTGGAGATCCTGGCCAGCGAGCAGGACCCGGCCATCGCCGAGGCTTTCGACGAGCAGAACTATCGGAATGTGCTGAATATCCTTGAGAAGCACTACAACGTGATTCTCGCAGATTGTGGGACCGGGATCTCGCACTCGGTGATGCATGGTGTGCTCGACGAAGCCGACGCGTTGATCGTGGTGGCCGCGCCCGCCCAGGATGCGGTTCGCAGCGCCGCGGCGACACTGCAGTGGCTGAGTGCCCACACCTACGAGGAACTGGTGGCGCGGACCGTGGTCGTGGTGAACTCGACCAGGCCGGGATCGTCGCTCGTTGATCCGGTCGAGGTGGCGCGCGTGTTC
>DATDBL010000350.1:0-5407 GCA_036524855.1 Aldersonia sp. | reverse complement strand
GGGCCAGGTCATCGACTCCGCCATGGTCGACGGCACGCTCGCGCTCTCGCACATGATCTGGGGCTTCCGCGGGCAGGGCCTGTGGACCGACGACCGCGCGGCGAACCTGCTCGACACCGGCAAGGCGTTCTACGACACCTATGAGACCGCCGACGGCAAGTTCTTCGCGGTCGGCGCGATCGAACCGCAGTTCTATGCCGAGCTGCTGCGGATCCTCGAACTCGACCCCGCCGACCTGCCCGCCCAACTCGACCCTGCCGGCCAGGAGACGCTGCGCAAGATCTTCGCCGACCGGTTCCGGACCCGCACCCGCGACGAGTGGGCGCAGTTGTTCGTCGGCACCGACGCCTGCGCGTCGCCGGTGCTCACCTTCGGCGAGGCGGGCGGGAATGCTCACCTCGCGGCCCGCGGGTCGCTGATCGAGGTCGACGGCGTGCAGCAGCACGCCCCCGCGCCGCGGTTCTCCCGCACGCCCGCGGGCACCCCCACCGCCCCGCCGCGCACCGCGATCGACGCGGCGACCATCTGGCGGTAACCGCACCCGTGAGTGGTCGAAGAGTGTCTGGACTCGTTAACCACTCACGGGTCTTGACCAGCACATTCGGGTTCAGACCAGCACCATCGGGTTCAGCGGCCGCTGCGCGGCGCGAGGAGCGACGACGTCGTAGGCCGCGGCGATCTGCGGAACGGCGCGGCGCAGATCGGCCTCGGCGTGCGTGTACGGCAATCGCAGGTAGCGCTCGAAGGTGCCCTCGCCGCCGAACTTCGGGCCGGCGGCAAGCAGCACCCCGAAGTTCGGGGCCGTCGACGCCAGCGCGGTCGACACCGGAGCGGGGAGCCGCGCCCACAGCGACATTCCGCCTGGGCCGGGATTCACGGTCCAGTCGGGCAGGTGCTCGGCGAGCGCGTCGAGCAGGGCACCGCGCCGCGCGCGCAACGTCTCCCGCCGGTCGTCGAGGATCGCCTCGGGATGCGCGAGCAGATGCGCCGACGCCAACTGGTCCATCACCGGCGTCCCGAGGTCGACCGACGAGCGGGTGCCGAGCAGGCGCGTGATCAACGACCGGTTCGCCCGCACCCAGCCCACCCGTAGACCGCCCCAGAACGACTTCGAGACCGACCCGATCGTCACGATCTCGCTGCCGCGCGCGTAGGCGGCGACCGGCAGCGGCGGCTCGATGTCGAGGGCCAGTTCCGCCATCGACTCGTCCACGACGACGGTCATGCGCGTGTCACGTCCGATCGCGGCCAGCTCGGCTCGCCCGGCCGGGGCGAGGCAGCGACCGGTGGGATTGTTGAAGTCCGGCACCAGGTAGGCCATGCGGGCCGCGGTTTGTCTCGCCGCACTGCGGATTCCGTCCAGGTCCCAGCCGTCACCAGGTTCGTCGAGGTGCAGCGGCACCGGAACGGCGCGGGCGCCGACGTCCCGCACGGCCTGGATGCCGTTCGGGTAGGTCGGGTGGTCGATCAGCACCCGTTCGCCCGGCGCGACGAGCAGGCTCAGCAGCAGTCGCAGCGCGTGCTGGGCGCCGAGGGTGACGAGAATCTGGTCCGGGTCGGTCGGCAGCCCGCGCGCCGCGTAGCGGGCGGCGATCGCCTCGCGCAGCACCGGCGTGCCCACCGGGTCCATCCCGTGCGTCGGCAGGTAGCACGGAAGCGACTGCAGCGCGGCGGCATACGCGTCCTGGATCGGGGGTGGCGCCGCCATCGCCGCGCATGTCAGGTCGACCGCCGATTCGCCGAGACCCGGGACGCTCGCCATGATCGAGGTGATCGTGCCACCCACGGGCTTCGCCGGCCCAGGCAGCGCGACAGTGCTGCGCGACCCCTGCCGCGACACCAGGTATCCGTCCTCGCGCAGCAGAGCGTAGGTCGAGGTGATGGTGGTGCGGCTGAGGTCGAGCGCCTTCGCCAGGTCGCGCTCGCTCGGGAGCGCGACGCCCAGCGGGATCCGCCCGTCGTGCACCAGCAGGCGGATGCTCTCGGCCAGTGCGACGTAGGTCGGGCGGGCGGAGCGACGCGCCCCGGCGGCGGTCGCTGGCGCAACGACGCCGGTGCGCCAGCGACCGAGGTCGCGGAGCAGGGTACTGGTACTGATGACACGGGTAGCCATGCAGTCCAGTATTCACCGTTTGGCTATTTATCTCAATGCCAATCGAGGGCACTCTCGTGTCATGACCACCATCGCAGCACTCCTGGTGATCGCCGGGTTCGCCTGGGCGATCTATCACTACGCACCGCGCTGGTCGGGCCGCGGCCCGTTCCGGCTCGAGCAGTTCCGGCCCGCCGCGCCGCTTGCCGGCATTTTCAGCGACGACGCCGACGCCGAACGGCAGTACCGCGACCTCGCCGCCGTGCGGTCGCGGGTCGAGGACGACGACGATCTCGGGCGCGCGGCCTGATCAGTCCAGTTGCTGGGGACTGGACTGGTGTCCACACTGGACCTCATGCTCGCGTCGACGCTCTTCGAGACCGCGATCGGCACGTGCGGTCTCGGCTGGACGTCGGTCGGCGTGGCGCGGTTCCAACTTCCCGAACGCGACGCCGTCACCACCGCGCGGCGACTCGGCGGGGAGGCGTCGCCGCCGCCGCCGTCGGTGCGGGACGCGATCGGTGCGATCCGCGCACACCTGACCGGCGACCTCGACGACCTCCGGTGGGTCGACCTCGACCTGACCGCCGTTGCCGAGTTCGACGCCGGGGTGTATGCCGTCACCCGCACCATCGACCCTGGCGCGACGCTGCGCTACGGCGAGGTCGCGGCGCGCGTCGGCGCCCCCGAGGCGGCGCAGGCCGTCGGACAGGCGTTGGGCCGCAACCCGATTCCGCTGCTCGTCCCCTGTCACCGGGTACTCGCCGCCGACGGTGCCCTGCACGGCTTCTCCGCCTACGGCGGCACGCTGACGAAGGAGGCGCTACTGGCCCTCGAGCGGACGCCCGGTTTCGGGGAGCCCACTCTCTTCTGACGAGTGCGCTTTCCCGGTCGGAAGACCCTCAGCAGGGGGAAACCCGTAGACCCGGCGCTCACGGCGTGCCCACCGATGCAGACGGTCGGTCCGCGCGCGACAACACCGCCACCAGGAACTCGGAATCGTCGGTGAACGGGCGCAGATCCCAGGTCGAGAGCAGCAGATCCACCGCGAAACCCGTGGCCGCGGCGTCGGTCAGGAACTGTGGGTACGCGTAGCCCCGGTCGGCACCGAACCCCACGACCACCCTGCCGGTCGAGGCGAGATGGCGCGCGAAACCCGCCAGCACCGCCTCCCGAGTCGACGGCGCCAGGAACGTCATCACGTTGCCCGCACACACGATGACGTCGAAATCGGCCGCGACCCCGCGGGCCGGCAGATCCAGCCCGGCGAGGTCACCGACGAGCCAGGTCGGCCCGGGATGGTCCTCCTGCGCCGCGGCGATCAGCACCGGATCGACATCGACACCGACCACGACGTGTCCGGCGTCGTGCAGATGGCCGCCCAGGCGACCCGGTCCGCACCCCGCGTCCAGAACCCTTCCGTAGCGGCCGAGCATCGCGTCGATCAGCCGCGCCTCCCCGACAATGTCCTCGCCCGCCGCCGCCATCGTCCGGAAGCGCTCGACATACCACGTGGAATGCGCAGGGTCGGCCGCGGTGATCTCTTCCCACCGACTGGGGGTGCGCTCACCCGGAACACGTGCACTCATCGTCGGTTCCTCCTCGAATTCTCCCGCTCCGCGGCCCGTAGCCACCGTATGCCGCCCGCCCTACCGCTCGGCATCGAGGCGTGCGCGTCGACCCGCCCGATCCATTCGCAATTCAATCAACCGGGTGGGAGCGTCGCCACCCGACCGGCGGGGTCGAACCGTCAGTCCGCGCACCGCTCGGCGGGGACGTGTGCGTCGAAGCTAGCCGGCGGAGCGCAACAGATCCGCGAGCGCCTCGCGGTCGGCGACGTCGAGTTTGGCGCAGGCACGGTAGAGGTGGCCCTCGACCGTCCGCACCGACACCGTCAGCCGTTCGGCGATCTCCTTGTTCGACAGCCCCGCCGCAACGAGATTCGCGATCTCGCGCTCCCGCACGGTCAACGGCAGCGGCTGCGCGGCCGCCCGCAGCGTCGGCGTCGCGGCACCGCCGCAGGCCGCGGCGAGCCGGTTCGCCGCGGCGGCGGATTCGAGAAACGCACGGCGAGAATGCATTCCCGCTGCGCCGCCCCGCCCCTCGGCCCGTTCGTGCGCCGACGCCGCCTGCGCCGCGGCATCCGCCGCCGACAGCAGCGCGCCGAGGCGTTCGTACTCCGCCGCCGCGGAGTCGAGCGCGGCCCCGTCGTCGGCGGCGACGGCTTGCGCATGCCGGGCGTGCACCTCGATCAGCTTTCCGTCCAGGTCGCCGGCCAACTCGGCCAGCCTCTCCCACACCGTCTTGTCCCCGAACCGCGCCGCGGTGTGCAGCACGTCCGCCTCGACCGCGTACTGCTTCGCCTCGGCCGCCTCCGCGGCGGCCATGTGCGCCTTGGCGATTGCGGGCGTGACGGTGCCCTCCGCGGCGGCGAGCCAGGCCTCGGCGAGGCGCAGCTGGGGCCCGAAGATCGCCACATGACGGCCGAAGCGGGCTTGGGCGTCGGCGAGCGCACGCTGCGCGTCCTCGACCTTGCCGAGCGCGGCGTAGGCCTGTACCAACGTGATTCGCGCCGGATATGCCCACGACCCCGACTTGTCGCCTACCAGCGCGGCCAGCGCCTGCTCGTTGCGGGTCGCCGCGTCGGGCAGCCGTCCCTTGGCCAGATCGACCATGCCGAGCAGGATGTTCGCCATCGCCCACGCGAGAAAGTGTCCCGCCGAGGAGAATTCGTTGGACTCGTCGGCGCGGCGCTGGGCGAGATCGAGTTCGCCGGTGAGGATCATGCCGAGCATCTCGCCGAGACTCGCGGGGTAGCGCAGCAGCCCGTCGGTCATATTCATGACCTCGTGGAAGCGGCTCGCCATCGGCGCGACCTCGCTACCGCGGCCCATCAGCGCCAGCGCCACCATCCCGCCGAACGCCGCGTGCTCCACCGCCCACGGCAGCGCGTCCGGTCGGGCGAGCACGTCCTCCGACGCGGCGAGCGCCTCCTCGAGCCGGTTCTCGAACGCCGCGATCGGCGAACTCCACGCGGTCACGATCAGCGCCAGCGGCGGGTGCGTGACCCGTTCCTTCAGCAGCGCGAGCACCTCGTCGGCCTTCTCCGCGTCCTGCGCGACAAAGAAGAGGTTTCCGATCCGGACGCCACCCCAGCTGATCAGTTGAGGCTGATCCAGCGTGTCGGGTGCGAAATCGGCCAGCGCCGCCTCCGCTTCGTCCGGTCGCCCCTGCCACAGCAGCGTGCGGGCGAGCAGTTCCGTCGCCCGCAGGCCGCCGCCGCGTTCGACCGCGGCACGCGCGAACCGCTCACCC
>DATDBL010000349.1:0-10541 GCA_036524855.1 Aldersonia sp. | reverse complement strand
ACTTCGATGCGTCACAGTGCTATCCGACAGGAGACTCGGCATCGGATCGGGCTGGTCGGGGCGGGCATCGCGACCTCGCTGTCGCCGCTGCTGCACGAGCACGAGGCCGCCGCGCTCGGACTGCGCGACTACCGCTACGACCTGATCGACCTCGACCGCAGCGACACCCCGGTCGAGCGCACCGGCGAGGTGGTGCGCGACGCGATCGCCGCGGGCTACACCGGGCTCAATGTGACCCATCCCTGCAAGCAGGTGGTGCTCGACGTGCTCGACGAGTTGTCGCCGGGCGCGCGGGCGATCGGGGCGGTGAACACGGTGGTCGTCGCAAACCGCACGCTGATCGGCCACAACACCGATGGCAGTGGGTTCCTTGCCGCGCTGCGGGCGCAGTTGCCGCAGGCACCGCTGAACCGGGTGCTGCTGCTCGGCGCAGGCGGGGCGGGATCGGCCGTCGCGCACGCTCTCGCCGAGGCGGGGGTGGCCGAGTTGGTCGTCGCCGATGCGGACGCGGCGCGGGCGGCGCAGGTCGGGGCGCGGGTGCAGGTCGCGCACTCGACGGACGTTCGTGCGGTCGGCGTCGACGAGGTCGCCGGGGTACTCGCGGGTTGCGACGGCGTGGTGAACGCAACCCCGATCGGCATGACCGGCTTCGCCGGCAGCCCGGTCGATGCGGCCGCGCTGCACCCCGGGCTCTGGGCGGCCGACGTCGTCTACCGGCCCATCCGCACCGAATTCCTCGCGGCGGCAAGCGCACTCGGCTGCCCCGTGCTCGACGGCGGGCACATGCTGGTGGCGCAGGCGGCGGACACGTTCGCGCTGCTCACCGGCGTGCAACCCGACCGCGCCCGCATGCGCGCCCACCTCGGCGACCTGCTTTCCGCGCAGCGCCTGTCCGCCTGAGCCAAATACCTCACCAAGACCGGAAGCCTCTGAATCGATGACTGTTCTTATCGCTCCCGAAGCATTGTCGGCGGGGCCGCCAGTGAGTATCGCCGAGACCCTCGGGGCCCCGCTCGAACTCGGCGGACTGCGCCTACGTAACCGGTTCGTGTCCGCGCCGATGGAGCGCAACTACTGCGAGATCGACGGCACGATGACCGACCGCTACATCGACTACCTGGCGCGGCGTGCCGCCGGTGGAACGGCGCTGGTGTTCACCGAGGCCAGCTACGTCCGCGCCGACGGCAAGGGCCGGATCCGGCAGATGGGCGCCGACGTCGACCAGCGGATCCCCGGAATCGCGCGGATGGCCGACGCGATCCATGCGCACGGCGCGCTGGTCGGCGTCGAACTCAACCACGGCGGTCGCACCGCACAGGGTGCGATCAGCGGGTTCGTCCCGGTGGCGCCGACGCCGATCCCGTGCGCGGTGGTCGGCGGCGAGATGCCCGAGGAGCTCGACGCGGACGCCATCGAATACCTGATCGAGTGCTACGCCGAGGCCGCCGCCCGCTGCGAACGCGCCGGCGTGGACGTCATCTCGCTGCATGGTGGGCACGGCTACCTCATCCACCAGTTCCTCTCGCCCGCATACAACAAGCGCACCGACGAGTGGGCCGATCCGACTCTGTTCGTCAACCGGGTGATCGACGCCGTGCGCACCATGGCGCCGGGAGTTGCGCTGGGGCTGCGGTTCTCGGCGTTCGAGGCGATCGACGGCGGGCTCGATGCGCAAACCACCCGGTCCCTTGTCGCCGCCATCGACACCGACCGGCTCGACTTCCTCGACGTCTCTGCCGGCAATTACGAAGCGGGACAGTGGATCATCCAGCCCGGTGAGTGGCCGCGGGGGCTGCTCGCGCCGTATGCCGAGCCGTACGCGCGGGACTACGACATCCCGGTGGGGGTCGCGGGACGGATCAGTTCGCCCGACGTCGCCGCCGCGATCGTCGCGTCGGGGCAGGCCGATTTCGTCAGCATGGCGCGCACGCTGCACGCCGACCCCGACTTCCCGAACCGTGCGCTGGACGGCGGCCGGTACCGGCCGTGCATCGCGTGCAACTACTGCATCGACAGCCTCGCCGCCGGCCCGGTGCCATGCTCGGTGAACCCGTGGGTGGGACGCGAGGCCGACGAGCCCGACAAGCCCGCCGACACCGCGGTGCGGGTCGCGGTGGTCGGTGGGGGACCGTCCGGCATGGCGGCGGCGCGCGAACTTGCCCGGGTCGGGCACGAAGTCGACCTCTACGACGAACGCGACTTTCTCGGTGGGGATTTCGCTCTGGCAGCGGGGTTGCACGAATACCCGGAGTACCGGCGCATCGTGTCGTGGTACCTCGACGAGATCGCCGATCTCGGCGTCACCTGCCACACCGGCGTGCGCGTGGACGCCGAGGCGCTGCGCGGCGCGGGGCACGACGCGATCGTCGTCGCGACCGGGGGTCGCGGGCACGTGCCCGACGTGACCGGCACCCGCGCGATGCGCGATGTGCGCGAGTTCCTCGCCGCGGGTGACGCCGCCCCGTCCGCCGTGACGATCTACGGCGGCGACCGTGAGGCCGCGGCGGTCGCCGACGATCTGCTGCAGCGCGGCAGCACGGTGGTGCTGATCGTCCCGCAGGAGCAGATCGCCCAGGACGTCGGGCGCCGCGCGAAGATCGTGCTGCTGCCGCGGTTGGCCGCGAGTCCCGAACTGACCACGCACACCCGCGCGGTGGTCACCGAGGTCGACGTCGACCGGGTCCGGATCAAGATCGACGGCGAAGAGCGCTGGGTGGACGCACCGGGGGAGTTGCTCGTGTCGCACGGCATCGAGCCGCGCACCGACATGCTCGCCGAACTGCGTTCCCTGGCACCGCGACTCGGCGTGTACACGGTCGGTGACGCGTCCGGTGACGGCGGTTCGATCCATGCCGCGAACGTCACCGCGGCGGACGTCGCGGCGCGGATCACCGCCGAGGTGGTGGCGTCGTGACTGTGACCGCTGCTCCGGAGTTGCGGACTGCGCTGCCGCCCATGGGCCTGGGCACCTGGCCGCTTGTCGGGGCGGAGGCGACCGCGGCCGTGCTCGCCGGGATCGAGGCCGGCTACCGGCAGATCGACACCGCCGCGATCTACGACAACGAGGACGCCGTCGGCGCGGCGCTGGCCCGCTGCGGCCTGCCCCGCGACGAGCTGTTCGTCACCACGAAACTGCGTGGTCGCGACCATGTCTCGGGTGACGTGCGGGGTGCGCTGGAACGCAGCCTGGAGCGACTACGACTCGACCGGCTCGACCTGTTCCTGATCCACTGGCCGCTGCCGCGCTGCGACCGCTACGTCGACGCGTTCGCGGCGATGCTCGACTGCCGCGACGCCGGCCTGGTCCGCTGGGTGGGGGTGTCGAACTTCCTGCCTAAGCACCTGCGCCGGGTGGTTGCCCAGACCGGAGAAGTACCGGCGGTCAACCAGATTCAGCTCGACCCGTCGATCGCGCGGCTGCCCGCGCGGGCCGCCCACGCCGAACTCGGCGTGCTCACCGCGTCGTGGAGTCCGCTCGGTCGCGGCGAGGTGCTGGGCATCCGGCCGGTGCGGCGCATCGCC
Source organism: Aldersonia sp. (assembly GCA_036524855.1). Lineage (GTDB taxonomy): Bacteria > Actinomycetota > Actinomycetes > Mycobacteriales > Mycobacteriaceae > Aldersonia. The sequence continues at coordinate 7,019 of DATDBL010000349.1, read as the reverse complement.
GAACGTGTCGGCGCGACGCCGGCGCAGGTGGTGCTCGCCTGGCACCGCGCGCAGGGCATCGTGCCGGTGGTGCGTTCCGCCAACCCCCGGCGGCAGGCCGAGAACCTCGCCGCCCTCGACGTCGTGCTCACCACTGACGACGTCGCCGAACTCAACCGTCTCGACCGTGGCGAGGCCGCGGCGCGCGACGTCGAACAAGAGGAACACTTCTGATGCTACGAGTAGGAATCGTGGGCTGTGGCAAGATCGCCGGCAACCACGCCCGGGCGTTGCGCGAACTGCCGTGGGTGCAGGTCGTCGGCTGTGCCGACCCGGATCTGGAACGGGCGCAGGCGTTCGCGGCCGAGCACGGCACGGGTCGGGCGGTGCGCACGTTCGCGGACCTGCTGGCGCTGGGCCTGGACGCGGTGACGGTGTGCACGCCGCACCCGGTGCACGAACAGGTCGTGGTCGCGGCCGCGCAGGCGGGCGTGCACGTGCTGTGCGAGAAGCCGATCGCCGTCGACGTCGCCGCGGCCGACCGGATGATCGCCGCCGCCGACGCGGCGGGTATCACGTTCGGTGTGTTGTTCCAGCGCCGGTTCTGGCCCGCGGCGCAGCGGATCAGGGCCGCGATAGCGGACGGCCGGATCGGGCAACCGGTGCTCGGTGAGGTGTCCGTGCTGCTGCACCGACCGTCGTCGTACTACGCCGGCGACGCGTGGCGTGGCCGCTGGGACACCGACGGCGGGGGCGTGCTGATGACCCAGGCCGCCCACCAGATCGACATGCTGGCCTGGTTCCTCGGCGACCCGGTGTCGGTGAGCGGGTTCATCCGCACCCACACCCACGGCGCGCACATCGAGACCGAGGACGCCGCGTCGGCGGTGATCGCGTTCGGGTCCGGCGCGACCGCGACCGTCACCGCTACTACCGGCGCAAACCACAACCTCGGCAACCGGGTCACCGTCGTCGGCGAGACCGGCGCGATCGCGAGCGTGCTCGAGTTCCCGGAGGGCCGCGAAGGTGTCAACGAGATCTGGACCGTGCCGGGCGAGGTCGCGTTCGCGTCGCCGTACGCGGCGGACGTCGACGCGAACCTGGACGTGCGCGACATCAACGCCGGCCTCGTGGACTTCCACGCCATGCAGGTTCGTGACTTCGCCGAGGCGGTGCGAGACGGTCGCGCGCCGGCCGTCACCGGTCGCGACGCGCGCACGTCGCTGGCGATCGTCACCGGCATCTACGAATCCGCGCGCACCGGCCAGGTCGTGGACCTGACGGCCGAACCGGCGGGAGCGCTGTGATGGATAACGAATTCGATGTCGTCGTGGTCGGATCCGGCGCGGGTGGTCTCTCCACCGCCGTCGCCGCCGCGCACGCCGGGGCCAGCGTGCTCGTCGTGGAGAAGGCCGACACCTGCGGCGGTGCCACGGCATGGTCGGGTGGCTGGATGTGGACCCCGCGCAACCTGTTCGCGCACGCGGACGGGGTGGTCGAGGACCGGTCGGCGCCGCGGACCTATCTCGAGAACCGGTTGGGCGAGAACTTCGACGCCGCCAAGGTGGACGCGTTGCTCGACGGCGCCCCGGAGATGGTGGAGTTCTTCGAGAAACGGACCGCGGTGGCGTTTGTGCCCGGCGCGAAGATCGCCGACATCCACGGTGACACACCGGGTGCCGGGACGGGGCATCGCTCGGTCGGGCCGAAGCCGGTGGACCTGCGCACGCTCGGACCGGACGTCGCGGCGTTGCTGCGGCGGCAGTTGTACGAGACGTCGTTCCTCGGCATGGGCATCATGGCCGGCGACGACCTGCAGGCTTTTCTGCACTCGACCAGATCCGCGAAGGCATTCGCGCACTGCGTCGTTCGGGTTTCGAGGCACATGCGTGATCTCGTCACCAAGCGGCGCGGGCAGCAGTTGGTGAACGGCACCGCGCTGGTGGGGCGGCTGCTGCGCTCGGCGCTGGACGCCGGCGTCGACATCCGGGTGGCCACGTCTGCGACGTCGCTTGTGACCGAGGAGGGGCGCGTCGTCGGGGTGCGGTTGCAGGGACCCGACGACGCGTACACGGTGCGGGCGCGCCGGGGTGTCGTGCTGGCGACCGGTGGGTTCACCCACGACCTCGACCGGCGCGCAGAGATGTTCCCGCGCACGCCGACCGGACGCGAGCACTGGACGCTCACCCCGTCCACCACCACGGGTGACGGGATTACGTTGGGAGAGTCGGTCGGTGGACGGCTGGACCGGTCGCTGGCGTCGCCGGTGGCCTACTGCCCGGTGTCGATCGTGCGGTACCGCAACGGGAAACAGGGCGTGTTCCCGCACATCCTGGATCGCGGCAAGCCCGGCGCGATCGGCGTGCTCGCCGACGGGCGCCGCTTCGTCAACGAGGCCCTCGGCTATCACGACTACACGACGGCGATGATCGAGCAGGTGCCCGAGGGGCAGGAGGTGTGCTCGTGGCTGGTCGCCGACCAGCGCTACCTGCGGCTGTATCCGCTGGGCATGGCCAAGCCGGCGCCGGTCCCGACGTGGCCGTATCTGCGGTCGGGATACCTGGAGCGGGGAAACACGATCCGCGAACTCGCGGAGAGGATCGGCGTCGACGCGGACAACCTGGAGAAGACCGTCGCGGCCTTCAACGAGGGCGCCCGGGTGGGGGAGGATTCCGAATACGGCCGTGGCACCACGCCGTTCACCCGCGGCTCGGGGGATGCGGACAACCCGTGGCCCAATCCGTCGCTGGCGCCGATCGAGCGCGGCCCGTTCTACGCGGTGAAGTTGGTGCCGGGGAGTTTCGGCACGTTCGCCGGACTGGTGACGGATGCGTCGTCGCGGGTGCTGGACGCGCAGGACCGCCCGATCCCCGGCCTGCACGCGGTCGGGGTGGACCAGGCCAGCGTGATGGGCGGACACTATCCGGCGGGCGGGATCAACCTCGGGCCGGCGATGACGTTCGGATACCTCGTGGGACGCGCGTTGGGAGCTATGGCATGAGACCGATCGGGCTGGCGGCGCTGACCGTCCTGGACACACCTCCGATCGAGCAGATCGCGTTGGCCGAGCGGCACGGCTTCGACACCATCGGGATCCGGCTGCTGCCGGCGGCGCCGGGCACGACCGCGTATCCGCTGCACACCGATCCGGTCGCGCTGCGGGAGATTTCGCGGCGGCTGGCGGATTCGCCGATCTCGGTGTTCGACGTCGAGATTGTCCGTCTCGACGCGACGTTCGACCCGGCCGACTACGAGGCGCTGCTGGCGGCGTCGGCGCAGTTGGGGGCGCGGGCGGTGCTCACCGCGGGCGACGACGCGGACCTGGGCCGCCTGACCGACTCGTATGCGCGATTCGCCGCGCAGTGCGGGGAGTACGGACTGGTCGCAAGCCTGGAGTTCATGCCGTGGACCGCGGTGCCGGATGCGGCGACCGCGGTGCGGATCGTCGGGCAGGCCGACGGTCCGGGGCGCAGCGTGCTGGTGGATGCGCTGCACACGGGACGGTCGATGACGACGCTGGACGACCTGGCCGCGATCCCGCGCGACTGGCTGCACTACGCACAGATGTGCGACGGGTCGCTGCCGGTGCCGACCAAGACCGCGGAGTTGATCCGGCAGGCCCGCGAGGAGCGGTTGGTGCCGGGCGAGGGCGGGATCGCGCTGGCCGACATCTGGGCGGCGCTGCCGGCGGACCTGCCGGTGAGCGTCGAACTCCCCAACGAGCCCCGGCGCCGAGAACTCGGCACCGGGGCCTGGCTGGACCTGCTCGTCGCGGCGACGCGCCGCGTGCTCGATCAGGTCCCGGTCGCGGGGTGACTCATGGATTCCTCCTAGGTGGGTGAACGTGTCCCATACAGGTTGCGCCGCGCGGGCATTCGCGTCGATGGGGAGAAGTCCCTGTTAACACCGCAGGTCACGACCCGTGAGTGGTTGAAGAGTCCCTACACTCCTTAACCACTCACGGGGTGACTGTGGGGAGGGTGTGTTCGGAGACCGCGAGGACGCGGGCGAGGACGGGGTCGGTGTCGGCGGCGCGCCAGGCGAGGAGCACGAAGATCGGCTCGAGCGGGTCGGTGATCGGCACCATGCGCACGCCGTCGAGAGGCACATTCGCGCTGGCGGCGTCGGTGGTGAAGTGCAGCCCGACGCCGGCGGCGACCAGCGCCATGCCGGTCCAGGAATCGGGCGCCGTCTGAACCACGTTGGGCACGAATCCGTTACGGTGGCAGAGCGCGACGAACTGCTCGCGGACGATGGAACCCGCCGACTCGGGCAGCGTGACGAAGGGTTCGTCGCGCAGGTCGGCGAACGCGATGGTCGGGGCATCGGCGATCCGATGGTCCGAGGGGACCGCCAGCGCGGCGTGCTCGACGCCCACCGCGCGGCTGCGGATGCCCGGCTGGAGGTGGCTGAGCCGGGCGAGCGCGAGGTCGGTCGCGCCGCCGACGAGTTCCTGCAGCACGCCCGCGCCGTAGTGGCCGGGCCGGAAAACCAGGTCGATCCGCTCGTGGCGCTCCCGCACGGCACGGGCGAGGCGGCCGATCATCGCCTGCGACGACGGGCCGGCGAAGCTGCAGCGGACCCGGCCGCGTTCGCCGCTGTGGGCGGCGGCGACCGTGGCGCGCACCTCGTCGTGCAGGTCCAGGATCCTCCCGACGGAGTCGAGGAGGGCGTGGCCGGCCGGCGTGAGTTCGACCCGACGGGTGGTTCGATCGAACAACGGTGCACCGAGGTCGGCCTCGAGCGCGCGGATCGTGCGGCTCAGGTGCGGCTGGGCGACGTGCAGTCGCTCCGCCGCGCGGCCGAAGTGCAGTTCCTCCGCGACAGCGCGGAACGCCCGCAACTGCGCGAACTCCATGGCGCGGATTGTATCGGCTGGCGAAATAATAATGTGTCATTTGGTATTGGACTTGCATCAGAATTCCGTCGAAGATGGAGCGCATGAGTGAGACGCAGGTCAGCGCCGGCAATGCGCTCGTCAGCCATGTGACCGATGAGGACTTCGCCCACATCCTCGCCGCCGTGCGCGAGTTCGTTCGCGAGAAAGTCGTGCCGCGCGAGGACGAGATCATGGCGGCCGACGCCATCCCAGACGCCATCCGCCAGGCGGCCAAGGACATGGGCCTGTTCGGCTACGCGATCCCCGAGGAGTGGGGCGGGCTCGGGCTGAACCTGCGCCAGGACGTCGAACTCGCGATGGAACTCGGCTACACCTCGCTCGCGCTGCGGTCGATGTTCGGCACCAACAACGGCATCGCCGGGCAGGTCCTGGTGAAGTTCGGCACCGACGTGCAGCGTAAGCAGTGGCTGGAGAAGATCGCTTCGGGCGAGGTGGTCGCGTCGTTCGCCCTCACCGAGTCCGGCGCCGGATCCAACCCGGCCGGCCTGCGCACCACCGCAAAGCGTGACGGCGACGACTGGGTGATCGACGGGCAGAAGCGCTTCATCACCAACGCCCCACTGGCGGATCTGTTCGTCGTGTTCGCCCGCACCCGCCCCGCCGACGAGACCGGCCCGGGCATCGCGGTGTTCCTCGTGCCCGCCGACGCCCCCGGCCTCACCATCGGCCCGAAGGACGCGAAGATGGGCCAGGAGGGCGCCTGGACGTCGGAGGTGTACTTCGACTCCGTGCGCGTCCCGAACGACGCTCTCGTCGGCGGATCGGAGGAGGTCGGGTACAAGGCGGCGATGACGTCGCTCGCCCGCGGTCGCGTGCACATCGCCGCGCTCGCGGTCGGTGCCGCGCAGCGCGCACTCGACGAGTCCGTCGCCTACGCCGCGGTGAACACCCAAGGCGGGACCGCGATCGGGGAATACCAACTGGTGCAGGCGATGATCGCCGACCAGCACACCGAGATCAGCGCCGGCCGCGCGCTGGTCCGCGACGCCGCCGCCGCCTACCTCAGCGGCGCCGACACCCGGATCTCGCCGTCGGTGGCGAAGCTGTTCTGCACCGAGATGGCCGGGCGCGTCGCCGATCTTGCGGTGCAGATCCACGGCGGCACCGGCTACATGCGCGGCGTCCCGGTGGAGCGGATCTACCGCGAGGTGCGCCTACTGCGACTCTACGAGGGCACCAGCGAGATTCAGCGCCTGATCATCGGCGGCGGGCTGATCCGGAAGGCTCAGAACTCGTGATCGACGGCACGCTCCCACTCGACGGGTACGTCGTCGCCACGCTCGAGCAGGCCGTTGCCGCCCCGATGGCGACACGCCACCTCGCCGACCTCGGCGCCCGCGTGATCAAACTCGAACGACCCGGCGAGGGCGACTTCGCGCGCAACTACGACTCCGCCGTGCACGGCCTGGCGTCGCACTTCGTGTGGCTCAACCGGGGCAAGGAATCGGTCTGCGTCGACCTGAAGTCCGATCGGGGCCGCGAGATCGCCCTCGGTGTGATCGCGAATGCCGATGTCTTCGTGCAGAACTGCGGGCCCGGTGTCGTGGAACGACTCGGGCTCGACGCGGCGACACTGCGGGCCGAACTACCGCGCCTCGTCGTCGCCAACATCTCCGGCTACGGGACCGCAGGCCCCAAGCGCGACCACAAGGCCTACGACATGCTCGTGCAGGCCGAATCCGGCATGGTCGCGGTGACCGGAACCGCCGATCATCCCGCGAAGACCGGCGTGCCCAACGCGGATATCGCGGCCGGGCTGTACACGGCAATGTCCGTGATCTCGGCCCTGCTGCGCCGCGAACGGACCGGTGCGGGCGCCACGATCGACGTCGCGATGTTCGACGCGTCGGTCGAGTGGATGGGGCACGCGATGTACATGCAGATGTACGCCGACCGGCAGGTGCCCCGGATGGGGCTCAGCCACGCGTCCATCGCGCCCTACGACGGCTATCCCACGGCGGACGGCCAGATCCTCATCGGCGTGCAGAACGACCGCGGCTGGCGCACGCTCATGGCCGACGTGCTGGGGGCGCCCGAGTTCGTCGACGACCCGCGCTTCGCCACCAACCCGGATCGCGTCGCGCACCGGCGCGAATGCGATGACCTCGTCGCGACGTACACGTCGAAGTGGAGGACGGCC
>DATDBL010000348.1:0-7285 GCA_036524855.1 Aldersonia sp. | reverse complement strand
GCGAACACGCTCATCGTGGAACGCGCCGACACCCTGGGCCTTTCGCAGCTGCATCAGTTGCGCGGGCGGGTCGGACGCAGCCGGGAACGCGGCTACGCGTACTTCCTGTACCCGCCGGAGAAGCCGCTCACCGAGACCGCCTACGACCGGCTCGCCACCATCTCGCAGAACTCCGACCTCGGCGCCGGCATGGCCGTGGCGATGAAGGACCTCGAGATCCGCGGCGCCGGCAACGTTCTCGGCGCCGAGCAGTCCGGTCACGTCGCCGGCGTCGGCTTCGACCTCTACGTGCGGCTCGTCGGCGAGGCGGTCGAGGCGTATCGCGCCGCGGCCGACGGCAAGCCGATCACCACCGAGGAAGAGACCCGCGAGGTGCGGGTGGACCTGCCCGTGGATGCGCACATCCCACCCGACTACGTCGCCAGCGACCGGTTGCGGCTCGAGGCGTACCGGAAACTCGCTGCCGCGGGGGATGATTCCGCTATCGCAGCGGTGGTGGAGGAACTCGTAGACCGGTACGGCCCGCTGCCGGTCGAGGTCGGTCGGCTCGTGTCGGTGGCCCGGCTGCGCCTGCTGTGCCGCGAGTACGGTCTCGCCGAGGTCGCGGTGGCCGGCACGCAGGTCAAGCTCGCGCCGATGAACCTGCCCGAGTCCAAACAGGTTCGGCTCAAACGGCTCTATCCCTCGGCGGCGTATCGTGCCACGACCGGTGTCGTGCAGGTGCCGGTGCCGCGCACCGGCGGCGTCGGGTCGGACCGGGTGCGCGACGTCGCGCTGCTGCAGTTCGTCGCCGACCTGCTGCTCGCGCTCGACGGTAAGGCGCCGGGAGCGGTGAGCCTCGAACCGCCGGTGCCGGTGGGCGCGCCGCAGTGAAGGTGATACAGCGGTGACGGTTATCCTGCTCGACCCGCTGCGGCCCACCCTGTTGCCGATGGCGGCGCGCGGACTGGTCGACGGAAAGGTCGAGTTCACGCCGGACGTTCCCGACGCGGCCCGCGCGCTGTTGCCCGGCGGCACGGCCGACACCGACGTCCTGGTCGGCACCGACCCGCACGATGCCTCCGTCCGGGGGCGGATCGCGGCAGGCGAGGACGTGATCGCGGCGCCGCGCCTGCCGGGCGACAACCTGGTCGAGGCCGTCGACGTGATGGACCGGTTGTGGGGCTTCGGCGGCTGGGAGGTCACCCAGACGCACCGGTCGCTGCGCCGCTACCTGCTCGAGGAGACCTACGAACTGCTCGACGCGATCGCCGCCGACGACCCGGAGGAAATCCGGCAGGAACTCGGCGACCTGTTGTTGCAGGTGCTGTTCCAGTCCCGGATCGCCCAGGCGGCGGATTCGTTCACCGTCGACGACGTCGCGGGCACGCTCGTCGCGAAGTTGGTGCACCGCAGCCCGCACCTCGCCGAGGAGGTGCACGGCCCGATCGACATCGCCGAACAGGAGCGGGCGTGGGAGCGCCGTAAGGCGATTGAGAAGCCCCGCGAATCCTGCCTGGACGGGATCGCCTTCGACCTGCCCGCCCTCGCGCTCGCCGAGAAGGTGCTCACGCGGGCCCGCCACGCGGGGGTACCGGCGGATCTGGTCCCGGCGACGCTGCGCCACGTCACGCTCGGCGAGCCCGACAGCGCCGAGGACCGGGTGCGCGATGCGGTGCTCGCGTTCGCGGAGCGGGTGCGGGGGTGGGAGCGCTTGTAGCCTGCGGTGCCTCACAGCCTCCGCGGAGCCGCCTTCCGCCGCAGTGCCGGCGCCACCGGTCGACCGTCGAGCAGTCCGCTGACGCCACCGTTGTCGATCGCCCGCCGATAGACCGCGAGCGCGGACCGGCAGGCGTCGATCGTCTGCTCGATATCGGCGTCGGAGTGAGCGGCGGAGGTCACGAACGACTGCCCGAGCACGCCGCCGCGCAACAGTTCCTGCAGGAACAACGTCCGGAACTCCTGCGACGGTCGACCGTGCTCGTCGCGGGTGACGAACACGAGGCACGACGGACGGCCTTCCACGGCAATGTGCTCCTCGAGGTCGAGTTCGCGCGCGGCGGCGTTGACGCCGTCGGCCAGCGCGGCGCCCGCTCGCTCCATCCGCTCGATCGGCCGCTCGGTGTGATACGCCTCGACTACGGCGCGGAATGCGGCCAGCGCAGCAGTTTCCGGACCGTGCGTTGTCGAAAGCAGAAACACTCGATCGCGATCCGTGCGTAACCCGCCGAGTTCCATGAACTCTCGCCGCCCGGCCAACGCGGATATGGGAAATCCGTTGCCCATGGCCTTGCCCCAGCAGGACAGATCCGGTCGCACGCCGTAGAGCGTCTGCGCGCCGCGGGCGGACCACCGGAAACCGGTGATCATCTCGTCGAACACGAGCAGTGTGCCGTGCTGCGTGCAGGCCGCGCGAACGCCATCGAGGAATCCCGGTTCGGGTTCGCTCGTCGCGGTCGCCGCCTCCATGATCAGGCACGCGACGTCGTCGCCGGCCAACGCGGCACGGACGGACTCCAGGTCGTTGAACGCGAACCGCACCGCGTTTCGCATATCCGTCTCAGGGATACCGGCATTCATGTCCGTGGTGCCGATGAACCAGTCGTCGACGGAGAAGAACGACTGGTGGCACATCGCGATCCGGGTCCGGCCGGTGACGGCCCGGGCGAGTCGCACTGCGGCGGTCGTCGCGTCCGACCCGTTCTTGGCGAACTTCACCATGTCCGCGCCGGGCACCAGGTCGAGAAAGTCCTCGGCCGCCGCGAGTTCGAGTTCGGTCGGGCGGCTGAAGTTGATCCCGTTCCGGATCGCCGCGTACGCCGCCTCGACCACAGGGGCGTAGCCGTGTCCCAGCGTCACCGAGCGCAGACCCATGCCGTACTCGACGAACTCGTTGCCGTCGACGTCCCACACCCTCGCACCGGCGCCGCGGGTCAGGACCGGCGCCATGTCCTCGGGGTACTGGTCGGCGCCCCGGGCGTAGGTGTGTGCGCCGGCGGGTACCACCTCGTGCAGGCGGGCCTGGAGTTTGTTCGACCGGGTGAAGTCCATCAATTGCCTCCAGCGATTTCGTCTGCGGTGATTTCCGCTTCGACGATCCAGGCGTCGGCCAGGTCGGGGTAGTGCTCGCGGACCTCGGGAAGCAGATCCGGCACCGTGACGAGCACCCGATCGGGCCGCGCGGCCACCAGGGCGTCGGGTGCGATGATCCCGATGCCGGTTCCCGGCATCCGCCGTCCGTGTTTGGCCGCGGAGGCATCGGCGACCCCGGCGAGCAACGACCGATCGAGCCCGGCGAGGTAGAACAGCGCCACCGCGCGCGAGGCCGCCCCGTAGGCGTAGGTTGTGCGGCCGGCCGCGCGCCGACTGATCAGCCACTGCCGCAGGGCAGCAGCGTTGCGGTCGGCGGCGGTCTGCAGCGCACCGACAACCTCGGCCGACGTCACCGCGGTGTCTGCCTCCCGCGCCAGAATCGCCCGCACCGCGGCGTCCGGTTCCGTCGTCGGGTCGCGGGTGGCGGCCACGAGCACGGTGCCGCCGTACAGGTCGAACTCCCACGCGGTCGCGATTCTCATCCCGGTGTTCCGGACCAGTCGTTCCAGCGCGGTCAGCGAATAGTAGGCGAAGTGCCCGTGCCGCAGGGCGTTCCACTGGCCGCGGGCGACGATTGCGGCGATGGAGTGGAACTGCAGCAGCAGCACGCCGTCCGGCGCGGTCGCCGCCGCGCGGGTCCGCATCGCCGCGTGCTGATCGGGTTCGTGCATCATTCCGAACGAATCGAGTACGACATCGGCGGGGGAGTCGTCGCGGGCGACCCGATATCCATGCTGCTCGAGCAGCGGTAGCCAGGTGCCGCCGTGGGGACTGCCGAACTCGCGCACCGACGTTCCGCGCAGCCAGCCGTGACCGGCGACGGCCACCACCGCCTCGGCGGCCTGTTCACGCAACGCCCGTGGTTCGATGCCGCGCGGTTCGTCGGCAACGGTGTCGTCGCCGGGCAGCTGAGCGAGGCCGCACGCCCCGCACAGCCACATCGCGAGTCGGTGACCGACCTCGCCGGCGTCGACCGGATCGTCTCGGTGCGGGAAATGGTCGGCGGCCGGAACCGTTCCGAGGTCGAGAACGATACGGCCGGCAGCGCCGCCACAGGCCCGGCAGGCAGTCATGGCGAGGATCACCGCGTCGAACCCGGTGAGCTGTTCGACGGTGACGTCGCGCCGAACGAGATGGTCGCCTTCTCCACGACGAAGGTCTCGGCGTCGGTGCTGCGGCACTGCACGCCGCGCAGCCGCGACAGACCGAGGAACGACCGGTCGTCGAACCAGTCGTGCGAGGCCTGCGAGGGATAGTGCCGGTGCAGCAGCCGCGACTTCAGCTCGGCAACACCGCTTTCCAGTGGGTGGAAGAGAATCGGGCGCGGAGTGTCGGTCTCCCACTTGAGGATCTCGTAGCCGAGCACGAGATGATCGCGGAACTCGGTCGGGAGCAACTCGGCGAGCAGTCGGTGGTCCTGGTGAGCGTCGCCGCGCTGCGTACCGAACACCACCGGCGCGGTGGTGGTGCGGCGAAATTGCCCGAGCGCGTCCTTGATCCGATCCCAGTGCGCGGGTGCGCGACCGTCGGGTACGTCGAGGACGGTGACGCGCACGTCGGCGCCGGGGCAGAACGCGGCCAGTGCCGCCCGTTCCTCGGCCTCGCGTTCGGTGCCGCCGCCGGCGAGCACCAACGCGTGCACCCGCAGCCCAGGGGTGCGGGCCGCCAGCGTCAGCAGGGTGCCACCCATCCCGATCGCGATGTCGTCGCAGTGCGCGCCGACCACGGCGATCTCGTCGAGCGCGCCGGTCGCGAGGGTGATCACGACGCCGGGACTGCCTCGGCTCGTTCCCACACCATCCACGGTCGCTCGCCGCGAGCGTAGCCGGCGTCGAGTTCGGCGCGTTCCTTGAAGGTGTCCGCGGGCTTCCAGAATCCGTCGTACCTGTAGCCGAACAGTCGGCCTTCTCCGGCGAGCGTTCCGCAGGCGTCTTCGACGAGATCGCCGCCGGGCGGCAGCAGGTCGAAGATCTCCTGGCTCAGCACGAAGAACCCGCCGTTTTCCCAGATGGGCAGCCGACTGACGGCGGTGATTTCCTTGACCTCACCCGATTCGCTGACGTCGACGCAGTGGAACGACGACTGCGGCGGCACGATGAGCATCGAAGCGGCCGCGCCGGAGGCGTAGAACTTCGCCACCACGTCGTCGAGTGGCGCGTCGGTCAGCACGTCCGCGTAGTTGGCCAGGAAGTACTCGTCGCCCTCGAGATAGGGCCGAACCCGACGCAGGCGCTCGCCGATCGCGGACTCGACGCCGGTGTCGACGAACGTGATCGACCAGTCTTTGATGTCGGAGTGCAACAGTTCGACCCTGCCGTCGCGCAGGACGAAATCGTTGGACGCGGCTTCTTCGTAGTTGAGGAAGTAGTTCTTGATATGCGACGCACCGTAACCCAGGCAGAGGATGAAATCCTTGTGCCCGTAATGAGCGTAGTAGCGCATCACGTGCCAGATCAGCGGTCGCGGCCCGACCATCTGCATCGGTTTCGGGATGGTGTCGTCGGCGCCGTTGCGCATCCGCATGCCGTAGCCGCCGCAGAAGAGCACGACTTTCATCCTCGTTCCCCTTTCGTCGGCGTGGTGGCCGTCGGTGCGACGGTGCGCAATTCGGGAAGTGGATAGACCAACTCGCCGCCCCATTCGGCGACATACGCGAGTTGGGCGGTCAGCTCGGCCTCGAGGTTCCACGGCAGGACAAGCACGACGTCGGGTCGGTCCTTGGCGATCTGCTCGGGTTCGTGGATCGGGATCCGGGTGCCGGGCGTGAAGCGACCGTGCTTGTAGGGGTTGCGGTCCACGGTGTACTCGACCAGATCCGCGCGGATCCCACAGTAGTTCAGCAGCGTGTTGCCCTTGCCCGGCGCCCCGTAGCCCACCACCCGCCGGCCGTCGATCTTCGCGTCGAGCAGGAACCGGAGCAGATCGTGGCGCACCTTCTCGGTGCGGTGGCGCAGGTCGAGGTAGCCGTCGACGTCGTGCAGACCCGCCTCGCGTTCGATGTCCAGCACCTCGGCGACGCGCGGCGACGGCGCGCCGGCGGATTCGACGGGTCGAGCCCACACGCGAATCGACCCACCGTGGGTCGACAGTAGTTCCACGTCGACCACCGCGAGGCCCGCGGTCGCGAGCGCCCGGGTCGCGGAAAGCACGGTGTAGTACTGGAAATGCTCGTGGTAGATCGTGTCGAACTGGCCGAGTCCGACGAGGTTCAGCGCATGGTGGACCTCGATGCTCAGCCACCCGTCGTCGGCCAGCAGGCCGCGCAGCGAGCGGGTGAAACCGAGCAGGTCGGGAATGTGCGCGTAGACGTTGTTGGCCACAACCAGGTCCGCGGAGCGGTGCTCGCGGCGGATCTTCGCGGCGAGATCCTCGTCGAGGAACGCAGTCTCGGTCGGCACGCCCTTGGCGCGCGCCGCGGTCCCGACGTTCACCGACGGCTCGATCCCCAGGCAACCGATCCCGGCGGCCACCGCATGCTGCAGCAGGTACCCGTCGTTGCTCGCCACCTCGACGACGAAGGAGTCGGCACCCAGGTTGAGCCGCTGCGCCGTCTCGGTCACGAACCGGCGTGCGTGCTCGACCCAGCTATCGGAGTAGGAGGAGAAGTAGGCGTACTCGGTGAAGGTGTCCTCGGGCGTGATCAGCGCGGGGATCTGCAGCAGCAGGCAGTCCTCGCAGAGCCGCAGGTGCAACGGAAAGGTCGGCTCCGGCAGGTCCAACTCGGCCGCGGTGAGGAACCGTTCGCACGGCGGCGTCGTACCCAGATCGAGCACGCTCAGCAGGCGCTTGGAATCACAGAGGCGGCAGCGCACCAGGATCCTCGATTCTTCGTCTATGCCGGTCGGGCGATCTCCTCGACCGGCTCGAGACCGAACATCTCGTCGTAGTCGGCCATCACGCTCGACCTCCCGTACAAGCGGCTGAAGAATGCGCGTCCGCCGGCCGACATGGCGGCGTTGTGCGCCGGATCCAGCAACGCTTCGATGTGCGCGGGCCAGCGGACGAGAGCGTTGTCGACGATGCAGCCGTCCGATCCGTCGGCGGCCACTGGGATGCCGTCGACGGAGACGTCGGTTGCCAGCACCGGAACACCGCGCGACAGGGCGTCGAGCATCTTGATTTTGATTCCGCTGCCGAACCGCAGCGGCGCGAGGGCCGCGGTCGCGCGCGCGAACACGGGCTCGAGATCCTCGACGAACCCTTCGATCCGGAC
>DATDBL010000347.1:0-28045 GCA_036524855.1 Aldersonia sp. | reverse complement strand
AGCTCGAGCAGCACCTCACCCGAGCGACCGCGGTCGTTCGCCGCGGCTGCGGCACCGGCCGACATGGCACCGCCGCCGTGGCGGAACTCGGCGAACAGCACCATCGGCGGCTGACCCGGCTGCGGCGCCGTCGCGGCGACGACGATGTCGACGGCCTCGTCGTCGGGCATGTCAGCGAACCACTCGGTGGTCACCATCGCCGGCACGGGATCGGTGGGATCCATACTGATCGCGTCCACGGCCGCGAACGGCAGCGGTCCCCACATGTCGATCTCCGGGGTCCGCCACGCGCGCCACGCGTCGACGAGCGCCTTTCCCTCATCGAGGTTGCCGGCCCAGCAGCCACGCACGATCGCGAAGCTGCGACCACGGAACGGCTCGGGAACGAGGTCGATCGGGGGGAAGTTGATCAGGCACACCGACGAGGTGAGGTCGGTGTCGGCGTCGCGCGCCCACTCCCGCCACTGGCCGACGACCTCGCGGGCGTCCTCGATCGGATAGAACAGGTTGCCGCCGTACACGACCTCGACCGGGAACAGGTCGATCTCCATCTCGGTGACGACGCCGAGTGTACCGGCGCCGCCGCCCTTGAGCGCCCAGAACATCTCGGGCAATTCGGTTGCACTGCAGCGAATCACTGTTCCGTCCGGGGTGACGAGCTCGAACGCGCGAACCGCGTCGGAGGACAGGCCGTGCTTGCGGGCCAGCCAGCCCATGCCGCCGCCGAGCGTGTAGCCGACGGCGCCGACATCGGTGGTCGAACCGAGAAGTGGGGCGAGGCCGTGCTCTTGGGCGAGCGGCAGCACGGCGGCCCACTTCGCACCGCCGCCGACGGTGGCGGTTCGCGCGACCGGATCAATCTTTACGTCGGTGAGGTTCGAGGTGTTGATCATGACCGCGCCGTCGCATTCACGGCCCGGGCCGTGCCCGGTCGCGCGGACCGTGACGCGCAGATCGTGTTCGGCGGCGAAACGGACCCCGTGGGCGACGTCGTTGGGATCGGAGGCGACCACGATGATGGCGGGGCGCTGGTCGTAGTGCAGGTTGAAGCCGGCGCGGGCGGCGTCGTAACCGGTGTCACCTGGGGTGAGGACCTCGCCGCGTGCCCGGGTGCGCAGGGTCGCGATGGGGGCGTCGACTGTGACGTTGGAATGGGTGATCGGGCGGACGGAGTCGTCGATCGTGGTCATCGGGTTCCTCGTGGCATCGGCACTCCCGGCGCGGTTCGGCCGGTCAGTGACGACGTTCGCAGCACCCGCTAGCGGCTCACTTGTGCGTGACTCGCGGCCCGCTAGTGCACGATCGAACCACTGGAAACCCTGCAATACTCGAGACAGAAGGAGGGAGCCATGAGTGTCGCGTTCGAAGGGCATGTCGGTCCGTGGACACCGGCCGACGTCGAGCGGTTGGCCGATTCGGGTGACCACTCGCGCTACGAACTGCTCACACCGGGAGTTCTCACGGTGACCCCAGCTCCGGGTACGGTCCACCAGCGCGCCTCGCGCCGAATCGCGAACCTGCTCGATGCCGCTGCGGTGCAAGCAGGCCAAGACGTCGAAGTCCTCGAGGCGATCAACGTCGAAACTGGCGACGGTCGCCTCGCGGTCCCGGACGTCGCGATCGTGCTGGGCGCCGTCGCCGATCGCAACCCCGTCCGCTACCCGCCGGGCTCGGTTCTCCTCGTCGTCGAGATCGTGTCATCGGGCAGTGCGCCACAGGACAGGGTCATCAAGCCCAGGTTGTACTCGGCGGCGGGTGTGCCGCGGTACTGGCGGTTCGAACTCGACGATCCTCGCATCGTCGTTCACGAACTGGGCGCCGGCGGGCAGTTCGTCGCCACCATCACAGCGCCGGCCGGCACCGTCACGACGATCGACGACCCGTTCCCGATCGACGTCGACCCGGGCGCCCTCGTCGTCAGGTGACCCACCTGGGAACCCGCTAGCGCTCCGTCACCAGCAGTTCCTCCGCGCACCGCTCGATCCGCGCGAGCAGCGTCGTCGATTCGGCCTCACGTGCCCGCTGCGCCGCCACTTCGAACGCGGCCCGCACCGCATCCTCCGGTTCCCCGCGCGCATGCAGATACCGCGCCCGCACGAGCAGGGTCACCGGATCCGCGTAGCGCTGCCCGTTGCGGCGCACCATCGCGTCCGCGGCGTCGAGCGCGGGGCCGACCTCGTCGAGTCGGCCGGTCTCGAGCAGTGCGTCCGCCAGCAGCGTCGCCCACAGCACGTGGCTGGTGAGCATCCCGTAGTTCGGCTCGGCGTCGATCGTCGCCCGCATCGAAGCGATGCCCTGGTCGGGCTCGCCGAGCAGCGCGCGCGCCCAGCCGTTGTGCAGTTCGGGGTGGACCCCGAGGAACACAAAGGTCCGCTCCGGATCGGCGGCGAGCCCGATGGCACTGACCCGCATCGCCCACTCCCGGTCGCCGACCATGGTGGCCGCGGAACCGGCGAAGGCGCTGAGCACGACCCGTGCGTAACGATCGTCGCCCATGTCGGCCTCCATGCGGTCGAACAGGTCCCGGCCCTTGTCCACCGACACGTGCAGCGTGGTCATGAATGCGTGGAATGCGGGGGAGAGCAGCAGCAGGTCGTGGCGCAGGTTCGCGGACCTTGTGGCCGCCACGCCGAGGTCGTTGTGCAGGATCGAAGCCGCGCGACTCAACGCCCGGTAGGAGGCACCGATCTCGCCGTGATCCCAGGCATTGACGCCGGTGGCGTGTTCGGCGTAGAGGCGGATGACGGGGTCGGTCGACGTCTGCGCCATTTCCGACATCGTCGCGGCGAGCGCGGCCGCCTCGGCAAGCTGCAGCCGTTGCGACGCCGCCGACCACCGGGCGTAGACGAAATCGGCTGCCTCGCGCACGTAGCCGAGCGAGGTCGCGAGCGACTCGGCGTGCTCGAGCAGTTCGGTCGGGGCGCCGATGTACCCCTGCCGCATGCTGATCACCGAGGTTTCCAGCAGTAGGGCCTGCAGTTCGAGGTCTGCATCGCCGCCGCCTCGGGCGAGGTCGAGCGCCCCATCGAGTTGGCGTTCCGCGCTCTCGTATGCGAACTTGCCGAGCGCGACCCGGCTCGACGCGATCAGCGCGGACGCGGTGCGCTGCTTGGGCGCGAGCGGCCCCGCCGACCACAGGTGATGGGCGAGCCGTTCGGCCCGGTTCGCCAGCGTCCGGTGCGGAGAGTCGAGCGCATCGGCGATCTGCAGGTGCATCCGACGCGCCCGCAGGGGGGCGACGGTCTCGGCGATCGCCTCCCGCATCAGGTCGTGGCTGAAGCGCATCGCGAAAGGGTCGTCCGGGATCTGTTCGAGGACGGCGAGCGCCTCGGCCGGCTCGAGTGCGTCGAGCACCGCATCGATGTCGAGTTCCGCTGCCGCCGCGAGCAGTTCGAGGTCGACCTGCTTGCCGATCAGCGCCGCCACCTGCAGCAGTCGGGTCGTCGCCGTGTCGAGGCCGGCGAGGCGTCCGCGCACGACGTCGCGGATACCCGACGGCACCCCTGCGGAGACGTCGGTGGCGTTCTTGCCGTCGCCGAGGCGGCCGCTGTCGCGCAGCAACCGGGACAATTCGCGCACGAAGAACGGGTTTCCCTCGGTGCGGGTCTCGATCGCGCCCACCAGATCCGCGGTCGGCCAGCTGCCGGTCTCCTGCCGGATCAACTCGCCCACCTCGGCGCGGGCCAGCGGCCCCAGGCTGAGCCGGCGATGGGTGGGCAGGCGGCTGAGCGTCGCGAGCGCCTGCTCGAGCGACGGCCGGCGCAGCGCGGTGTCGGTGCGCAGCGCGCCGACGAAGACGGCCCCACTTGGCCGCCGAGATGCGATGTGTACCAACAGCTCCAGTGACGCTGCGTCGGCCCACTGGATGTCGTCCACCACGATCAGCAGCGGGAATCGGGTGGCGACCTCGTCGAGCAGGTCCGCCGCCTGACCGAAAAGCCGGAACCGTGCGTCCGGGTCGGGGACGGTCGGGGGTGGCAGCACGGTGACGCCGGAGGTGACCATCCGGCCGAGTTCGGTGTCGAGCAGTTCGTCGCGTTCGGCCTCGGGCAGGCCGGGCAGCACCTGGCTGAGGATCTGCACCCACGGCCACATCGACGGCGCGCCCTCACCCTCCACACAGCGGCCCCACAGCGTCGTGACCCGGCCGTGTTCGCGTGCCCGTCGCGTCGACTCCTCCAGCAGTGCGGTCTTTCCGACACCCGAGGTTCCTTCGACGATGAGCACCGAGTTGCCCCCGGCCGACGCGGACACCATCGCGTCATGCAGGACGGCGAGTTCGTCGAGTCGGCCGATGAGGTGTGTGGCCGACGCCTCGGTGCCGGCGGTGGGCTCACCGGTGGGCTCGTCGGGTTCCGTCGCGGATGCCCGGACCTGCTGCAGCGTCGGCCGTGGGTCGAGATGTGGTGCCTGCGCAAGGATGTCGCGTTCCAGTTGGCGCAGCCGCGGACTCGGGTCGACGCCGATCTGGTCGGCGAGCACGCGCCGGCACTCCGCGAGCGCCGCGAGCGACTCGGATTGCCGGCCCATGCGGTACCGCGCGATCGCGAGCAGGTACCACAGCCCCTCGTGCAACGGGTCGCGCTGCACCGCGACCTCGAGGTCGGCGACGAGCAGGCGTTCCTCGCCGAGGTCGAGGCGAATCTCGTATGACAGTTCCAACGCGGCGCGGTGAATCCGCTCGAGGTGTCGCGCCGCCTCGTCGTGGAAGGGCATGCCCTCGAACTCCGGCAACAGCGGCGCGTACTCGGCCAGCGCCGGGCGCAGCACCTCCGCCGCCGCGCCGAGATCCCCGGCGCTGTGCTGCTGCCGCGCACGTTCGACGGCGTCGGTGAAGCGCCACACGTCGACGGCGGACCGCTCGGCGACCAGGGCGTAACCCGTGCCGCGAGTGACCAGCAACTGTGCCGGGGCACGTGGGGGACGGTCGGGTTCGAGCGCGCGGCGCAGCCCCGAGATGTGCGACTGCACGGTCGCCTCGGCGCGGTCCGGCGATTCGTCGCCCCAGATGCCCTCGATGAGGCGGCCCATCCCGACCACCTGCCCGCCGGCGAGGACGAGTTGCGCGAGCACGGCACGCTGCTTCCGGGTACCCAGCGGGACCGGACCGGCCCCGTTGGCGACATCGATGCCACCGAGTAGTGCGTACCGAATCAGGCCCATCGCCGGATTGTAACGGTGACCTTCGACTCTCACACCGAACACGAGCACGTCCTACGTTTGGGATCATGAGCGCCGACGCAGCGATGGCCGAACCGCGACCCCGCTCGGGCGGGCGAAAGGCCCGTTTATTCGCAGGTGGGTCGGGTTGGTGACACTCTGTGAAGGACTCGGTTTCCTCGTTCCCGTGGCCGGCCTCGCCGGCGCGACGGTGCTCGGACTGCCGCCGGTCGCGGCGTGGTTGCTCGCGGTGTGCTGTGGGGCGGGCGAGGGCGCAATGCTGGGTCTGGGCCAGTCGACGGCGATGGGAGGTTCGCGTGCGGAGGTGAATCGCCGACGCTGGATCCTCGCGACCGCGACCGCCGCGGCGGTCGCCTGGGGGATCGGAATGCTGCCGTCGACGCTGTCCGACATCGGCGTCGACATCGACTGGACCGCCCCGCTCACCTGGATCGGCGCGGGGTCGGCCGCGCTGGTTCTCCTCGCGACAATCCCGGTCGCCCAGTGGCCCCTGCTGCGCGAGCGTGTGCCGCGGGCGTGGCGGTGGATCCCGCTCAACATGGGTGCGTGGTGCGTGGGTCTGGTGTTCACGTTCCTGCCGGGTTCGTTCGTCGACGAACACACCCCCGCCGCGGTGATGGCGCTCGCGTTCGCGCTCGCGGGGGTGTGCATGGCCGCGACGGTCGCGGCGGTGACCGGGCTGGGGTTGGCGCGAATGATGCGCACCCCGACCGCGAGCGCATAGTTCTTCCGGCTGCAACGGGGGTTTGAGCCGGAAGAACCATGCGTTCGACGCCTGGCGGCCCCTACCTGCGCCGTTCGCGTGAATCCCGGTCGAATCGAGTAGTCGGGTACTCGCGCCGCGCGTGCGCTCGGATGCCAAGGTAGAGGTGGACGAACGTGCAGGGAGGCGTCATGGCGGTCGTATTCTTCGATATCGGAGGCACCCTCGCGGATGCGAGCATCGCTGCGGGCGGGGTGTTGACGTTTCATCCGCTACCGCGGGTTCGGGAGTCGCTCGCCGACGTGTCGCACGAACGTTTGGGCATCCTGTCCAATCCCGGGCCGACCCAGTCCGACCGGGACCGGGCCGCGGCCGCGCTCGCGGCGGTGTTCGGCGACGTGTTCACCGATCCGGCACTGCTGCGCTGGGGATCGAAGGCAAACCGCGCGATCTTCGACGAGGCGGTGGCCGCGGCGGGCGTGGCCGCGGATCAATGCGTCTTCGTCGGCGAGGACGCCGGCGAGCGGGCGCGGGCCCGCGAGGCGGGCTTGCGCTGCGCGGCCCATCCGGTGTTCGCCCGCGCCGCCGTCGAGGATCGCGCCGCGTTCTGGGCGCGGATCGAGGTGCCGGTCGACCGCTCGGTCGCCGAACTCGCCGCCATCGTCGACGCCACCGAGGTCGTGCCGGCACGCGTCGGCGCGACGGAGGTCCTCGCGATGGCGACCAAGCGCGGGGTCGAGGTCGTGCGGACGGCCGGGTTCCCGACGACGGTCCTCGAGCCCATCGACGACACCGTGGCGTTTCTCATCCGCGACGATCGACCGGTGCCGGAAGTCGCCGGATTCGAATCCGCGGGCGCGGACGATACCCGACAGCAACGGGCCGAGCGCGCGTTTTCCTACCTCACCGGCGCGACCGAGGCGTTCGCCGCACCGTCGCTCGCCTGGCTGGGGGCGGGCGAGAATGGCGTCTACGTGGCCGCCCAGTCCGCAAGTCCGGTGGAGGAGAAGCACATTCCGCGGACCGGGCACGGGCATTGCGAACTCCTGCTGCCCGACCCCTCGCTGCTGAGCGCACCGCTCGACGGCGCCGGCGCGGCAGTGGCGCTCGATGGCGCTGCGCTCGAGCCGTCCACGGAAACGGTCGACACCGTGCGGCGCGTCGTGACCGCACCCGCGATGCGGGAGTTGGTCGCACAGATATCGGGCGCCGCGCCGCTGGCGGCCGGATCGGCGCGCGTGGTGCGCGGTCGGCACATCGCGAGTCCCGACAACCCGCTGGTGGTGGACGAACTCGCTCGTCGCCTCGCCGAACTCGGGTTGAGCGTGCGGCGTCAACTCTTCGAATGGCGGGGCCACCGGATCGACAACGTCGAGGCCGAGTTTCGGGTTGCGGAATCGGACGCGGCCGTGTTGGTCACCGGCCATATCGACTCGACCGCGGCCGCCGGGCGCTACGTCGACGACGCGGGCCAGCCGCGGGCCTACGACCCGGCGACCGATCCCGCGCCCGGTGCCGACGACGACGGCAGCGGCGCCGCGGCGGTCATCGCCGCGGCCCAATGCCTGCGCGAACTACTCGACGCCGGCCGGAAACCCAGTCGGACGATGCGTTTCGTGCTGTTCAACGCCGAGGAGCAGGGTCTGGTCGGCAGCAAGGTGTACGCGCGCGCGGCGGCGGCCGCCGGGGACCGGATCGCCGGAGTGCTGCAGATGGACATGATCGCCGGCAACCGTGGCGGTGTCGCGAAGGTCGAGGTGCATGCGTTCTCGGCCACGCCCGGCCCTGCGGTCGCGGCATCGCGGACACTCGGCGCGGTGGTGGCGGACGGATTGGCCAAGGTAGTGCCCGAATTCGAGGTCCAACTGCTCGCGGACGCCTCCGATCCCGCCGCCGGGCGCAGCGACCACGCCAGCTTCCATGAACGCGGGTGGGCGGCAGTAGCGGTGTCGGAGAACTTCTTTGCGGACGTGGAACCGGAGAGTGGTACCCAGCAGTACCACATGCCGGGCGACACCGTCGACGACGTCGATCACGATTCGGAGTACTGCGCGCAGATCGCCCGCGCGGTCGCTGCGACAGCGCTGACGTTGGCGGGTCTGTAGATACTGCGGGAACAGTGGAGGAACGAACATGACTGCAATCATCGACAAGCGCAACACCGGCTACGACGGACGCGTCGGGCTCGAAAGCGCCGACGCGGCCGGCGCGCAGAAGGTGAATCACTACACGGGTCACCGCACGGAGGTGATCGCCACAGGGGACGAGGCGTTCGCCAGCGCAGGCGGCGGCAGCGACGCCGAACTCATCGCCCGCGCCAAGGAATTCGCCGGCTCGATTACCGAGTCCGTCGGGTTCGCTCCCGGCGAACCGGTCGAGTTCGAGGCGGATCCGACGGTGACGCGGACGTCGGGGGGACAGCGGGTGGTGAGCCTGCAACAGACGCTCAACGGCATCGAGGTCTGGGAATGGCACCGAAGGTGTGGCTCGACGATGCCGGGACCGTCGACAGACTGGTCGGCGACACGGTCAGCGTTCCGGCCGATTCGACGTTGCGTCCGGCCGTGTCGGTGGGCGTGGCACTGCGGGTTGCCGCCGCCGAGGCGGCCAAGTCGCGGACTCTTGCGACCGCGTTCGGTGAGGACGTCTTGCCCGAACTCGACATCTCCGCCGACGAGTACCCGCTGCTGTCCTCGCAACCCCGCAACGACCGAGCGGCGACGTTTGCGCGAGGCTCGTTCGAGGAGGACATCCCGGCGCGGCTGGTGTACCTCTACACCGGTCCGAGCGTGCGGCTCACGTGGATGTTCACCTTCTCGCGTGAGCACCTGGTGGCCCAGTACCGGGCGTTCGTCGAGGCCGACGAGCAGACGGCGAACCAGGCGGAACCGGAGATTCTCTACTTCTACGAGACGTCCTCCCGCGCGATTTCCGCGCGCGTGTTCCAGCACAACCCCGACGAGGGTGCCATGGAGCAGGTTTCGTTTCCGTTGCCGGCCGCCGCCTACCCCGTCGAGGCGCCGACCGGACTTCCGGTGGGCTTCCCGCTGCCGTGGAACGCGCCGGTCAACGGAAACATCTCCACGCAGGGCAACAACACCATGGCGGTCAACGGGACCACGCGCCAGCCGTTCGTCGTCGGGGTGGTCGACGGGGGCGGTGAGTTCGCGGCCGCCGAAAACTCCCCGGAACAACTGGTCACCAACATCTTCTACTTCTGCAACTACATGCACGACTTCTTCCTCATGCTCGGATTCGACGAAGAATCGGGAAACTTCCAGACTCTCAACGTCACCGGCGGCGGTCGGGGCGCGGATCCGGTGCACGCCTTCGCGCATCCCAACCCGGTGTTCGGGACCGCGAACATGGCGACCCGCGCCGACGGGCAGTTCGCGGTGATGAACATGGGCCTGGTGGCCGCCACCGGCAGGCACACCGCCAACGATGCCGACGTCGTGTTCCACGAGTTCGTTCACGGCGTCTCGAACCGGCTCGTCGGGGGGATGCGGGACGCGAACGCGCTGGAGGAACCGCAGTCCGGGGCGATGGGGGAGGGCTGGAGCGACTACTTCGCACTCACCATCCGCAACTTCGCTCGCGACGACGAACGAACCGTCACCGGAAGCTGGGTGGTCAACAGCCGGAAGGGCATTCGACAACGGCCCTACGACTCGGCGTATCCGGGAAAGTTCGGCCACATCGGTCTCGGACGCGGCCAGGTCGCGGGTGCGGGCAACGCTGACCTGTCCTATCGCCAGGTCCACGCCGTCGGTGAGATCTGGTGTGCGGCCCTCATAGAGGCGACGCGCAACGTCGTCGAGGCGCTCGGCGACGACAAGCGGCGCGGCTACCGGATCACCTGGCAAGCCGTAGTCGACGGAATGAAGCTGACCCCGAAAAACCCGTCGATGCTCGAGGCGCGCGACGCGGTTCTCGCCGCCCTCGCGGCGCTGCCTGGGCTCACCGAGGACGAACGCGCGAGGGTGCGCACGGCCGCGTGGCGTGCGTTCGCCGACTTCGAGATGGGCGCCGACGCCTCGTGCCCGAACGCATCGTTCACCGGGTGCAGCGGCGGCAGCAAGGTGCCCTCCGATGCGGTGTGATCGACCGATTCCGGCCGCCGGAGCAGGGCTGACGTCGTCATCTGCTGCGCTACAGTGAGGCGATGACGACGCCAGCCGAGCGGGAACGGTCGCAGCATTTCGAGGAGCAGCGGGCGCGGCTGCGCGAACAGTACCTGGCGCCCGCCGACACGCGACCCGCCTCGTCGGCCCGCGGCCTGCACCACACCGCGCTGATCAGCAGCGACGTCGAGAAAACGGTGCAGTTCTACCAGGACTTGCTGGAGTTTCCGCTCACCGAACTGATCGAGAACCGCGACTACCCGGGATCGTCGCACTTTTTCTTCGACATCGGCAACGGGAACCTGCTGGCGTTCTTCGACTTTCCCGGCCTCGACCAGGTCCCGTACCGGGAGGTGCTCGGCGGCCTGCACCACGTCGCGATCAGCGTCGAACCGGAGCGTTGGCAGCGGCTACGGGAGAAGCTGACTGCGGCGGGCGCCGAATTCGCGGTGCACAGCGACGTGTCGATGTACTTCCGCGACCCCGACGGTGCCCGGATCGAGTTGATCGCCGACCCGCTCGGCGAGATGTACGGGCACCACGTGCTGTAGCCGCTCAGCTCCCGGCGCGCCGCCCGCGGCCCTACGAGACCGCCTCTGCCGCCGCGGTGATCACGGAGTTGTGGCCCCCAGTTTCGGCGTGTCGGGGGCCACAAGAGCGTGATCAACCCTCGTCCCGGGGGGCAGAAAGTGCGCTCTCGGCGGGGCGGCGTCAGCCCTTGCGCGCGCGCCAGTCGTCGCGTTCCAGGGCGAGCGAGAAGACGATCCCCGCGACCAGGCCCCAGAACGCGGCGCCGATGTTGGCGACGGAGATGTCGGCGACCGTGACGACGAACGCGATGAGCGCGCCGACGGTGAACTTCGTCGAGAACGCTGTCACGAACGCGCCCTGCAGCGCCCGCAGCATCGCCAAGCCGCCCAGCGCCGCCACGAACGCGGCCGGCGCGGCGATCATCGCCGCGACGAACACCGGCGCGAACAGGCCGAAACCGATCGCGAGCACGCCGAACACGATCGCCGCCGTGTACTGCCCCGCCCGCTTCCCGCCGGAGGTGAGCAGCGCGTTGGTCGGGCCGGTGAGGCAGGTGGACACCCCGCCCACCACCGCCGCGGCCATCGAACCGATCCCGCACACAACGGTGCTCACGTTGATCGGCGGCTTGTGTCCCGCCGCCGTCAGCACCGCCACGCCCTGCCCGTTCTGCACCACCAGCACCGTGATCGCCAGCGGAATCACCAACGCGACCATCGCGTCCCACGTGAACACCGGAGCCGTGAACACCGGCGAGGCGAGCAGCGCATCCGAACCCGGCGAGGGGGAGTACCGCCCCGACACTGCCACCGCGACCACTCCGACGACGAGCGCCCCCAGAATCGGGGGCATCCAGCGGCCCAGCCGCGGCATCGCGCTCAGCACGACGAACACCACGGTCATCGGCGCGGCGATGAGGAAGTCCTCGCGCACCGCCTCGACGAGTCCGATGCCGAAGGTGAGGAACACCCCGGCGACCATCGCCATGACGATCGGCATCGGCACCGCCGCCATCGCCTTGCGTACCAGGCCGGAGAGTCCGAGCACGAGGATCAGCACACCGGTGACAAGAAACGCGCCGATCACCTCCGGCCAGGTCAACTCGCGCAGCGCGCTCCCGACCAGGATGGTTCCCGGTATGGTCCAGGCGAATCCGAGCGGCTGTCGGTACGCGAGACTCATCGCGATGGTGATGACGCCGTTCAGCACGAACACCCCGGCGATCCAGGACGCCAACTCCGCGGCACTCAGGCCACCCGAGGTGCCCGCCGCCAGAATCACCGCGACCGGTCCGGTGCAGGAGAAGATCAGCCCGATCAGCCCGTTCGCGGCGTAACCCGGCCCGAGGTCGCGCCACAGCCGCCGTGGCGTCGTCGCCGGTTGGGCGGGGTGTTCGAAGCGCGGTGCCTCGGTGTCGATCGCGGTGTCGTCGTGCACGGCCGTCACGTCGCGTCCGGCTCCAGGTCGCGGAACTGGGCGGCCAGTTCGCTGCGCGAGCGCACCCCGAGTTTCGCATACACGCGGGTGAGGTGGTACTGCACGGTTTTCACGGACAAAAACAACTCCTCGGCGACCTTCTTGTTCGTGTGGCCGGCCGCCACCAGCGTCGTCACCGCCCGCTCCTGGGGGGTGAGCGCGGTGACGTCCAACGTGGACCGGGCGCTGTCGTCGGCTCCGGCCCTGAGCCCGCCGGCCTTCAACTCTCGATCGCAGCGGGCGACGTAGGCCTGCGCGCCGAGCGTGGTGAACAGTTCGCGCGCGGTGCGCAGCACGGAGTCGGCCTCCCGGCGCCGGCCGGCGCGGCGCATCGTCTGCCCGTAGGCGAAGTTCACCCGGGCCCGCGCGTACGGCATCGGCAGCGACGACAACTTGTCGAGCGCGGATTCGAACGAATCCCGAGCCTCGTCGATCTCGCCGCGGGCGCCGTGAATCCGGCCGCGCACGTATCCGAGTCGGGCCATGCTCGAGCGGTGCCCGCGGGCGAGTGCCAACTCCTCGTGCGGGCGCAGGAACTCGTCGGCCTCGTCCACTCGACCGGTCATGACGAGCGCATTGCCGTAGAGGTCGGTCCACGGCCAGCACCCCGGCTCGTCCAGCGAGGCCCGGTCGCGCAGGTGGATCAGGGGCTCGAGGTGGCGCAGCACGCTGCCGTAGTCGGACTCGGCCTCGGCGTACTGACCCGCGGCGATACACGCGGGCGCGAGCATGATCGGGTAGTCGTCGGAGGCTGCGCGCCCGAGGTGCAGATGCTTCTCGGCCGCCCGCCGGTCACCGCGCAGTGCGTTCAGTTGCGCGCCGGTCCAATGGATCAGCGGCCGAAGCAGGACCACGCCGGCGAGGTCGAGTTGGGCGACCGCCCGATCGACGGTGCGCAGCGCGTCGTCCCACGCACCGAGGGTCATCTGAGTGCGCGCCAGCCACGCCTGTGCCCACAGCGAGATCCGGATCGAACCGCCGCGCACCGCGGTGGGCTCTGCGGCCTCGAGTGCGGGGCGCGCGGCCTCGGGGTCGTCGAGCAGCAGCGCCAGCCAGCCCTCGGCCATCCGGACCCGCTGGTTCTGCGCCCCGACCCGAATAGATTCGGGCAGTTCGGCATACGACTTGCGGGCATCCTCGATCTGTCCGGTCATGGCCAGCCCCAGTCCGCGGATGGCGAAGGACTCCACCACGGCGGGCGCGGAGGATTCGAGCAGCGAGGCCGCGCGGTCCGCCCACTGCACCAGGTCGGCACCGCGCAGTTGCGCGAGCGAATGCAGCACCATCCGCTGGCAGATCACCGCGGCCAGTTGGGGCTCGCGCTCGACGTCCATGGTCTCCCACGCATCGGTGAGCAGTCGCTCCGCCTCCCCCGCGCGACCACGCTGAATCGCAATGTAACCGAGCACGGCGTCGCGCATCGGGAGGCTGGGTGCGGCCTCGAGTTCCGGCGCGAACGACAGCGCCTGCGGCACGTCCGAGGCGCCGGTCAACGCGTCGACCGCCCGAATCAGCCGTTGCATCCGCAACTCGCGATCGGGGGTGATCCGGCTTGCCGTGATCAACGCCTCCGCGCTGTCGGACCACGCGCCTTCCGCTGCCCGCCGGTCACCGTAGCGGTCGAGGGCGGCGGCGAGATCCGCGTCGGAGGTCGGCGTGGCCGACACCAGATGCAGCAGCCTCGCACCCTCGTCCTCGGTCAATTCGGCCGCGCGCGCATGTAATTCGCGTCGGCGCGCGGGTGTGGTCTCGTCGATGATCGCGGCCCGCGTCATCGGGTCTGCGAGCACCACCGTCATCATCCCGCGGTCCTCGCGCACCCAGAGCAGGCCCGCACCGTGGGCGGCGTCGACGGCGCCGACCGGATCGTCGAGTCGGGCCAGGTCCGCCGCCTCGGCGAGGGTGCAGTCCGTGCCGAGGATCGCGGCCGCCTCGACGAGCGCGCGGGCCGGTTCCGGGCAGGAATGCAGTGCCCGGCGCACCGCGCCGACGTGCTCCCGCGGTGCCGGAAATGTGGCCTGCCAACGCTGCCACTGCGAGCGCGGGATCTGATCGAGCAACTGGACCAGGGGCCGCGGGTTGCCGAGGGTGTGTTCGCACAATCGGCGGGCGGTCCACGGCGACAGTCCCACGCCCGCCCGGTCGAGCGCGAGCGCGGCGACGTCGGCGGGGGTGAGTGGCCGTACCCGCACCGTGTTGGCGCATTGCGCGGTGAACAGCGATGCGGACGCCTCGGGGATGTCGTCGGGCAACGCATCCGGGATCACCAACAGCACGAGCAGCGGGTGGTTCGGAGCGCGGTGGGCGAAGGAGACCAGCGCCTGCAGCGACTCCGGGTCGGCGTGGTGCGCGTCGTCCACCGCGACGACGGCGGGCCCGCCGAGGAGTCCGGCGAACTCGCCGGCCACCTCTGCGGGCCGATCCGACGTCGGTGGGCGGCGTAGCAGTTGCTCGGCCACGCCCCACCTGCGGTCGGTCTCCCATGGCATGCCGGTCGCTGCGAGGATCTGCCAATCGTGCAGTGGTGCGGTGAAGGTGCGCACCAGAGTCGACTTGCCGATGCCCGCCGGGCCCTGCACGAGCCCGAGCACGGCGGATCCGGCTCGGGCTTCGTCCAGCAGGCGGGCCAGCTCGGCGAGTTCGCGTTCGCGGCCGACCACCATGGTGGCTCTCGTCACCCCTTCAACGTAGTGGGGCGATCGGTGGCTGTGTTACCAGTGTCTTCAGTGTTGCCGGACGCGACCACCGTCACTTCAGTGTCGTGGTGCTGCGAGCGAGGCACCGTGGCGGTGACGAGGGCGCCGAGAAGCGCGATGCCGGCGAAGATGTAGAAGCTGATGTCGTTGCTCAGCCCTGCGCCGATCAGCAGGCCGCCGATCAGCGGACCGAAGATTCCGCCGAGCCGGCCGAAGCCCGCGCACCAGGCGACACCCGCGCCGCGGGCGGCGCTGTCGTAGTAGTTCGAGACCATGCCGTAGATCAGCACCTGGGTGCCGATGGTGCCGGTGCCGGCGACCGCGACCGCGGCGAGCAGGACGGGCAGTGAGAACCCGAAGGTGAGCAGCACCAGGGCGAAGGAGGCGAGCACGAACGTCGTCACGATGACGCGCTTGGGTCCGCTGATGTCCGCGAAGCGTGAGGCGATGAGGCCGCCGACGATGGCGCCGCCGTTGAGGACGAGCAGGAACGACAGCGAGCCCTTCGCGTTGAACCCGGCGTCCTGCATGATCTTCGGGAGCCAGGTGTTCAGACCGTAGGTGAGCAGCAGGCCCGCGAAGCTCATCACGCCGAGCAGTGCGGTGCCGACGAGGTAGCGACGGGTGACCAGGGCCGCGAAGCCGACCTTCTGCTTGGTGACGATCTCTTGCGGCGCAGCCTCCGGGTGCGGCACCGGCACACCGAAGCGATCACAGACTCGTTGCGCCTGCTCGACCTTGCCGCGGGCGACGAGCCACTTCGGCGATTCGGGCAGCTTGGCGATCGCCAGCGGCAGCAGAAACACGATCGGCAGCGCGCCCACCCAGAAGAGACCGCGCCAGCCAATGAGATCCCGGAGTCCGATCGCGAGGATCGACGCCAGCACGCCGCCGGCGGGGACACCGCTGTAGACGATCGCGTTGTACAGGTTGCGCTTGCCGGGCGGGGCGAACTCGGCGACGACGGCGCCGGCGGTGGCGACCAGGCCGCCGACCCCGATGCCGGTGAAGAAGCGCAGCAGGCCGAACATGGTGATGTTCGTCGACATCGCGGCGGCACCCATGCCGATCGAGAACCAGGCGATGTTGACGAGCATCATCTTGCGGCGGCCGAGGTGGTCACCGAGCGCGCCGGTGACGAGGGCGCCGACCATCACGCCGACGAGGGCGTAGGACCCGAGCAGGCCGGCCTGGGCCGCGGAGATCTGACCGAGGTGACTCGGGTCGTCCATCAGGATGGGCAGCACGGTGCCGTAGACGACCAGGTCGTAGCCGTCGAAGATCAGGGCGATCGCGGCGATCGCGACGACCCAGTGCACCGTGTTGCGGTGCTTGGGACTGGCCCAGGGATAGGTGGACGTGGTGGCGGGCATGAGTGCTCCAGGTGGGGTGAAGTGGAGAAATGAACTCGACCGGGCTCAGCGAGCCCTGCAATTCAGTTCGAGCTGACGGAACTCAGCCGAGATCCCCACCGGCCACGGGCAGAACCGTGCCGGTGATGTAGGAGGCATCGTCGGAGGCGAGGAAGGTGATGGCGGCGGCCTGCTCGTCGAGCGTGCCGTAGCGCTTGAGCAGGGAGGAATCGACGGTCTGGTCGACGATCTGCCGATACCAGGCCTTTTCCGCGTCGTCCTGCGCGGCCGGACCGCGCGCGACCCGGCGGACGGGGGCGTCGGTGCCACCGGGAGCGGTGGCGACGACGCGGATACCGTACTGCGCGACCTCGAGCGCGAGCGACGCGGTGATCGCGTTCACCCCGCCCTTGGCGGCGGCGTAGGGGACCCGGTTGACGCCGCGCGTCGCGACCGAGGAGACGTTGACGATGGTCCCGGAACGCTGCTCGATCAGGTACGGCAACACCGCGCGGCAGGTCCACAGCGTCGGGAACAGCGAACGCTGCACCTCTGCGGTGATCTGCTCGGGCGTGTAGTGCTCGTACGGCTTGGCCCAGATGGTGCCGCCGACGTTGTTGATCAGGACGTCGAGTCGGCCGTGCTGGGCGCGGGCCTCGTCGATCGCTGCCTGCGCACCGTCGAACGTCTCGAGGTCCGCGGTCACCGAGTGGGCGGCGAACCCGTTCTCGCGCAACTGTTTCGCCACGTCGTGCACCAGGTCGGCGCGGTCGACCAGGACGACGGCGCCGCCCTCGGCCGCGATGCGGGTGGCCACCGTCGCACCGATGCCCTGTGCGGCACCGGTCACGACGACCACCCGGTCGTCGAAGCGTCCCGGATAGACCCGTGTGCTCACGTCGTGACCGCGCTGTCCTGAATGGCACGGCGCATGGTCGCCTTCGCATGCTCGGCATGGCTGACGATGATGTCGCGGGCGGCCGCCCGGTCGCCACGCTCGAACGCCTCGACGATCCCGAGGTGATCGTGAGGGACGTCCTCGTGCACCCACTGCGCGGTGCGCAGCACCCGTTGCATCAGCTGGGTCACCTCGAGCCGGTTGTAGGCCTCGAGCAGCACCGGATTCGCGCAGCACCGGAACAGGAACTCGTGGAACGCGGCGTTCGTGTCGGTGAATCCCGGCGCGTCGGTGAACCGGTCCTTCTCGATCGAGGCCGTGGAGGCCTCCGCGAGGATGCGGTACTCGACGAGCTGGGTCTCGGACAGGCGGCCGATGGTGAGCTCGAGAGCACCGAGTTCGAGCGCCATGCGGGCGTCGAACTGGGCGTCGGATTCCTGTACCGGAGGGTGTTCCTCGCCGATCTCGTAGTTGTCGAGCTGCGGCGCCGGTACCCCGAGCGTCACCGGCTGGCCGGTGGCCTCGGCGGCCTTCTCGGCTGCGGCGACCTCGGCCTCGGTGGGCGCCGGCGCGGCCGGTGCGGCGCCGGTGGCCGAGGTGTTGAACTTCTCGAAGTAGAAGTTCGCCGGGCTGATCTTGTTGTCGTCGAGGTACTTGCGCACCGCTTCCACCATCGGCGGCGGGCCGCACAGGTAGATGTCGACGTCGCCGTCGTTGAGGTGCTGCGGCTCGATCAGGCTCGTGACGTAGCCCTTGTTGGCCGCGGTCGATTCCGGATCCGACACCACATGGGAGTAGCTGAACGCCGGCAGCGAGCCGGTGTAGGCGTCGAGCTTGTCGAGTTCGACGATGTCGTGGTCGAACGTCGCGCCGTAGATCAGGTGCGCCGGCAGTGTGGAGTCCTCGGTCTGCATCTTCGCGAGGATCGACATCAGCGGCGCGAGACCGGTGCCGCCGCCGAGCAAGAGGGCCGGGCGCTTGCGCTCACGCAGGAAGAAGCTGCCGAACGGGCCGGTGAACTGCAGTTCGTCGCCGACCTGTGCGCGGTCGCGCAGGTATTCCGACATCAGGCCGCCCTCGGTGATCTTCACCAGGAACGACAGCTGCGAGTCGGTGGGGCCGGTGCTGAAGGAGTACGAGCGGGTGGAGTCCGTCCCCGGCACGGTGATGTTCACGTACTGCCCGGGCAGGAACACCAGATCGTGGCGGTTCGGGATCGCGACGGTGAACCCGACGACCGACTTCGAGAAGCGCTGCAGGTCGGTGATCGTCGCCGAGTAGGTCGCCGCGGCCGTCTTTGCGACGTCGGATGTGGTCGCGATCTGCACCACCAGGTCCGACTCCGGAACCATCTGGCACGGCAGGCAGAAGCCCTGCTCGGCCTCCTCGTCGGTCAGCGCCTCCTCGATGTAGTCGCCGGCGTCGTAGCTGCCCGATTCGCAGAACGCCTTACACGTACCGCACGCGCCGTCGCGGCAGTCGAGCGGGATGTTGATCCGGGCCTTGTACGACGCGTCCGCGACCGTCTCGTTCGGATTGACCTTGATGAAGCGGGTGACCCCGTCTTCGAAACTCAATGCCACTTGAAAGCTCATGGGCTGTGCTTCCTTTCGGGCTTTCTCGTTTGGGCTAAATGACGTAGACGTCGATGATGTGGTGGATGTAGTCGTTCTTCAGTACGATCTTGCGCTTGCGGATCAGCGGTGCGGGCCCGGTGACGTCGAGCGTGACGAAGGTCGTGCCGTAGTAGATGTCGGTGGTGTTGTAGCGGAAGTACAGCGACACCCAATTGTGGCGCAGGTCGATCTCGCCGTCGCGGCGGTCGAGCACCTCGACGTTGGTGATGTTGTGGCCGGTGCGCGGTTCGGGCAGCGAGGTCGCCGACGAACGGTCGGTGCGGATGCGGAACACCCGGTCCTCGAGCCCGCCTCGGTTCGGGTAGTAGATCAGCGAGATCTCGCGCTGCGGGTCGGTGGTGAGTTCGCCGTTGTCGTCCCATGCGGGCATCCAGTACTCGGCCTGCGGGTGGTAGCACTCGAGCCACGCCTCGAACTCGCGGTCGTCGAGCAGGCGGGCCTCCTTGTAGAGGAACGCCTCGATGTCGGTCTGGGTCAATTCCAGTGCGGTCGTCATGATGTCGTCGTCCTCACTTGGGTTCTTCGGCGGCTGCCGATTCGGAGCTGACGGCCTTGTTCATCTGCTCGAGCCAATAGCCGTGCTGGATCGGGTACAGGCCCTCGTCCTCGGTGCGGGCACCGCTGGAGAGGATCCGCTTCATGCCGAGGTCGGTGGCGACCTCGTCGGGGCCGTTGAGCTGGTGCGTGGCGCCGCGGCTCATGTCGTTCCACGGGGCGGCCGTGGCCAGGTAGGTCTTCTGGCAGGAGCGGAATTCCTCGAGGTCGTCCGGTGTGGCCATGCCGGTCGCGTTGAAGAAGTCCTCGTACTGACGGATCCGGTTGGCGCGGGCCTCGGCGCTCTCGCCCTTCGGCGCGATGCAGTAGATCGTCACCTCGGTCTTGTCCACGGAAATGGGCCGCAAGTGGCGGATCTGCGAGGAGAACTGGTCCATCAGGTACACGTTCGGGTACAGGCACAGGTTGCGCGACGCCCCGACCATGAATTCGGCCTTCTTCTCGCCGAACTCGGCGGCGAGTTCGTCCTTGCGCGGGTAGAGCGGACGGTCCTCCGGGTTGCCCCACCACATCCACAGCAGCAGGTGGCCGTGCTCGAAGGAGTAGTAGCCGCCGCCCTGCTTGCCCCAGGTGCCGGCGTCCATCGCCTTGGTCTCGTTGGCCGACTCACCCGCGGTGCGGCGGGCAGTGGTGGCGGCGTAGTTCCAGTGCACGGCCGAAACATGGTAACCGTCGGCGCCGTTCTCCGCCTGCAGCTTCCAGTTGCCGTCGTAGGTGTAAGTCGACGCGCCGCGCAGCACCTCGAGGCCCTCGGGGGACTGGTCGACCGTCATGTCGATGATCTTGGTGGTGTCACCGAGGTGCTCCTCGAGCGGCGGCACGTCCGGGTTGAGGCTGCCGAACAGGAAGCCGCGGTAGTTCTCGAAACGCGCGACCTTGGTGAGGTCGTGGCTGCCCTCGGTGTTGAACTGCTCGGGGTAGCCGGCGCCGCGCGGGTCCTTGACCTTGAGCAGCTTGCCCGTGTTGTTGAAGGTCCAGCCGTGGAAGGGGCAGGTGAAGGTGGTGCGGTTGTCGGTCTTGCGCCGGCACAGCATCGCGCCGCGGTGGCTGCACGCGTTGATCAGGCAGTTGAGCTCGCCTGCCTTGTCGCGGGTGATCACGATGGGCTGGCGGCCGATGTAGGTGGTGAAGTAGTCCCCGACGTTCGGAATCTGGCTCTCGTGCGCCAGGTAGACCCAGTTGCCCTCGAAGATGTGCTTCATCTCGAGTTCGAAGATCTCCTCGTCGGTGAAGACCTCTCGACGGACCTGATGGCGACCCGCCTGCGGGTCTTCGATCAGGGCGTCGGAGAGGGTGTTGCGCACATGGTCCAGGGTTTCGGTCATCGAGTGTCCTCCAGAGGTCCGCGGGTGATCAACCCGGTGTGCTGAACGGGGCTGTCCGTCGAGCGATGACCCCAACCCTGCCAGGCTTGTGGTTCGAGTCACACCGGGTAAATGCCTAGGACTACCTAGGACCCCTTCGGATACATGTTCGCGATCCGAACATCGGACAAACGCCAGACAGGTGGCGACGCCCGGGCCTCGTCGAGTTCGCTTCACCTCGCGGATCTCACATACCATCGCAATCCGACCAGTGCCGATCGCGATAGATACAGGTGGTATATGGTGAAATCCCCGAGACCCCGGAGCCCGGCGATTGTCGCGTTGTGGGACGAGGTGGCAGCGAACTGCGACGAGCTCACCGACGACGTCGTCACCGCGATCCGGCGCAACGCCCCGTCGTACGCGAGCTTTCCGCTCGAGCGGCACCGAACCGACAGCCGCTACGGCGTATCCATGATCGTCACCGGGCTCCGCGACGGCACCCAGCCCACGCCCGAGGCTCTGCGTCATGCCGAGACGATCGGGCGCGACCGGGCGAGCTTCGGTATCCCGCTCGTCGACGCGATCGAGGGCTACCACGTCGTCTACCGCGAGTTGTGGAACTACCTGCTGACGCGGGCGATCCGGCAAGGTCCGGAGGTGACCTCGGAACTCTCCCACGAGGTTTCGCTGTTGTGGACCTGGGTGCACCGCTCGAGTTCGGCATTCGCGGTGGCGCATTCTGCCGAAACGGCCCGGGCCCAGATCAACCGGCAGGAGATGCGTTCCCGGCTGGTATCGCTGCTTCACTCGGACGCGCCGCCCGTCCAGCAGGTCTCGGCGGTGGCGACGGCGCTCGGATTCGACCCGCGCGGCGACTTTCAGTCGCTCTGCACCGACCCGACGACCGCGGCAGCGGTCGACGTGGTCAACGACCGGCTCACCGGAACGCCGGCGCACTGCGCGCTCGACACCGCCGAGCGTGCCGTTGTGATCGGCCAGAACATCGACGCGAACGCCACGGCGGCGATGCTTCGCGACCTGCTCGACGTCCGTGTCGGAATCGGTACACGAGGCAGTGGGATCGGCGGCGCCGCGGCCAGCCTCGCGGACGCGGCCTCCGCGCTCGCCGCCTGCACCCCGTCGCGCCCCGTCGTCGACTTCACCGAGGAGTGGCCGGCCGCGTTGCTCGTCTCGCAACCACACCGCATCGCCTACCTGGTCGCGACCGGGCTCACGGTGGCGCGGGAGAACCCCCACCTCGCCGCGGCGGTCAGCGCGTTCCTCGTCTCCCGCTTCTCGGTCACCGCGACCGCGGGACGCCTGCACATCCACCCGAACACCGCCAAGTACCGGCTCGATCGATGGGCCCAGCTCACCGGGTGGGACGTCTTCACCCCCGACGGACTCGCAGCCTCGAGGATTACGGTGACGCTCGCGGAGGCCGATGGCGGCAGTCCGGAGAGCGCGGCGTCTCTCTGACGCGCGTTTCGTGAAATCCACGAATTGAGCGGTCGAAGATCTCGCGTTCGTCAATGTCGGAGCCGATGGGCCCGGTGAGATGCTGTATGAGCTGCGCCACACAGGAACGAGAAACAGCCTTCCGGCCGAGTCCGGCCGAGCGTTCCGACGTCGCGCTGCCCAACTCACCGACACCAGATCGACGAGGAGAGACCTTCGTGACGACACACTCCCGTGAACCGCAGCCCCCCGACCCCGTCATCGACCTCGCGATGGTGCGCCGCGCAACCGTGACCGGCATGGTCGGCACCGTCATCGAGTGGTTCGACTTCATGGTCTTCGCCCTGATGGCGTCGACGGTCTTCCACACGTTGTTCTTCGCCAACCTCGAGCCGGTGCAGGCGATGATCGCTTCGCTGGGCACGTTCGCGGCGGGCTTCCTGGCCCGGCCGCTGGGTGGCGTGCTGCTCGGCTACTACGGCGACCGGTACGGCCGGCGACCGATGCTCGTCGCATCGATGCTCCTCATGGGCCTGGCGACGGCCCTGATCGGATTCCTGCCCACCTACGCCACGATCGGCGTGTTCGCTCCCATACTGCTGATCGTTCTGCGCATCGTGCAGGGGATCGCACTCGGCGGCGAGTGGTCGGGGGCGACGACGCTCATTCTCGAGCACGCGCCGGCCAACCGCCGCGCGTTCTACACCAGCTTCGTCGCCTACGCGTCGGGCATCGGGTTCCTCACCGGGCTCGGGCTCACGCTCCTGCTGAAGGCGAGTATGTCCGAGGCGCAGTTCCTCGATTGGGGGTGGCGAGTTCCGTTCATCGCCAGCGTTGCTCTGATCGCGCTGGCGCTGTTCCTGCGGATGCGCGTCGACGAGACCGACGTGTTCAAGGACATCGCAGCCCAGCAGAGCGCCAGGACGCCCATCGTGCGCACCCTGCGAGCGCAGTGGCGGGTCGTGCTGCGGGTCTTCGGCGCGCACGTCGGCACCGCGGCCACCGCGCAGATCGTCGCGACCTTCATGCTGTCGTACGCTGTTGTACGACTGGAGATCCCCACGACGACGATGATGCTTGCGATCGGTGTCGCCTATGTCGCCATTCTCGCGACGAGTTGGACGTTCGGAATCGCGGCCGACCGCGTGGGTCGACGCACGGTCTTTCTCGCCGGTTGCGTCGTTCTGATCGTGGGTGCATTCCCGATGTTCTGGCTCGTCGACACCGGCACGGGCGTGTTGATCACGGTCGGGCTGTTCATCGGGTTGACTGCCCAGTTCATGTGCAACCAAGTCGAGGCATCCTGGTTCGCCGAATTGTTTCCACCCGAAGTGCGTTGCACGGGAGTGAATCTGGCCTACCAGGCCTGCACGGCCATCGTAGCCGGTACCGCCCCGATGGTTGCGTTGTTCCTGCTCGAATGGACCGGCGGTAGCTGGTCGATCGCGCTGTACATGGTCGGTCTCGGGATCGTCTCGCTGCTCTGCGCGCGGGGTGCGCGCGAAACCGCTCCCACCCGCGTCGACGGCGAATCCGCACCCAGCACGGCGTATTCGGCCGCGTCCTGAACCGCGACAGCACCTGAAAGGCTTCCCCAACCATGACTCAGATCGTCGATCTGCCGCTGCCCGCACCGCCGTCCGAGCCGGAATCGACCGCGCAGCGCCTGACCGGAATGCAGGCGCTGGCGCGGATCCTCACCGAGCAGGCCCGGCTCGACCGTCGGGCGGGGTTGCGCACCGGAGGGTTCGTGTCCGGGTACCCGGGATCGCCGGTCGCCAAGCTGCACGACCTGCTCGAACGGGACAAGGAGGCACTCGCGACGCTCGGGATCCACCATCGGCCCGGCCTCAACGAGGAACTCGCGGCCACGGCCGTGTGGGGCAGCCAGACCGTCACCGAATCCGACGACGCGCTCGTCGACGGCGTGTTCGCGATGTGGTACGGCAAGGCTCCCGGTGTCGACCGCGCGGGAGATGCGCTGCACCACGGCAACATGCGCGGCACGGCGCGACACGGCGGGGTAGTCCTCGTAGCCGGCGACGACCCCAAGCCCAACGCGACGGTGTATCCGAGCGACAGTGTCCCGACCCTGACGAGCTGGGGTATCCCGGTGTTCTTCCCGGGCACCGCGCAGGAGATCGTCGACCTCGGCCTGCACGCCTACGCCCTTTCACGGGTGAGCGGACTGTGGACGACGCTGAAGATGGTCACCGCCGTCGCGGACGGATCGGGCGTCGTCGACTCCGCGGACGTGTTCCCCATCCTGCCGCGCGTGCAGTCGGACGGAACGACTTTCGTGCCGCAGCTACGCCTCGACGACGCCGGCATCGCGATGGTGGCCGCGGAACGCGATCTCGCGGTGCGCCAGCAGGTCGCGGCCGAGTACGCACGCCTCAACGACCTGAACCCCGTTGTCGTGCCCGCGCCGGGGGCGAGCATCGGGATCGTCGCGCCGGGCAAGACCTATTACGACCTGCGGGCTGCGCTGGACAAGCTCGGGCTCGACGACAACGCACTCGAGCGCGCCGGTTGCCGCGTGAAGAAGGTGTCGCTGCTGTTCCCGATCGCGGCCGCCGAATGGGCCGAATTCGCCGACGGACTGGAGACGATCGTCGTCGTCGAGGAGAAGCGACCGTTCCTCGAGGCCGCGATCAAGGACGCGCTCTACGGACGTGCCGGTGCGCCAGTGGTTCTCGGCAAGTCGGACCCCACGCGCGCGATTCTGCCTGATCACGGCGAGTTCACCGTCGACCTGGTGGCGACGACGCTGCGTCGGGTGCTCTCCGACCTCGGAGTGGCGGGCATAATCGCACCCGCTGCCGCGCGGCCTGCCGGTCCGCGCACGCTGCTCCCGCTCACCACGGCACGCACGGGGTTCTTCTGCAGCGGGTGCCCGCACAGCACCGGCCTCAAGGCTCCCCTCGACGCGAAGGTCGGCGCCGGCATCGGGTGCCACCTGCTCGGCCTGCTCGTCGACCGCGACGAGTACGGCGACATCTCCGGCTACACCCAGATGGGCGGTGAGGGCGCCCAGTGGATCGGCATGGCGCCGTTCGTCACGACGAACCACATCATCCAGAACGTCGGCGACGGCACCTTCCACCATTCCGCGAGCCTGGCGATCCGCTGGGCGGTCGCGGCCCGCGCGACGATGACCTACAAGATCCTCCTCAACGGCACCGTCGGAATGACCGGGGGACAAGATATTTCGGGTGGGATGTCGGTGCCGGATCTCGTCCGCAACCTGCTCGCCGAAGGAGTGCGCAAGGTCGTCATCACCACCGACGACCCGGCGAAGTACCGGTGGGTGCGCCTCCCGCGCGGGGTCAAGGTGCGTCCGCGCGACGAAATCGTAGCGGCGCAGGAAGAATTGGCACGCGTCCCCGGCGTGACCGTGTTGATCCACGATCAGCAGTGTGCCGCCGATCGGCGCCGACGGTGGAAGGACAAGGGCACCCGTCCCACCACCCGGGTCGCGATCAACGACCGGGTGTGTGAGGGCTGCGGCGACTGCAACGCGAAGTCGCAGTGCCTGAGCGTCCAACCCGTCGAGACCGAGTTCGGACGCAAGACGACGATCCACCAGTCCTCGTGCAACGTCGACTACTCGTGCCTGGACGGGGACTGCCCGTCGTTCATGGAGGTCGACACCCGCAACGCCACCCGACCCACCGTCGCCGCGAAGCAACCGCCGGCGGTGACCGAGCCTGTGCACGCGGACTTCTCGCGGTTTGCCGTCCACATGACCGGCATCGGTGGCACCGGCGTCGTCTCCGTCAGCGCCGTCGTGGCCGAAGCCGCGATGATCGAGGGCCGCCGTGCACGCACGCTGGATCTGACCGGTAACACCGTCAAGGCCGGGCCCGTGGTCTCGCAGATCCTGATCCACGCCGAGGGCACACCCGAACCGACGGCGGGGATCGACGCCGGTGGTGCCGATCTCGTGCTCGCGTTCGACCTGCTGACGCTGATGACGCCGGAGAACCTCGCGCCGCTGGCGGCGCGGCGGTCGGTCGTGGTGGCCAGCACGAGCGTCGCGCCGACCGCGCAGATGGCGATCGATCCGTCGATTCCGTACCCGACACTGACCCAGATCCGCCACACCGTGGACGCCACCAGTCGCGGCGGGGCGAACCGCTACCTGGACGCGCAGGCACTCGCGCAGGCCGTGACCGGCAATCACATGGCGGGCAACGCCGTTCTCCTCGGCGTCGCCGTGCAGACCGGTGCGCTGCCGCTCGCGCCCGCATCGATAGCGGAGGCGATCCGTCGGCAGGGAGTTGCCGTGGAGCAGACCCTCAACGCCTTCGCCTGGGGACGGGCGCTTGCGGCGAACCCGGCCCTCGTCGACGATCTGATCGACACCGGCACGTCGGACGCCGAACCGGTGCCGGCGGTGAGCGCGCTCGGGTTGCCGCCCGCGCTCACGCACACGCTGTCGCTGCGGTACCGCGATCTGGTCGCCTACCAGAACCGCCGCTACGCCGAGGAATACCTGCGCGTCGTGGCCGACTTCGCCCGACGTGACCGGGCGGTCGGGGACACCGACCTGCGTGCGACGACGATCGTCGCCGAGCAACTGCACCGGCTCATGGCCTACAAGGACGAATACGAGGTGGCTCGGCTGCACCGCCTGCAGTCCGCGCGGGCCGCGATCGAGCGGGAGTTCGGACCCGGCGCCAAGGTCTCCTGGAAGCTGCACCCGCCGGTGCTGAAATCCCTCGGCATGAAACGAAAGATCACGGTCGGGCCGTGGTTCAAGCCGGCGTTCGCCGGGCTCGCCACAATGAAGGTCGTGCGCGGCACCCACGCCGACCCGTTCGGGTACACCCTGATGCGCCGCATCGAGCGCGCCCTGATCGACGACTACGTCGGACTCGTCGCGGCCGTACGCTCGCGCCTCGAGGTCGAAACCTACTGGCAGGCCTGCGACCTGCTCGGCGCGGTGGCGCAGGTCCGTGGCTACGACGACGTGAAGCTGCGCAACCTGCGCGGCTATCTCGAGGTGCGTGGCGAGATCGCGGCCACCATGCGGGTACCGCTGCCGGACACGGGCGTGGCCGAGTTGTTGGACTGGGCGGAGGCCGCGTGACTCTCTCCGACACCGTCTGTACCGCGTACCGCGAGCCGGACTCGGCGGGCGCCACGACGGCTCCGATTCCCGACGGGCTCAACGCACTGCCGCTCGAGCGGGCCTACCGGCTGCAGCACGAGGTGATCGACCGCCTGGCCCGACGGTGGGGCGTGCGTCGGGCCGGTTTCAAGATCAGCTGCACCGGCGCGGCCGACCGTGACCTGATCGGTGCCAGCGAACCGGTCTACGGCGTGTTGACGGACGCGCACCTGCTCGCGGCGGGAGCGCGCATCGATCTCGCCGGCGCGAACGACCCCCTCGTCGAACCGGAACTGCTGCTGCGTCTCATCCGGGTGCCGGATCCGGGCGACGAACTCGCCGACTGCGTGGAGGTCGCGGCGGGACTCGAGGTGCCCACCTCCCGGTTCCGGGAGTGGTGGCCTCCGGGAGAACTACCGAACCTCACGCTCGGGGGACTGGTCGCCGACAACGCGGTCGCGGGTTTCGTCGTCGCCGGCGCCGACTGGACACGGTCGTCGGCCGCCGACATCGACGCCCTCACGGTCGAGGTGCGCCATCCCGACGGGGCGGTGTCGCGCGGTCGCGCCACCAACGCCTACGGATCACTACTCGCGGCGCTGGCGTGGCTGATCGCCGCGGCACGGCGTCACGGCGTGGACCTGCCGGTTGGCACGGTCGTGGCCAGCGGCACCTTTACACCGCCCATCCGGGCACAGCGCGGCACGTATGTTGCCCACTATCCACATATCGGCACTGTCGACGTGACCTTCGACGACAGCCGCCTCGACGCGGAGGAGACCCACCATGGAGCGTGAGTACGACGGCATGCGCGTGATCGTCACCGGCGGATCGGCCGGGCTCGGCCTGGCCACAGCAGAGTTGCTCGCCTCGCGGGGCGCGCAGGTCGCGATCTGCGGCCGCGACCAGGGACGGCTCGACGAGGCGGCGACGCGCCTGCGGGAGCACACCGGATCGGTGATCGCGCGGTCCCTCGACGTCACCGACGGGGCGGCGCTCGCGGAATTGATC
>DATDBL010000346.1:0-31666 GCA_036524855.1 Aldersonia sp. | reverse complement strand
ATCGCCACCGTGGCCTGCTCCAGAACGCCGAACGGCGGCCGAGGAGCGAGTGCTCCTCGACCGCCGCGCACCGGTCGGTAACTCAGATCAGAACGGAATCTGCCCCAGCGCCACCCCGACGACCAGCATCGAGAGCGACACGACCGCGGCCCGCCACAGGACCTTGCGGTGATGGTCGGCCAGCGAGACACCGGCGAGCGACACCAGCAGCAGGATCGCCGGCACCAGCGGGCTCTGCATGTGGAAGGTCTGCCCGGTGATCGAGGCGCGGGCCATCTCGACGGGCTCGATGCCGTAGGTGGCGGCGGTCTCGGCGAGCACCGGCATCACCCCGAAGTAGAAGGCGTCGTTGCTCATGAAGAACGTGAACGGCAGGCTCAGTACACCCGTGATGACGGCCAGGTGCGAGCCCATCGACGCCGGGATGACCTCGACCAGCCACTGCGCCATCGCCTCGACCATGCCCGTGCCCTGGAAGACGCCGGTCAGCACCGAGGCGGCGAAAACCATCGCGACCACCGAGACGATGCTCGACGAGTGCCGAGTGATGGCCTCCTGCTGCTGCTTCACCTGCGGGAAGTTGACGGCCAACGCGATCGCGGCGGCGATCATGAACAGCACGGGGATCGGCAGCACGTCGATCACCAGGACGGTCAGCAGGCCGACGGTCAGGGCCGCGTTGAACCACAGCAGCTTCGGCCGCAGCGTCGGGCGGTTCGCGTCGAGGCCACCGATGAAGTCGTTCGCCTCGGCATCGGTGCCGCCACCGGCGCCACCGGAGCGGGGCACGTCACCGCCACCGACAGGCCCGCGACCGCCGCCCACGCCGGCCAGCATCGGCTCCGACGTCAGCACCAGTTTGCCGATGCGGCGACGCTCCATCACGCCCAGGTGCACCGCGAACAGCAGCACGATGGCGCAACCGACGATCATCGACGGCACCATCGGGACGAACACGTCGGACGGCGAGACGTCGAGCGCGGCCGCCGCGCGGACCGTGGGACCGCCCCACGGGATGATGTTCATCGCGCCGTTCGACAGACCCGCGACCACGGTGAGCACGACCGGGCTGACCTTCAGTTTCAGATACAGCGGCAGCATCGCGGACGTGACGATGATGAACGTGGTGGATCCGTCGCCGTCGAGCGAGACCACCATGGCGAGCACCGCGGTACCGACGACCAGTTTCATCGGGTCGTTGCGGACCAGGCGCAGGATCTGCTTGACCAGCGGGTCGAACAATCCGACGTCGATCATGATCCCGAAGAAGATGATCGCGAAGAACAACAGCGCGGCGGTCGGCGCCAGCGCCTTGATCGCGTCGGTGATCATGTCGCCGATGCCGAAACCTGCACCCGCGGCCACACCGAACGCGACCGGGACAGCGATCAGTCCGACCACGGGCGTGGCCCGCTTGGACATGATCAGATACATGAACACCGCCACCATGAGGAAGCCGAGTGCTACGAGCATTGCCACTCCTGTCTGCGTGTGTTGCGTCACGGTGTGATCGCAATGACAGAAGTGTTCAACGCCGGGGTGGTCCGAGTCACGGTTGCGTAGGTACTGATTGTTTTGGTCGTTGTGAACGCGCCCAGCGGGTTTCGAAAGCGGTGACACCGACGAAACGGCGAACACAAAGAACTCTAGTTCCGATGCGTCCGAATTCGTGACCTTTCGAGGCCTTACCCGCAGGATTCATTGCGTTCGGCCGATGTAGAACGCAGCACAACGGAGAAGGCTTATGACACAACACACGGCAGTTGCGGCTCGCCCGATCGAGGCGTGCATCTCCCGGTCCTGGTTGCTGGTGAACGCGGCGCATGCAGAGACGTTCGCCGGCGCCGCGGCGTCGCAGGCGGATCAGGTAGTGCTCGATATCGAGGACGCGGTCGATCCCGGGTCCAAGCCGGCGGCGCGCGCTGCGGTCGCGGACTGGCTGGGTTCGGCGTCGGCATGGGTGCGAATCAACGACCGCACCACGCCGTTCTGGTCCCACGATGTCGACCGACTGCAGGGCCTGCCGGGCCTGGCGGGCGTGGTGCTGGCGAAGACGGAGAGTGCGGAGCAGGTCAGCGAGACGTTCGACCGCCTTGGCGGTGCAACCCCGGTCATTGCGTTGATCGAATC
The DNA here is from genome assembly GCA_036524855.1 of Aldersonia sp. GTDB lineage: Bacteria > Actinomycetota > Actinomycetes > Mycobacteriales > Mycobacteriaceae > Aldersonia. The sequence goes on along the minus strand of DATDBL010000346.1, from coordinate 29,536 downwards.
AGCACTCGGCATCGAGGAAGCCCCGGCGATCGCCCGCGCCCGCGGCACCTTCCGGCTCGCCTTCGGCAGCGGGGACTACCGCCGCGACACCGGCGCCAGCGCCGACGATCTCGCGATGGCCTATCCGCGGTCGCGACTGGTCGTCGCCAGCCGGATCGGTGGGCTGCCCGGACCGATCGACGGTCCGACGGTGGGCACGAGCCACCCGGTACTGCGCGAGCAGTCCGCGGTCACCGTCTCGCTCGGCCTGACCGGAAAACTCTGTCTGCACGCCGAGCAGACCGCCGTCGTCAACGAGGCGATCAGCCCGACCGGCTCCGACGTCGACTGGGCGCACCGCTTCCTGGCCGACTTCGACGCCCGCGGACAGGTCGTGCGCGACGGCAGCGACCTGCCCCGCCTCGGACGTGCCCAGAAGATCGTCGCTCTCGCCACCGCGTTCGACGTGAAACCGACCGCCTCTGTGTAGCCACGTAGCCGCTCCCCGGGTTCATGCCGTTGTAGCCAGGACCCGCCCCCCATCCCGACCGACAGCGACACCAGGAGTGCCGATGCCCGTTGACCACACCGCCACGACCACTACCGAGCACCGCCGCGGCCCGCTGCACGGCATCCGCGTGCTCGACATCAGCACCGTCTACGCCGCGCCGATCACCGCGATGCTGCTCGGCGACATGGGCGCCGAGGTGATCAAGATCGAACATCCGGTGGGCGACCCCGCCCGAACCCACGGCGCCAGCAAGGATGGCCACGGCCTGTGGTGGAAAGTCATCTCCCGCAACAAACAATGCATCACCCTCGCCCTGAACACCCCCGAGGGCCAGCAGATGCTGCGCGAGCTGGCCGCCGATGCCGACGTGATCGTCGAGAACTTCCGGCCCGGCGTGCTGGAGAAATGGGGCCTGGGACCCGACTCGCTGCGCGCGGCGAACCCACGCCTGGTTGTGCTGCGGGTCACCGGGTTCGGCCAGACCGGACCGTATGCGACCCGGCGCGCGTTCGGCACCCTCGCCGAGGCGATGAGCGGGTTCGCTCACCAGACCGGCACCGAAGACGGACCGCCCACCCTACCCCCGTTCGGCCTCGCCGACGGCGTGGCCGGGATCACCGGCGCGTACGCCGTCGCCACCGCGCTCTACCACCGTGATTCGGCCGGCGGGGACGGGCAGGGCCAGGTCATCGACATGTCACTGCTCGAACCGCTCGTCGGGATACTGGGGCCGGGCCCGAGCGCCTTCGACCAACTCGGGGCGATCGCGGGACGCCACGGCAACCGCTCCCCCAACAACGCACCCCGCAACACCTACCTCACCAAAGACGGCCGCTGGGTGGCCATCTCGGCCAGCGCCACCTCCGTCGCCGAACGAGTCATGCGCCTCGTCGGCCGCGACGACCTCGTCGAGGAACCCTGGTTCGCCTCCGCCGGCGAACGTGCCCGCAACAGCGACCTGCTCGACGACGCCGTCGCCAAATGGATCGAGGCCCGCCCACTCGCCGATGTCACGGCCGAGTTCGAGCGCGTCGGCGCCGCTCTTGCCCCGATCTACGACGTCGAGCAACTCATGGCCGACCCGCACGTGCAGGCGCGCGAATCGTTCGTCACCGTCGACGACGAGGACCTCGGTCCACTCAAGATGCAGAACCTCATGTTCCGCATGCAGGACACCCCCGGTGAGATCCGGTTCGCCGGACGCCGCCTCGGCCAGGACAACGACACCGTCTACGCGGAGCGGCTCGGCCTCGACCCCGCCCGCATCGCCCAACTGCGAGACCAGGGAGTGCTCTGATGCACCGCAGCTATCTGTTCGCCCCCGGACACAACCCGAAACTGCTCGCCAAGGTGTTCGACGCCGGCGCGGACGCGGTGATCCTCGACCTCGAGGACGCCGTCCCACCGGACGCCAAGGCACGCGCCCGCGCGATGGTGGCCGACGCGCTGCCGGCAAACCCGGCCTGGGTCCGGATCAACGGCTCGCAGAACGACACTGCCGCAGCCGATCTGGCCGCGGTCGGGGACAGTGCGTTCGGGATCCGGATCCCGAAGGTCGAGACCGTCGCCGACGTTCGCTGGGTCGCCGAGCGCGCACCCGGCAAACCCCTGCTGTGCGCGATCGAGAGCGCGCTCGGCGTGGTCAACGCACTCGCGATCGCCTCCGAACCCACCGTCACCCACCTCGCCCTCGGCGGCATCGACCTGCAACGCGACCTCGGCGTGGCCTCGGGCGGTGCCCCGCTGGACTACGCGCGCTCGCACCTCGTCGTGGCGTGCCGCGCCGCGAGCATCGCACCCCCGATCGACAGCGTCCACCCCCACATTCACGACGACGACGGACTACGCCGCCAGGCCAAGGCCAGCCGAGACCTCGGCCTCTACGGCAAGTCCGCGATCCACCCCCGCCAACTCCCCACCATCCACGCCGCGTTCGGACCCGACGACGACGAACTGCACTGGGCCCAGCAGGTGATCGACGCCTTCGAGGCCGCCGGCGGCGACGCCGTCCAACTACCCACCGGCGAGTTCGTCGACCTGCCGGTCGCCGAACGCGCCCGCGCCGTCCTGGCGCAGGCGGCGACCGGCTGAGGCTTATTCGGCGAGGTCGCGGCAGATGACGATCGGGCAGGGCGCACGGTGCAGCAGGTTCTGGCTCGTCGACCCGAACAGGCCGCCGACGATGTGCCCGAGTCCGCGGCTGCCGACCACGATCAGTTGCGCGTTCCCGGCGCTCTCGAGCAGCAATCGGGCGGGGTTGACCTGCGCAACGATCTCGGTGACGTTGACGTCCGGGTATTGCTCGACGAGCAGGGCGAGGTTCGCCTGCAGTGCCTCGTTCTCGGACTTCTCGACGGCGTTCCAGTCGACCATGTTCGGGATCGTGACCTCGCCGATCGGGCGTCGGCTCGAGTAGGAGCGCACCGCGACCACGGTTGCGCCGGCGCGCGACGCGATATCGAAGGCGGTCGCGGCCGCGATCTCACTCGACTCGCTGCCGTCGACGCCGACGACGATCGGCCGATTGTCGAGCGTGCTCGACTCCCCGCGCCAGACGGCGACCGGGCAGAGCGCGCGGCCCGAGACACGGATCGTCGTCGAGCCGACCAGGGTGGATTCGACCAGGCCCACACCGGAGGCGCCGATGACGAGGAGCCGGGCGTTGCGACTGGCGTCGATCAGGGCGCGCACGGCGGACCCGGAGGCCGTGGCGGTGGCGATCTCGACGTCGGGATGCTGCGACTTCAGGTCCGCCTTTGCAGCATCGAGGCGCTCTTCCGCCTCCTTCTCCGCCTCCGCGAACACCGGAACCTGACCGAGCGTCGCCATCTCGGCGAGCACGAAGCCCCGGTCGGGCAGCACGGTCAGCAGTTCGAGCGGTGCGTCCAGCTTGCCGGCCAGCGCCGCTGCCCAGCGGGACGCCTGCGTGGCCATCCCTGATCCGTCCACTGCGGCCACGATCGGCCGCGAATCTGTTGTCGACTTCGGGTCTGTAGTCAACTCTGTCAGCCTTCCGTCACTCGCGTCTGATTCGGTCCCGCCCCGACTCTTCCGCACCGCGCGAACGGACGAAAGGGCCAGACGGCTCTCTATGGACTCGCCTTTGCGGTATTACCCCAGCACACCGTCGGCCGTGGCGACGGAGATTGCCGGACCGCGGGTGAAGACGTCGAGGCGGAAATCGTCGTCGCCGTAGGTGGCGAGCGGGCTGAGCACGTCGGTGGCGTGCACTATGCGGTGCACCTCGTCGCCGGTGAGGGGATAGTCCGGCGCGGGGTGGCGCCAGTGCACGCACACCAGCGTGCCGCCCGGTTCGAGGTGGTCGACGGCGGTCTCGAGCGCCGCCCGTAATGCGTCGGCGTGCAGGTAGTAGGCGACCTCGCTGAGCACGATCAGGTCGAACCGCCCGAGCGACCCCCACGCCGACCCGAACGCCCAGGTTCGGCATTCGACCCGTCCGGCGTCGGGGGTCGCGGCGATCCGGGTCCGCGCCGCGGCGAGCGCGTCCTCGACGACGTCGGTGGCCACGATCTCGTCGCAGCGTCGGGCCAGCAGTGCGGTGAGCACGCCGATCGAGCACCCCGGCTCGAGCGCGCGCCGGAACCGCGCACGGGGCAGGGCGGCCACGGTCAGCGCGTACTTCCGCTGCTCGTACCAGCGCCACGCAAATCCCCAGGGGTCCGGGCAGTCCCGGTACATCCGCCGGAAGTAGGAGTCGGGCAGTCGATTTCCCGGCCCGTCGTTGACGTCGACACTGTTCACGCGAACACCGTCTCGTGCGGTCGCCGCCAGTGCGCGAGTATGTGGCCCGGCAGCACGGGCGGCAGGTCGGGTGCCGCCGGTGGCGGCTCGGTCTGGCTGCGGAAGCTTCGGATCGCGGTCAGCTTGGCCAGGTGACTCTGCGGCGTCAGCGGGACCGACCGGGCATGTGCCCACGGGATCGACGGATCGCCCGGCCGGGCCCAATGCCACATCCAGATGGGGTATTCGAGCAGCCGGACGTCGGCCGCGCGGCACGCGATGGCGGCGGCGCGACCGACCGCGTCGTGATCGGGGTGACCGTCGCCGCGCCAAGTGGCGGCGCACCAGGTGTCCGCGGGCGCGTCGGACAACAGATTCGTCAGCGCCGTGGCGAGCGCTGGTTGGTGCCCGGCGACGTCGCCGTCGGGCAGGCCGAGCCGAACCGGTGCCGCCGCGACGCCGAGCGTCGTGAGCGCCCCATGCATCTCGGCGATCCGCATCCGGGCCAGCGTGGGCGGCGGCCAGGGCGGGTAGTCGGGGTGCGAGGCCTCACCGTCGGTGACCGCCACCGGTGCGACCGGGATCCGGTGTTCGACGCAGGTCGCCATCAGCCCGCCGACGCCGACCGTCTCGTCGTCGGGGTGCGGCGCGACCACCACCAGCCGTTTGCACTCGCGCAGGTCGAGGTCGGGAAACCGGGTGCCCCACCGCTGCCAGTCGTCCTCGGCGGTGCCCGGGTCGTCCGGCGGGGTCTGCGTCAGCGGCATCACCATGGGTCGCCCGCGGCTTCGGCGACGTCGCGGCCGAGGTCGGCGAGGTCGCGTTCGGCGTGGCTCTGTCGCAGATACACCGTGAGGTCCGCGACGCGGTGGGCATGGGCAGCGTCGGCGCACAGTGGGGCGGCGCCGAGGGCGCGACCGACCCGGTCGAGCACCTGGGTCGCCGCGTCCTCGACGACGGCCCGGACGCTGCGCGCGAGGATCCGTGACCGGCCGCGGCGGTCGAGGGGATCCGTGTCGATCTCGATGGCCGCGTGCCGCAATGACTCCCGGGCCGCGAGCAACGCGGCCGTCACCGCCCCGAGGTGGGCGGCTGTGTGGGGGTCCGCGCGACCCGAGCGGACCCGTCGCAGCAACGGGTCCGCGACGCCGCAGGCGGCGCCGTACCAGCACGCCGCCACCCCGACGGCGCCGTGCCAGAATCCGGGTCGGGTGAGATACTCCCCCGGCGCGGCGACCGCGATGGCCGGTGTCGAGTCGAAGTCGACTGCTCCGGAATCGCTTTCGGCCATTCCCACGGCGTGCCAGGTGTCCGGGACGGGATGCGCGCTCGCGCCGGTTAGGTCCACCGCGAACAGTGCCCGGTCGTCGCCGACGCGTGCGGTGACCAGCGTGTGGTCGCAGATCGAGGCTCCCGAGCACCACGGCTTGCGCCCGTCGAGCAGGTGCCGGTCGCCGTCGGGGACGGCACGCAGCACCGGTTCGGGTGGTTCCGCCGCCCACACGCCCCACACCTGTCCGGGTTTCGGCGCGGGCCCGTGCAACTCGGCCAGGATTGCGACGGCGTCGGTGTGCGCCTCCACGAGCCGGCCGACGACGGTGTCGTCACGCGCGATCGCGGCGAGGCTGGTGAATCGGTCCCAGGTGCGTCCCGAACCGGGCAACGGCAGGTCCAGGTCGCCGTTCTCGGACATGCGGCGCACGCGCTCGCCCGGCGTGGTCACCGGATCCGTGCCTCGGCGTCGTGCAAACTGCGCAGGTGGTCGGCGAAACCCCGCGGTGCCCGCCCATGCAGCCGCGCCGCGGTCCACACGGCGAGGTCGGCCGCCCAGGTGATCGGCACGCGGCGGTGCTGCAGTCGGCGGATCAACTCGACGTCCTCCCCGCTCGGCAGTGCTGCGAAGCCGCCGCTGGCCCAGTAGTCGCCGGCGCGAACGGCCAGGTTCGCACCGTGAATGTGGCCGTGGCCGGTGTGCGTGCGGTAACCCGCGTCGAACCGGGCCCGGGTGCGGGGGCCGAGGTGGGACCAGTCCCGCACCGCGACCGTCCCGCACACCACCCGGGCACCGGCGCACGCGTGGGTGAGATGCCTTTGCAGCCAATTCGGTTCGACCTCACAATCGGCGTCTGTGCTCACGAACAGGGTCGCCGGATCCGACCCGCCCGCATGCGCGAACCCGGCTGCCCGCGCGGCCCCCACGTTGCGGCACCGTACGGTCACGACGTCGTCGGCGGCGTGTGCCGCGGTCTCCGACCCGTCGGTTGGGTCGTCGAGCACGACGACGATGCGCACCGGCGTGTCGACGCGAACGCGCGCGACCCGCAGCGAACTCAAGCATTCGGGTAGCGCATCCGCCTCGTTGCATGCGGGAACGACGACGACGATCCGTGACGGATTCACGGGTGTGTAGCCTCCATGCGCTGCGGATACCCCGATCCGCCGGCACTACACCTCGCTCCGGGTTGAGCGCGCCCGTACCCGGTAGTCAGCCGACATGACCTGGACGGGCCGTCGAGCGCGCCCACGCCCAGTTCCGCTGATTCGGCGGCGGCTGGCCCGTCAACGCAGATCTGTCCATGCCGGCGGGGTTCGCGGCCGCGGGTCCGCTGCACGAGAAGCTGCGCGGCGGCGCCTTAGTTTAGAACAGCAGCGGACCGAGTGCCCGCGCGCAGTCGCGGGCGGCGGCTTGGTGGGCGAGCAGCGCGTCGGTGCGATCCGAGGAGCCGGCGAGGCACAACGCGCCCGCGGGCACCCCCGCCGAGTCGAGGATCGAAACCGCGACGCAAGCCAGCCCGGCCTCGAGTTCGTCGCGTGCCACCGCGAGACCGGAGGTGCGCACCTCGTCCAGTTCGGCCGCGAGCGCGGCGAGGTTGGTCACCGTCTGCGGCGTCAGCCGGGCCGGCTTCGCGGGCAGCGACCGGGTCCATTCCGTTCGCGCCGCCAAGGCGAGCTTGCCCGCCGCGGATGCATGGAGGTGGCGGATCAGCTCGCGCTCGGCCCGCACGGGGTGGTCGGGGTCGGCGTCGAGCACCCGCAGCGCGTCGGCCTGGAAGACGACGACGTGCACCGCGAAGCGCACCGAACCGCGTAGGGCGTCGAGTTCGGCGCGCGCGGCGGAGCCGAGCATCGGTTGCGAGACGGCGCCGATCAGCTCCGCAAGTCGACGACCGAGGCCGAAGCCGCGCAGGTCGGCGGTGCGGACGAGGTACTCCTCGCCGACGAGGTTGTTCAGCAACCGATACGCGGTCGCCTGGGGCAGCTCGAGCCGGGTCGCGATCTCCTGCGCCGACGCGCCGAAACCCAGCACCGCCACCGTCTCGATGATCCGCAGCGAGTTCGATACCGCGGTCGGGTGGCGTCGGGTCGGATCGCGCAGGGGGCTCACGGGGTCGGCCTCATCGGAATGGCCCTCATCGGAACGTCACCGCTCGCAGAAGGTCGGAGTCCTGGGTCTGGTCGTAGATGCCGACCGCGGCGAGCCGATGCGGTGCCCGCACCCGCAACGCCAGCGTCGTCGCGACCGCCACCGCGAGCGCCGCGAGATACCCGGCCAGCAGCCAGTTCTGCGCACGCAGACCGGAATAGAGCGAGTACACGACGAGCGAGCCGAGCACGAGCGTCGCCACCGCGGAAAGCAGCCACACTCCCGGCGTCGACTCCCCGATCCGCCGCAGCAGCGCCGGCGCCGACACGCACGCGGCGAGGTAGCTGCCCAGGTAGCCGCACGCGCTGAGGGTGAGGAGGGCGCGCAGCGCAGAGTCCGGCGCGACACCGAGGGCGAGCACGACGACAGGGGTGATCCCGACGACGACCATCGTCGCGACCGCCGCCGTGGTCGGGGTCCGGTACCGGGGGTGCGTCGCGCCGAGTCGCCGGGGCGCCACCCCCTCGCGGGCCATGCAGAACACCACCCGGATCAGCGCGTTCACCGACGCGAGCAGACACGCGAAGAACGACGCCGCGATCCCGAGGTCGAGGACGGCCGCGAGCAGTGGCGTGCCGTCGTGGATCAGCACCCCGACCAACGGGGTGGAACTGTCCCGGACATCGGGCGGTGCGTTCGCGACTGCGAGGGCCTGCACGGGCAGCGCCGCGAGGTAGATCAACGCGGCCGCGACGGGAGTCCATCGGATCGTGCGGGGCACGCTGACGAACGGTCGCCGCGCCTCCCCCGACAGCGTCGTCGAACTCTCGAAGCCGACGAATGCGCTGATCGCCACCACCACGCTGAGCGCGAATTCGCGGTTGTCCCCGGCCCATTCGGTCAGCACGGGTTCGACCGGCCCGGACGAGCGGGCGTCGGCCCAGAGCCAGGCGAAGATCGCGATCCCGATCCCCAGCGACACGCATTCCACGGCAAGGGTCACCCCCGCGGAGATGCGGATACCACGGATCAGCACCAGCACCGCCACCACCGCGGCCACGACGACGAGCGCGACGATCGCCGTCGTGGGCGAGCCGTCGGTGGCGCCGAGGCTGACCGCCATGTGCGTGAGGTACGTGCCCACCGCCACCAGGCTCGCCATACCCACCGCGCCGTAGCCGATGATCGCCGACCATCCCGTCGGGATCGCGACGTACGGTCCGAGGGCGCGAGCGGTGTAGGAGTAGATGCCGCCGATCGACGCCATCCGCCGCGCCATCGGCCGCAAGCATGCGGACACGAGCAGCACGACGACGGTTGCGGCCGCGAACGCCGCGAGTGCGCCGCCACCCGCCGACGTCGCGATGACCAGTCCGGGCGTGACCGCGGCGGTGCCGGCCGGCGCGATCGCCGCGACGGACTGCGCGAACACCGGCACGAACGACAGTCGGCGCCGCGACAGGCCGAGCACGGAGTCGGGACTGTTCATGGACCCTCGTTCAGGCGGTGGGACCGGTTACTCGACGCATCATCGCAACCCGACCGGCCACGCGCGGCCAGGCAAATGTTACGGCCATGTTAACTGGGGTGGGAATCTCGCCCGGAAAGTTCTCGCCGGACTTGGCACGGACGTGTGCACACCGTCACATTTCGGAACTAGCGTCGGTGCTACCCGCACAATCCCCCGCGTCCCCCGGCGCGACGACAGAGTTGGAGCAGGTCATGCCCCCTGCCGAGCACCATCACCCACACGGCCTCGAGGTCGAGGAACACGCCGAATCCCCGGAGTACCTCGCAAAGCGACAACTTGCGAAGGGCTCGGCAGGCTGGCTGCTGCTGGCCGGACTCGGGGTCAGCTACGTCGTGTCCGGCGACTATTCCGGCTGGAACTTCGGCCTGGCGCAGGGCGGCTTCGGCGGTCTCGCGATCGCCGCCGTCGTCATCGCCGGCATGTACCTGGCGATGGTGCTCGGCATGGCCGAGATGTCGTCGGCCCTGCCCACCGCCGGCGGCGGCTATACGTTCGCGCGCCGCGCGCTCGGCCCGTGGGGCGGGTTCGCGACGGGCACCGCCATCCTCATCGAGTACGCAATCGCACCCGCGGCGATCGCGACCTTCATCGGCGGCTACGTCGAGTCGCTCGAACTGTTCGGCATCACCGACGGTTGGTGGGTCTACCTCGCCGTGTACGCCCTGTTCATCGGCATCCACCTCACCGGCGCCGGCGAGGCGCTGAAGGTCATGTTCGTGATCACCGCGATCGCGCTGGTAGGGCTGGTCGTCTTCGCGATCGCCGCGATCGGGCACTTCGACCTGGCCAACCTCACCAACATCGTGCCTACCGACGCCGCGGGCGCGTCGAGCTTCCTGCCGCACGGCTACCTCGGGATCTGGGCCGCCATCCCGTTCGCGATCTGGTTCTTCCTCGCGGTCGAGGGCGTCCCGTTGGCCGCGGAGGAGACGCTGCGGCCGGAGAAGAACGTGCCGCGCGGCATCATCGCCGCGATGAGCGTGCTGCTGGTGACGTGCACGGTGGTGCTGGTGCTGACCACCGGCGCGGGCGGCGCGGACGCGATGCAGTCCTCGACCAACCCGCTCGTCGAGGCGCTCGGCGATAGCGCCGCGGCCAAGGTGGTCAACTACATCGGCCTCGCCGGCCTGGTCGCGAGCTTCTTCTCGATCATCTACGCCTACTCGCGCCAGCTGTTCGCCCTCTCCCGCGCGGGCTATCTGCCGACGTCGCTGTCGATCACGAACTCCCGCAAGGCGCCGACGCTCGCGCTGATCGTCCCCGGCATCGTCGGGTTCTGCCTGTCGCTGACCGGTCACGGCGCGATGCTGCTGAACATGGCGGTCTTCGGCGCGGCGCTGAGCTACGTCCTGATGATGATCAGCCACATCGTGCTGCGGCGCCGCGAACCGGACATGCCCCGGCCGTACCGCACCCCGGGTGGCGTCGTCACCACCGGTTTCGCACTGGTGGTCGCCGTCCTCGCGGTCATCGCGACCTTCCTCGTCGACAGCACGGCCGCCCTGTGGTGCCTCGGAGTCTTCGCCCTGTTTATGGCGTACTTCGCCTTCTACAGTCGGCATCGGCTGGTGGCGAACTCGCCGGACGAGGAGTTCGCCGCTCTAGCCGCCGCGGAGGAGGAACTGCAATGATCCACCAACAACAGATTTCCGGACGGACGTACCAGTTCGACGGGATCGTCGACCTGATGGCGAAGGCGACCCCACTGCGCTCGGGCGACGAACTCGCCGGATGCGCGGCCGAGTCCGACGCCGAACGCGCCGCCGCCGCGTGGGTGCTGGCCGACCTGCCGCTGTCGGTGTTCCTCGAGGAGATGGTCGTCCCGTACGAGACCGACGAGGTCACTCGGTTGATCATCGACGGCCACGACCGCGCGGCGCTCGCTCCGGTCGCCGGGCTGACCGTCGGCGGGTTCCGCGATTGGCTGCTCGAGACCGCCACCCACGACGACGCGGCCGCGACGTTCGCGGCGGTCTCCCCCGGGCTCACCCCCGAGATGGTGGCGGCGGTGTCGAAGATTATGCGCAACCAGGACCTGATCGCGGTCTCCCGCGCCATCGAGGTGACATCCGCGTTCCGCACCACCATCGGCCTGCCCGGCCGCATCGCCACCCGGCTGCAGCCGAACCACCCGACCGACGACCCGCGCGGCATCGCCGCGGCGACGCTGGACGGCCTGCTGCTCGGCTGCGGCGACGCGGTCATCGGCATCAATCCGGCCAGCGACTCTCCGCGCGCGACCGCGGAACTGCTGCACCTGCTCGACGACATCCGGCTGCGCTACGAGATCCCCATGCAGTCGTGCGTGCTCTCCCACGTCACGACCACGATGGAACTCATCGAGAAGGGCGTCCCCGTCGACCTGGTGTTCCAGTCGATCGCGGGCACCGAGGGCGCGAACACCGGCTTCGGAGTGTCGCTGCCGATGCTGCTCGAGGCCAACGAGGCCGGCCGCGCGCAGCGCCGCGGCACCGTCGGCGACAACGTCATGTACCTCGAGACCGGGCAGGGATCGGCGCTGTCGGCGGGCGCCCACCTCGGCACCGACGGCAAGCCGGTCGACCAGCAGACGCTGGAGACCCGCGCCTACGCCGTGGCCCGCGCGCTGGACCCGCTGCTGGTCAACACGGTCGTCGGGTTCATCGGGCCCGAGTACCTCTACGACGGCAAGCAGATCGTGCGGGCCGGGCTCGAGGACCACTTCTGCGGAAAGCTGCTCGGGCTCCCGATGGGCGTCGACGTCTGCTACACCAACCACGCCGAGGCCGACCAGAACGACATGGACACGCTGCTGACGCTGCTCGGCGTCGCCGGCGCGGCGTTCGTCATCGCGGTGCCCGGCGCGGACGACGTCATGCTCGGGTACCAGAGCCTGTCGTTCCACGACGCGCTCTACGTCCGGCAGGTTCTCGGGCTGCGGCCGGCGCCCGAGTTCGAGGCGTGGCTGCAGAGCCTGGGGATGGCCGACGCCGCCGGACGGATCCGGCCGATCGATGCGGCGGCCTCGCCGCTGCTGGCGTTGGCGGGTGGGCGATGAACGAGGCAGTGCAGGAATCCGCCGACGTCTGGGCGCCGCTGCGGGCGACCACACAGGCCCGAATCGGGCTGGGCCGCGCGGGGTGTGCGCTTCCCACCAGCCGCGTGCTCGAGTTCCAGGCCGCGCATGCCGCGGCTCGCGACGCGGTGCACGAACCGCTCGATGTTGCGGGATTCCGGGAGCGTGTCGCGGCGGTCGGGGTCGGGGATCCGGTCGCGGTGACGAGCCGCGCCCCGGATCGGGCGGAGTACCTCAAGCGCCCCGACCTCGGGCGTCTCCCCGACGACCTGTCCGCGATCGTGCGCACCGATGCGGAGATCGGCTTCGTGCTCGCCGACGGACTGTCGCCCCGCGCCCTGAGCGAGCACGGCGTCGGCCTGCTGACGACGCTGGTGGCCGAACTACGCCCGCACTATTCGGTTGCGCCTCCGGTGATCGCGACCCAGGCCCGCGTTGCGCTCGGCGACTACATCGGCGCGGCCATGGGTGTGCACACCCTCGTCGTGGTGATCGGGGAACGCCCCGGACTGTCCGTCGCGGACAGCCTCGGCATCTATCTCACGCACCTGCCCCGACCCGGCCGCGCCGACTCCGACCGCAACTGCATCTCCAACATCCATCCGCCGGACGGCTTGTCCTACGAACGTGCCGCCCGCACCACCGCCGCCCTGGTGGCGGGTGCGCGGCAACTGGGCCGCTCGGGTGTCGATCTGAAGGATACGTCGGCCGACGAGTTGTCGGCGTCGGCGGCGGTGACGCTGGAGGCATAGGCGCTGAGGACAGCGACGACGCAGGACCAGTCGTGCTTGCAGCGAATTGACGGCTCGGGACGGCGGAATCTCACGAGTGCGGGCGGCCGAGGTAGCGGATGAGATCGAAGGCGAGCACGCGGTCGAGGTGGACGAAAGTTTCGAATTTGGCTCCCGGGGCGATCGCGGCGTCGGATTCGACGTCTCGCATCAGGTCGAGGACCGTCGGCACCTCGAGGTTGCGGTCGAATGCGCGAGAGGCCGCGTCGATGATCCCTGCGGGCATCTTGACGGAGACGTGGGTGCTCCACTCGGCAACCCGCTCCCGCCACCGGTGCAACAGCCGCGCGGCGTCGGTGATGCGCTGCGTCGTCAGCGGCACCTGCTGCGCGTAGTGCGTCGCGAGCAGCACACAACGCAGTGTCGATGGGTCATGACCGGCGTGTATCAGGTCGTCGAGCGGCTCGGATCCCGCTGTGGCACCGACTGCCACAGCGAATTCCGCTGCCGATTCGTCCTGGGCCGCGGTCACCATGAGCGCGACGCGGGCTCCGATTCCGGCCGCGGCGGCATCCACGGAGTCGAAGACTCCCGCCGGCGGGCGGATCATCAACTTGTCGAGATCGCCGAGCACCACGGGTGAACTGGTGCCGGAGGCGAGAAGCGTCAGCATGACCTGTGCGCTGTGCAAATCCTCGAGCACCCGTCGGATCAGGTCGGCGACCACCAGCATGCGCACCGCTTCGGGCATCAAGGAACGGTCCGAGGGCGGCATGCGCACACACATGTGCACGACGCTGCCCGCCGTACCGAGTGCGGCGGTGGGTGTTGCGGCAGCGCCCGAGAGAATCAGCACCCATTCAGTCTCGTCCTCGCCGCCCGGCCAGGACAGCCCGGCCCGATTGCGGCCGAAGCGCGAGGTGCGAGACAAGCCCGGTCAAGGATTGTTGGTCTGGCGCCAGGAACGGCGTCAGCTCGGCGATCAGTGCGTACGGACGTTCGACCATCGGGATGTGTCCCGATCCGGAACGAGGTGGGGGCGGCAATCCTGCTTCGGTGAACCGCGTGACGTCGGGCTCGGTCGGGGAGGGCACGTCGCGGTCGCCCCCACACCACCAACACGGGTGGGCCCAGGTCGGCAAGGCGATCGGCGACTTCGCGTTCGCTGTTCGGCTCGGCGCCCGCGTCTGAGTGACACACTTCTCGCTGGGTCAATTGCTCCACAGAGCGGTGGGCGAAGTCCGGCACGGGGAAGACCGAAGTTGCGGCGGTGAACCAACCGCGCTTGCCATTCCCGAGCCAGTTCGGCGGGCGCGCAAATGGCCGGCCGAGCCCGCGAGCCGGACACCTTCATTCTCACCCAGCAGGGGTGCGGCGCCGGCCGCAGCGTCAACTCACGGGGGTGAGGACGGCGACCGGAATGGTGCGGTCGGTCTTCTTCTCGTACTTGCCGAACGCCGGCACGGTCGCGACGACGACGTTGGTCCACAGGTCGTCGCGATCGGAACCGGTCGGGATGCGCACCGTCACCGGGATGTCGGTGTCGCGCACACGGATCCGGGCCTCGTCGGAGTGGGCGAGGTTGCGGAACCACTGCGGGTCGGTATCCGCGCCATTGGCCGACCCGGCGACGACGTAGGCACCGTCGTGCAGGAAGTACCCGACCGGTGTCGTCCGGTCCTGCCCGCTCTTGCGGCCGCGCACGGTCAGCAGCAGGACCGGGACTCCGCCTCCGGCCTTGCCGCCGATGCGGCCGTTCGAGCGACGGTACAGCGCCGACATGACGTGGTTTCCGATGGACATGAGCTTGTGCGTGACCGGGTTCATCGCCCACCTCCTGCAGGGATTGTGCCCTCACCGACGCGATTGCGCGCAAGGAGGGCGAGCGACCCGGCAAACTCCTGCTCTTCGACGCAGACCACGTGGGCTTTGACCGCGCAATCCGCCCCCTGCTCCAAGGGTGGCGCGCGATGGCTTCGTCAAACGTGCCGAAGCTGGGGAGACGATGCTGATCACGGTCGCCGGCCGGCCGATCGCGATCCTCGGCCCGGTCGAGCGGAAGACGCGGTGTCCGCAGCATGCGCGGCGCGGGCCACGTAGCTGGCGGTGGGCGGAGACCGAGATGATGGAGCATCGCAGATCGAACACGCGTGCCAGCGGGCAACCCCTGAACTCATTGCGGTGTTCAGGCGGTACCCAACCTGCCCCATCGAAAGGGAGCCACGCGACCAAGCGCATGAGCGCTCTCGACACCGCGCTCCGGCAGGCACCTCGATAGACGTTCCTTCGCCGCATGCCCGTGAGGCGATCCGCCCGCGGCCGGCCCTTAAGCGAGCATCAATCAGGGCATATGCGTTCAGCCGGCGTGGCGCGCGACGTACTCGTCGAGTGCGTCACGACTTACGTCGGCGAGGCGGCGGCCCTGGGCCGCTGCGATGGCCTCGAGGGCGCCGCGGGTGCGTGCGGTAACACGCACTCTGACCTGGCCGGATGGACCCTCTCCGGGCGCGCCGCCAACGCGGGGGCGACCCCCAACGCGGCGGCAAATTTCGGTCGGGTTTGAGATCACCTTCGCGCGTCCGGACTCAACATCGGCGGCGAGCTGGTCGGCGAATTCGTCGGTGGCGGCTTTTGCGGCTTCTCGCCACGTCCAAGCCGGCTCGGCGGCGATCTCCTCGGCGCTCGCGCCCATTAGCTCCGCGACTTCTTGGTCGGTCATTGCGTCGATCTCTGCAATGCTCATTCGCGCCAACCGCTGCGCGAGCGTTGGTTCGCGACCGGCGGATTCGATCTGTGCGTCAGTCATGGAAGGTACCTCCGTGCATTGACGGGTCGGAGCAGCATCGCGTGGAACAAAACGAGATCATCGGTGTCGTCCTGGCGGGCGACAAGTTCGAGCAATCGCGCCGCCGCGTCGACTCCGATGATGAACAGTCCGTCGTCGGTGTCCACCACGCGGATGGCATTGGCGACGGCGTGGCGAATCGCTTCATCGCTGATGCCGTGGCGTCTGGCCGACGCCGTGATTCTCATCCATGTTGTGTACCACAATACCCGCCTCGGATCAGTAAAGCCACGGCGCGCGGCGATGACCGGAAAGGGATCCGCGGGCGCGTGCTTCCAGGGTCGGGCGATCCACACGAGATTGACTTTCAGCCCAGTACGGATCCGCTTTCGGAAGCGCCGGCGCGGGAACACACTGGACCGGATGCGTTCCGCTGACGGTTCGGCTGTACGGGGCCGTGACGGTGCAGCCGGGTCGGTCTACACCGTCGGAGGCGTCTTCCCCGCCCGCGCATAGCTGTCGATCTCCGCCACAGACGGCTTGATCGTGTGCCCCAGCTGCTTTTCTGCCTTCTTGCGGATCCTGGTCAGCTGCTCAGGCGACTTCTTGACGCGTCGGAGTTGGAGTCGATCACCGGTCAATGCGGTCTTCACCTCGTCACTCCTCGTCAATCACCATCGCCTGGACTACCCACAGTCCGGACTCCTGATGCAAATGTACCCCCGTGTCGAAGAGTTCTCGCGCGTCGATGAGAAGCACCTCGCGTTCGCTCGCACTGGCCAACGTCAGTTCCTCGGTGATCAGCAGCGCCGGCACGCCGGCTGCAACCACCAGGTCCAGCCACACCGGGTTGCGCCGGTCGACGATCCTCGGCGGCACCCGGAGACCGCTCGCCGACAGGAAACCCAGCTCCTGCAGCACCTCACCGACCAGATCCTCCGGCGACTGACCGGCGTCCAGTCCCAGATCCTCGAGTTCGGTCTCACGGCTGACCCGGCACGCCGACGGCAGCGGGAACTTCGCCAGAGCCGATCGCAGGTGCTCGATGCCCTGCTGCACGGCCGCGGTCATCGGTCGGCGGCCGCGCAGCGCCTCGTTGACGTCGAGGTATGCGCCGGCCGTGTACGCGCCGACGGCGTCGCGTTCCTCCGCTGTCAGGTGCCCCAGATCCTGAAGGAGGGTGTATTCGCTCGGATAGGGCACGTCCTCGAACGGATCATCGCTAGAGGCCACCGCAACATCGTGGCCCACCCGCACTGCACTTCCGCGGCCGCGCGCCGGTCAGCGGCCGTCCTCCTTGTTGAGATGCAGCGAAGGTTGACCAGGCGCCGCTTCACAATGACGGATTCCGGGCGGGCCGGCGTGCGCGTCAATCTGGGCAGGTCACCGTTCGGCGATCCCTATTCGGACCCAAACGAATTCGCTTGATCCGCTACTGGCCGGAGTCTCGCTCGACCGATTCGACTTGGCCCAACCCGTGTCGGTGCCCGCCGTCATGATCACCTCCATTGTCAGGGTCGACGAGGAGGCTGCGGGTGACGCAGGAGTGGGGCGGGAGCCGGCCGGTGGACACGGCGGGAATTCAGATCCTCTGCCGACCATTCCCGGCGCAGACCCCAAGCGTAACGGCGCCGACCACCTTTCGGTTCGGGTCAGCTTCGAGCGTCTTCAACCTGCAACTGCGCGGCAGTGGCGGCGCGGACGTCGTCGACGCTCACGCCGGGGGCGAGTTCGCGCAGGACCAGAGGCTTGCCGTTGCGGGGGATGTCGATGACGGCGAGGTTGGTGATGATCCGGTCGACGACGCCCTGCCCGGTCAGCGGCAGCGAGCACTCCGACACGATCTTCGAGTTCCCGTCGCGGTCGCAGTGCTCCATCACGACGATCACACGCTTGGCGCCGTGGACGAGGTCCATCGCGCCGCCCATGCCCTTGACCATCTTGCCGGGCACCATCCAGTTCGCGAGGTCGCCGGACGCGGAGACCTGCATGCCGCCGAGCACCGCGGTGTCGATGTGGCCGCCGCGGATCATGCCGAACGACAGTGCCGAATCGAAGAACGACGCACCGGCGTTGACGGTGACGGTCTCCTTGCCGGCGTTGATCAGGTTCGCGTCGACGGCCTCGTCGGTCGGGTACGGGCCGGTGCCCAGGATGCCGTTCTCCGAGTGCAGCGTCACCGACACGTCGTCGGCGAGGTAGCCGGGGATCAGGGTCGGCAGGCCGATGCCGAGGTTCACGTTCTCGCCGTCGATCATCTCGGCGGCGGCGCGGGCGGCCATCTGGTCGCGGGTCCAGCCGGCAATCGTCGGCGCGCTCATCGGTTGGCTCCTTCCGGACGCGTGGTCCGCTTCTCGATCTGGGTGTTCTGCGGGCCGGTGCAGACGACACGCTGCACGAACACGCCGGGCAGGTGCACCTGCGCGGGGTCGAGCTGCCCGGGCTCGAGCAGTTCCTCCACCTGTGCGATGGTGATCCGCCCAGCCATCGCGGCGAGCGGGTTGAAGTTCATCGCGGTCTTGTCGAACACCAGGTTGCCGGCGGTGTCGCCGTAGCGGGCGTGCACCAGCGCGAAGTCCGCGCTGATCGAGCGCTCGAGAACGTAACGGCGCCCGTTGAATTCGCGGATCTCCTTGGGCGGCGACACGACCGCGACGTTGCCGTCGACGTCGTAGCGCCACGGCAGGCCACCGTCGCCGACGGGGGTGCCCACGCCTGCGGGGGTGAAGAACGCCGGGATTCCGGCGCCGCCGGCGCGCAGCCGCTCGGCCAGCGTGCCCTGCGGGGTCAGTTCGACCTCGAGTTCGCCGGCCAGGTACTGGCGGGCGAACTCCTTGTTCTCCCCCACGTAGGAGGCGGTGACCCGGCGGATCTGGCGGGCGCCGAGCAGGATCCCTAGACCCTGTCCGTCGACGCCGCAGTTGTTCGAGAAGACCTCGAGATCGTCGACCCCGGTCTCGCCGATGGCCTCGATCAACTTGTCGGGGATGCCGCACAATCCGAACCCGCCGACGGCGAGCGTGCTCCCCGTCGTGACGTCGGCGACCGCGGCCGCCGCGGTCTCGTACACCTTTCCTGGCATGGTTGCTCCAGTCCTCCTCGATTGGACGGTTCCGCGTGGGATTTCGGTCTGGCCGCAAAGCCGCTCGTGTGTCCGCTCTGCGATCGAATGAGTTCAGTGAAGCGAAACGACGCTGACCAGGTCAAGGAATCCGGCGAGGACAGGAAGATTCTCTCGTTGAGCGGACTGGACCCGGTTACGCGTTCACTGAATGGACGCTAGGCTGGAGCCCGTGCAACGAGGCTCGGCCGCGCCCAGCGTGGTGGCGCGCGTGGGGCTCGTCCTGCGTGCCCTCTCGGGCGCGGGCGAGCAGGGTGCGTCGACCACGGAGGTCGCGCAGGCGGCGAAGCTGGCCCGCCCGACGACGCACCGGCTGCTGATGTCGCTGTCCGAGGAGGGGTTCGTCGACCGGGACCAGCGCTCGGGTCAGTGGTTCCTCGGACCCGAGCTGTACCTGCTCGGCACGATGGCGTCGGCACGCTACGACGTGAGCCGGGAGGCGCGCGCCAGCGTGTCCCGGCTGGCCGCCGCGACCGGAGAGAGCGCCTTCTTCTCCGCCCGCCGCGGCGACGAGACGATCTGCCTGGTCCGCGAGGACGGCAGCTTCCCGATCCGCTCGTTCGTGCTGTATGAGGGCGCCCGCTTCCCGCTCGGCGTCGTCTCGTCGGGGTCGGTAATCCTCGCATTCATGCCCGACCGCGAGATCGACGATTTCCTGAACCGCGTCGACCTCACCGTCGACTGGGGACCGTCTTACGCCGCCGGCCTGGTGCGGGCACGGATCGCCGACACCCTCGAGCGCGGGTACGCCGTCAACCCGGGGCTCGTGGTCGAGGGCAGCTGGGGCATGGCCGCCGCGGTGTTCGACCCCGCGGGGTCGCCTCGGTGGGCACTTACACTCACCGGAATCGAATCCCGCTTCCGCCCCGAACGCCTACCGGAACTGGGCCGGCTGCTGCTCGACGAGGCGCACGCGCTGGGTCAGCAACTGGCGCGCGCCGGGCGGTAGCGCTCAGGTGCGGCCCTGTTCGATGTAGGACGCGAGTTGGCTGCGGTCGATCTCGAGTTCGGTCATGCGGCTCTTCACCACGTCGCCGATGCTGACGATGCCTGCGAGCCGGCCGTCCTCGACCACCGGGACGTGGCGGATTCGCCGCTCGGTCATCAGTTCGGCAAGCGTGTCGACGGAATCCTGCAGGTGGCAGGTGAGCACGACGCGGGTCATGATGTCGGCCGCGCTGGCCTCGAGCAGGTCGGCGCCCCGCTCGTGCAGTTCACGCACGACGTCGCGTTCGGAGGCGATCCCGACGACATGACCGAGTTCGGTGACGACCACGGCACCGATCCGCCGGGCGTGTAGCAACGCGATCAGTTCCCGCACCGATGTGGACGGATCCACGGTGGCCACCGCGGATCCCTTGTGACGCAGTACATCCGAGATTCTCATCCGTTACCTCGTTCGGGCTCGGGACCGGGAGTCGGCGCGCCGGTCAAGACGATTACCAGGTTAAACGCTCGCGGGCGGTGCGTGAAGCCCGCGCAGGTGCAGATGACCCAACGCCGCGACGAGCAGCGTGGTCGCCGAGGCGAGCGCATACGGCACGGCGATGTGCACCCGCAGCAGCGACGCCCCGACGACGGCACCGAGCA
The DNA here is from genome assembly GCA_036524855.1 of Aldersonia sp. Lineage (GTDB taxonomy): Bacteria > Actinomycetota > Actinomycetes > Mycobacteriales > Mycobacteriaceae > Aldersonia. The sequence continues at coordinate 9,128 of DATDBL010000346.1, read as the reverse complement.
GGATCGCCGCGATCGCGAGGATTCGGCGGTTGATCCGCGATCCGGGTCCCCCTCGTACCCAGGTCTCGCCGGCCAGGCCGACCAGCGTGGAGGTGACGACGACCGTGGTCACGTCCGCCACGCCGACGACACGGGCGGCGACGCCCTGCTGCCCCATCACCCACGCCGTCACCGCGGCCATGACGATCTCGGCCCATCGACCCGTCCGCTGCACGTCGAGCACCGCGGCGACCGTCAGGCCCAGCAACACCGCGCCGCCGACCGCCAGGACGACGGTCACGCGGGGATGCCAGCCCGGCCCAACCTGGTTGCGACCGGCGAGGATTCGACCCGCCGCGTATGCACCGGCGGCGAACGCCGCCAGGGCCATGGCGGGGCCGAGCACGGGCAGGTCGTCGCCGCCCGCGATACCCATGCCGAGCACGACGATGTTGCCCGTCATGTTCCCGGTGAACACGCGGTCGAGGCCGAGATAGCCGACCGCGTCGACGATCCCCGTGACGAACGTCAGCGCCAGCATCGCCGTGAGCGTGGCCCGCGCACGCCGCTCGGGGTCGTGAGTCATCGGATTCAGTTCTGCCGCAACGCGCCCCACCCGAACCAGCGGTCGATCTCGATCCACACGCTGATCCGGGGGTCTCCGCGCACGCCGTACTGGTCGCCGGTGTAGTGGCGCGCGATCCGGTCGATGTCGACGAGGTCGGCGTCGTCGACCAGCTGCACTACCATGCCCACGATGCTGAGGTGGGTGAACCAGTCGTCGGGGTCGAGGGCGGTGAGGCTGACCCGCGGGTCGTTGCCCAGATGCTCGACGCGTTTGCGCCGGGCGTCCATGTTCACCAGCACGCGCCGGTTCTCGTACAGGTACCAGGTCGCCACCGACACCGGTTGGCCGTCGGGGCGCAGTGTCGACATGGTCGCGTAGTTGGGACGCACGAACATCTTCTCCGCGTCGGCGCTCAGGGGCGGTTTCGGCATCGGAACTCCTTCTGTTCTCCTGCAGGGTTTCTCAGTCGGGCACGTTGCGTTCGAGTTCGTCGAGCCACGCCGCGGCCGACGCGTCGCTGGGCGCGCGCCAGTCCCCGCGCGGCGACAGCGAACCACCCGAGCCGACCTTCGGGCCGTTCGGCAGCGTCGACCGCTTGAACTGGCTGGTCTGCACGAAGCGGCGCAGGAACTCCCGCAACCACCGTTTGATGGTCGGCAGGTCGTAGGCGTTGCGGGCGTCGAGCGGGATCAGGTCGGGCCACCGTCCGCTGCCGACGTCGCCCCAGGCGTGGCGGGCCATGAACGCGACCCGGCTCGGTCGGTAGCCGAAGCGCAGCAGGTAGTACAGGTGGAAGTCCTGCAGTTCGTACGGGCCGACCTTGGCCTCCGAACTCTGCGCCGGCTTGTCGTCGTCGCCGTCCGTGCTCGGCACCAGTTCGGGCGAGATCTCGGTGGTGAGGATCGAACTCAGCACGTCGTCGGCGTCGCGGCCGAACTCCCCCGTCTCCACCGCCCACGAAATCAGGTAGCGGATCAGCGATTTCGGCACCGATCCGTTGACGTTGTAGTGCGACATGTGGTCGCCCACGCCGAAGGTGCACCAGCCCAACGCCAGTTCCGACAGGTCGCCGGTGCCGATCACGATCGCGTTGTGCTGGTTGGCGAGCCGGAACAGGTGCGAGGTCCGCTCGCCGGCCTGGACGTTCTCGTAGGCGATGTCGTACACCGGTTCGCCGTCGGCGGCGGGGTGGCCGAGGTCGCGCAGCATCTGCATCGAGGACGGGCGGATGTCGATCTCGGCGGCGGTTGTGCGGAGCGCGGTCATCAACGCGCGCGCGTCGGCCAGGGTCCGCTTGCTGGTCGCGAAGCCGGGCATGGTGTAGGCCAACACGTTCGAGCGCGGCAGCCCCAGGCGGTCCATCGTCTTCGCGGCCACGATCAGCGCCTGGGTGGAGTCGAGACCGCCCGACACCCCGATCACGACCTGCTCGAGGCCGGTCGCCGCGAGCCGGGTCGCCAGGCCCTCGACCTGGATTGCGACGACCTCCGCGCAGCGCTCGTGGCGGGTGCGCGGGTCGGCGGGCACGTAGGGGAAGCGCTCGATCTCGCGCTGCAAAGGCAACGCGCCCTCGGGAACCGGCAGCTCCATCGCGATCCGGCGCATCCGCGAGAGTCGCTCGCGGTGGTCGTGCACGTTGTCGGCGAAGCTTCCCGTCCGCAGCCGGTCGGCGGCGAGGCGCTGCAGGTCGAGGTCGGCGAGCACGAACTGCTCGTCGGCGGCGAAGCGTTCCCCCTCGGCGAGGACGTCGCCGTTCTCCGCGATGAGCGCCTGCCCATCCCAGGCGAGATCGGTGGTCGACTCGCCGTTCCCCGCCGCCGAGTAGAGATAGGCGGCGATGAAACGCGCCGAATGTCCCCGGCACAGTTGGCGGCGGTAGTCGGCCTTCCCGATGACGATGTTGCTCGCCGAGAGGTTCACCAGCACCGTTGCGCCCGCCAGCGCGCCGAACCCGCTGGGCGGGATCGGAACCCAGCCGTCCTCGCAGATCTCGACGTGGATGACCAAGCCCGGCAGATTGGTCGCGGCGAAGAGCAGGTCGGCGCCGAACGGCACGCACTGGCCGGCGATGGTGATCTCGTCGACGAGAACCTCGCGCGCGGCGGCGAACTGGCGCTTCTCGTAGAACTCGCGGTAGGTCGGCAGGTAGCTCTTCGGCACCGCACCGAGGACCTCGCCGCGGTTCACCACCACGGCGCAGTTGAACAGCTTGCCCTCGACGCGCTGCGGCGCGCCGACGAGCAGCACCGAGTCGATCTCGGCGCTCTGCGCCACCACCGCGGCGAGGGCGTCGTCGACGGCGTCCTGCAGCGCGTCCTGGTGGAACAGGTCGTCGGCGGTGTAGCTGGACAGGCCCAGTTCCGGGAACACGGTCAACGCCGCGCCGGCCTCCGCGGCGCGGCGTGCGAGGCCCAGCGTGTGTTCGACGTTGAAGGTGGGGTCGGCGACGCGGACCCTCGGCACCGCGACCGCGACCCGGGCGAAACCGTGCCGGTAGAGCGAGTCGAACGGTAGTTGCTTCACCTCATGCCCCGATCGCCGGACCGATCGTCGGCCACGAATCGTGCAATGCGTCCCGCCAGTACCCCCAGGAGTGGGTGCCGACGGGCTGGTAGGCGAACCGTGCGGGGATCCCCAACGAACCCAACCGGCCCTCGAACGCCCGCACACACGCGTTCACCATCGCCTCGACGGGGGCGCCGGTGATGATGTTCTCCGGCACCTGCGGCTTGAGCTCGAATTCGTGCGGTCCGGGGATACCGGTGGCGGACCAGAGGTAGAGCGCCTTGCCGCGCAGCGCCTCCGCGTTGACCGAGGGGTCGTGCGCCGCCCACGCCGGATCGCCCGGCGGGCCCCACATGTTGAACGGGTTGGCCCCGCGCAGCGCGATCGAGCCGATCATCGGCCACATGGCCATCGTGTTGTCGGGGCAGGCGCTGTAGCCCGCAACCGCCCGGTACAGCCACGGGTTGCGGGAGGCGAGGGTGAATGCGGCGCCGCCACCCATCGACAGCCCACCGATCGCGTTCGCGCCGTTGCCTCCGAACCGTGCGTCGATCATCGGCGGTAGTTCCCGGGTGAGGAACGTCTCCCACTTGTAGTCGCCGAGCACGGGGTCGGGACGCTGCCAGTCGGTGTAGTAGCTCGCCAGACCGCCGAGCGGCAGCACGACGTTGACGTTCTTGCCGCGGAAGAACGCCTCGGCGTCGGTCGCATTCGTCCAGGTGCTCTGCTCCTCGCCCGGGAAGAGCCCGTCTAGCAGGTAGTACGTGCCGCGCGACCCGCCGCCGGCGGGGTGCAGGACCTGCACCCGGATGACGCGGTTCATGGCAGCGGAGGCGACGGCGATCTCGGTGCGGGTGGCCGACAAGTCACGCACGCCGACGAGCTTGCCTCCGACCGGCTGGGCCGACGCGGTGCCCGGTGCCGTGAGTAGCACGGCTATCAGCATCAGCAGCACCACGAGACCCTTGCGCATCGCCTCAACCTAGCTCAGGAGCGGCGACGACGCGGGTCGATACACCCGCGAGAGCAGACGCCCTCGTACTCCGCAAACGGCGCCGGGTGTACGGGACCGGGGGATCTTGCCGCACAGCCGCGTCAACTGCATAGAGTGTGAGAGTCGCACCAGTCTCGCCGCAGCCTTTCGAGGGGAACCATGAGCAAGCCCGCCGGACCATCGCCGCAGATGGGCGCCCTCGACCATCTGATGCACCGCGGCGAGGCGAATCCCCGCACCCGGTCGGGCGTCCTGCTCGTCGAGATCCTCGACCGCACGCCCGACTGGACGAGGCTGCTCGACACCTTCGAACGCGCGTCACGCGTGGTGCCACGACTGCGACAGAAGGCGGTGGTGCCCAGCCTGCCGACGGCGTCGCCGCGCTGGGTGATCGACCCCGACTTCGATCTGCGCTACCACCTGCGCCGGGTGCGCGCGCCCGAACCCGGCGACCTGCGCACCGTCCTCGACATGGCCGAGGTGATCGTCTCCTCGCCGCTGGACGTCGGCCGGCCGTTGTGGACGGTGACGTTGGTCGAGGACCTGGCCGGCGGCGAGGCGGCGCTGCTGTCGCACTTCAGCCACGCCGTCACCGACGGCGTCGGCGGCGTCGAGATGTTCATGCACCTCTACGACAACGAGCGGAATCCGGCGCTGCAGCCGATGCCGCCACTTCCCGTCCCCGAGGACCTCACGCCGACCGATCTGACCCGCTCCGGCATCTACCGCCTGCCCGAGAACCTGATCGGCGGTGTTGTCGGCGCCGTCGCGGGTGCGACGCGCATCGCCGCCAACCTCGTGCGCGACCCGATCTCCACCGTCGGTGGCGCTGTCGACTACGCCCGGTCGAGCACCCGGGTGCTGGGCCCGCCGGCCGAACAGTCCCCGCTGCTGCGCCGGCGCGGGTTGTCGCGCCGCATCGAGGTGCTCGACGTCCCGCTGAATCGCCTTCGCAAGGCCGCCAAGGCCGGTCAGGCATCGATGAACGACGCGTACCTCGCGTCGCTCTGCGCGGCGCTGCGGATCTACCACGAAGAACTCGGCGTCCCGGTGCTGGCCCTGCCGATGGCGATCCCGGTGAGCCTGCGCACCGCGGCCGATCCGTCGGGCGGAAACCAGTTCACGGGCGTGATGCTCTCCGCGCCGATCTCGGTAACCGACCCTGTTGAGCGAATGGCGAACCTGCGCAAACAGGTTCGAACCCGCCGCGACGAGCCGGCCGCCACCCTGATCAACTCGATCGCGCCGGTCGTCAGCTTCCTGCCCCAGCCCATCGTCGACGCGGTCAGCGAATCGGTCACCAGCGCCGATGTGCAGGCCAGCAACGTGCCCGGCCAGGTCGAGGACACCTACATCGCGGGCGCGAAGGTCAAGCGCCTCTACGGCGTCGGCCCGGTGCCGGGAGTGGCGATGATGGTCGTGCTCACCACCCGCTCCGGCATCTGCACCGTCACGGTGCGCTACGACACGGATTCGGTCACCGACCAGGACCTGTTCGCGAAGTGCCTGCGCGCCGGCTTCGACGAGGTGCTCGCCCTCGCGCCGGACGATCCACAAAAGGCAGACGCAGGCTCCGACGATTCGAAGGCGGTGGCGCGGTGAGCGACCTGCGACTCCCCGGTTCCGTCGCCGAGGTCGAGGCCAGCCCGCCCGGCCCCGAGATCGGCGCATTCTTCGACCTCGACGGCACGATCGTCGCCGGCTACACCGTCACCGCGATGACCCAGGAGCGAATCCGCCGCGGCGAGATCGGCTTCGGCGAGATCGGCACGCTGCTGCAGGGATTGGTCGCCTACAGTCTGGGTAGGCTCGAGTTCGACGAGATGATCCGCGCGTCGGTTGCGGCGTTGCGCGGCCGGGAGATGAGCGACCTCGACGAACTCGGCGAGCGGCTGTTCGAGCAGAAGACCTCCAAACTCGTTTACCCCGAGACCCGTGAGTTGGTGCGCGCGCACCTCGACCGCGGCCACACGGTGGTGCTCAGCTCGTCCGCGACGAGCATCCAGGTCGACCCCGTCGCCCGCTACGTCGGGATCGACGACGTGCTGTGCAATCGGTTCGACGTGGACGAGGACGGCCTGCTGACCGGCCACGTCCACGAGCCGATCCTGTGGGGACCGGGCAAGGCCGACGCCGTGCAGAAGTTCGCCGCGGAGCACGACGTCGACCTGTCGCGCAGCTACTTCTACGCCGACGGCGACGAGGACGTCGCGTTGATGTACCTCGTCGGCAACCCGCGCCCCACGAACCCGGGCTCGCGTCTGACCGCGGTGGCGAACAAGCGTGGCTGGCCGATCTTGCGCTTCAGCAGCCGCGGGCAGGACAGCCGGATCGCCAATCTGCGCCTGCTCGCGGGGCTCGCCACCGGTGTGCCGATCGTGGCAGGCGCCATCGGGCTGGGGCTGCTGTCGCGCAGCAAGCGCCGGGGCGTCAACCTGCTGACCTCGACCTGGCCGGGACTGATGCTCTACACGAACGGCGTGAGCCTCAACGTGATCGGCGAGGAGAACCTCGACAAGGCGCGCCCGGCGGTGTTCATCTTCAACCATCGCAACATGGTCGATGCGATCATCGTCGGCGCGTTGGTCAAGGAGAACTACACCGGCGTCGCGAAGAAGGAACTCGAGTCGGATCCGATCGCGGGCAACGTCGGCAAGCTGATGGACGTCGCATTCATCGACCGCTCCGACCGCGAGAGCGCGGTCGAGGCGCTCAAGGGGATCGAAGAGCTTGCCGCGAAAGGCATCTCGATCGTCATCGCACCCGAGGGCACCCGCAACGACAAGCCCAACGAGGTCGGCCGGTTCAAGAAGGGCGCCTTCCGAATCGCGATGTCGGCGGGCATCCCGATCGTGCCGGTCGTCATCCGCAACGCCGACATCGTCGCGGCCCGCGACTCGGCCACGATGAACCCGGGCACGGTCGACGTCGTGGTGAAGCCGCCGATCTCGGTGGCGGACTGGACCCTCGACAACCTCGACGAGAAGATCGCCGAGGTGCGCCAGATCTTTCTGGACGCGCTGGCGAACTGGCCGAAGAAGTAGCGCGGTCAGTCCGGCCGCGGTGCGCGGCGGACCCGGCGCACGGCGCCGTCGATCATCCGCCGGCCTCGGGCCCGCGCGGAACTCGCGGTGTGGCGCACCGACCCGATCCCGTCCAGGATCGGGTTGGCCTCGGCCTGCACGCGCGCGATCGTGGCCGGGATTTCCGCGATCGCGGGGTCGTTGAGAATCTCGGTGACCCGGTTGATCGCCGGGATCAGGTCCCGAATCGGACCCTCGAGCTCGTCGATGAGGGCATCGACGCGTTCGGTGACCCGGCGTGAGTTGCTGACGGTCTCGACCGCGTCGTTGGCGGCGGGTGCGATCCGCTCCAGGACGTTGGTCAGCCGCAGCAGCGTCCCGGGCAGGGTCTCGAGCATCTTGTTCTGCGCCTGCAGCAGCCTGGCGTACTCGTTCCACGACGAGAACCCGGGCATCGACGGGAAGGTCGGCGGCGGCATCGGAAATCCCCTTCCGTCGTACAATTCGCGACGCCCACAGTAGCGTTGCGACCGGGCGAATCGGGCGGGATCGAGGCGCTCCCGTGCTGTGCGTACAGTCGACGCCGTGGACCTGCCCGTGCTGCCGCCGGTCAAGCCGATGCTGGCCAAGGCGACATCGACCGTGCCGCGCGATCCGGGGCTGCGCTACGAACCCAAGTGGGACGGCTTTCGCTGCATCGTCTTTCGCGACGGCGACGACGTGGAACTCGGTTCCCGCAACGACCGCCCGCTCACCCGCTACTTCCCCGAACTCGTCGAGCTGCTCGCCGAGGCGCTGCCCGACAAGGCGGTCGTGGACGGCGAGATCGTCCTGGTCACCGGGACCGGCCTCGATTTCGACACCCTGCAGAACCGGCTGCACCCGGCGGCGTCGCGGGTGCGCAAGCTGGCCGCGGAAACGCCCGCGAGCTTCGTCGCCTTCGACCTGCTCGCCCTGGGCGACCGCGACCTCACGGGCGAGCCGTTCGCGCGTCGTCGCGAACTCCTCGAGACCATCCTCGACGACCGGCTCGCCCGCGTGCACCTCACCCCGATCACCGACAACCCCGACGTGGCGCAGGACTGGTTCACCCGCTTCGAGGGCGCCGGGTTCGACGGGGTGATGGTCAAGCCCGCCGACCTGCCCTACCTGCAGGACAAGCGGGTGATGCTGAAGGTCAAGCACGAACGCACCGCCGACTGCGTGATCGCCGGGTTCCGCTGGCACAAGGACGGCAAGGGGGTCGGGTCGCTGCTGCTCGGTCTCTACGACGACGCCGGGGCGCTGCACCACGTCGGCGTGGCCGCCAGCTTCACCGCCGCCAGACGCGCTGCGCTCGTCGACGAACTCGCGCCGCTGCGCGAGAACGCGCTCGAGGACCACCCGTGGGGCGAATGGGCCGCCGCGCACGTCGACGCCACCGGTAGAGTCCCCGGCGGGTTGAGCCGGTGGTCGGCCGGCAAGGACCTGTCCTGGGATCCGCTGCGCATCGAACTGGTCGCCGAGGTCCGCTACGAACACCTGCAGTCGGGCCGGTTCAGGCACGGCGGGCGGCTGGTGCGCTTCCGCCCCGACCGCACGCCGGAGTCGTGCACCTACGCCCAGCTCGACGAGGCCGCGCCCGCGGAGCTGGCGCAGCTGTTCAGCGAGGTGCGCGCGCGGCCTTCGTGAGCCTTCGGGCCATTGGCTGTGTCGTGTCAGATCCCCTGCGTATGGTCCGGCAGGGATCCGCTACCGGATCAGGCGGTGCCGAGCAGTCCGCGCAAGCGAGTGGCATCGAGTTCGGCGTCGACCATCTTGCCGACGACCTCGGCCAGATTTGCCGCTCCAAAGACAGCGCCGTCGATCTCTGCCGCGACGATGTCACCTCCGGGTTCATGATGAATCAGAGCGAGCACAGCGGACGCATCGAGGACGGTCATTCCGTAGCGGCAGCAAGTCGGCGCTCGGCAAGCAGCTCCTCGACGAACGAGCGCGACTTCGGCGTGTCTCTGGCCAGTGCGCGTAGTTCTGCTACCGCGTCCTGTTGACGCTCGAGGACAAGCCTTGGGCCAGCCAC
>DATDBL010000345.1:0-2049 GCA_036524855.1 Aldersonia sp. | reverse complement strand
AACTTCGACGATTTCCGTCGGAATGTCGGGTTTTGGTTCGCGGCACAGACAGATGGCCAGCACGATCGAGCAGAGGACGCGCCGCGCCCACCAACGGCTTGTGGGTTCGCGGTGGCAACAAACGGCTCGCGGACGTGCCTGCCGAGGGGGGCGCGCAGCCGAACACGTCCGAATCGTCGCGCGGGGGCGCTGGAGACCCGTGAGTGGTTGATGAGTCTATGGACTCGTTTTCTACTCACGGGTGCGGGTGGGCAGACGCGCCGCCTACCTCTTGATCAGCGGACTGCGCACGACGTGCGTGCCGTTAGCGCGGTCGGCGGAATCGAAGAAGTCCTCCCGATAGATGTTGCGCGGGAACAGGCGTGCCTTCATCAGCGCCTTCATCGTGTCGGCGACCATGGCGGGGCTGCCGCAGATGTAGGCGACGTTGCCGGCGGCCTTCGGATAGTCCTGCGCCAGCAACGCCGGCACCCGGCCGCTGCGGCCGCCGTACTCCTCCCGCGACACCGCGGGCCGGTAGCTGAACCAGTCGGCCTCGGTCTCGAGGTACTCGAAGAACTCTCGGTCGTAGAGTTCCTCGACGGTCGCGACGCCGTGGTAGAGCACCACCTCGTGCTCGCTCCCGGACTCCCAGATGTGGCGGATCATCGCCTTCATCGGGGCCAGACCCGTGCCGCTGGCGAGCAGCAGCACCGGTTCGTCGCGCAACGGCCGGAACGAGAACCGGCCGTACGGTCCGGAGAACGCAACCGCATCGCCGGCGGCGAGGTCCTTGAACACCCACCCCTCGGTGCACTTGCCGCCCGCAGACAGCTTGATGTGCAACTCGATTCGCTGCGGGTCGGTCGGCGTGCTCGCGATGGAGTACGGCCGCTCGTCGCCGTCCGGCGTGCGCAGCAACACGTACTGGCCCGGGTTGAACGCGACGGGTCGGTCGGTCGCGAGTATCACCCGCCGCACCGTCGGGGTCACCGCCTCGACCGACTCCACCGTCGCGGTGTAGTCCCGGACGGGGTGGACGTCGACGCCCTCCTCGACGTCGACGTCACCCTCGATGGTGAGGTCGCTGCGCGGCTTGGCGACGCACAGCAGGGCCGCGCCCTCGTCGCGTTCGCTCTCGAGCAACGCGTACGGCGACGCGTCGCCGAAGTCGACCTCCCCGTCGAGGACCTCCGCCTTGCACGTGCCGCAGGTGCCGTGCGTGCACGCGTGGGGGAGCCAGATCCCCTCGCGCAGACAGGCATCGAGCACCGCCTGGTCGTCCCGGCAGAAGATGTCCACGCCGAGGGGTTCGATCGACACCGTGTAGCTGGTCATCGCGAATCTCCTACGTGGTGAACGACAGCAGGGCCTTGTGCCCGACGCCGAGGTCGGCCAGCGACTTGGACGGGTCGACGTCCAACGGCTCGCCGAACAGCTTCCAGTCACGCACCGCCGACGGCTCGTAGTCGGGATCCGACGCGGCCCAGGCGTCGACAATCGCGGAACGGAACTCGCCGAACGGCATCGCCTTCGGGGCCCGGAAGCACGCCGCGGCGGCGAAGATCGGGTTGCCCTGCCACCACACGTAGACGAGCTGGTCGTCGCCGAACAGTTCGGCGCGGTCGGAGGAGGGGTAGTCGTAGTCGTAGAGCGCCTTGACCGTCATCTCAAGCCTCGCTTCCGTTGTCGGTCTTGCCGTCGCTGTGCCACTGCGCCCAGGACTGAGCGTCGAGGGATCCCTTGTATTCGCCGTTGTCCCCTGGCTGGATGCCGTACCACTCGAGCACCTCGGGCACGCTCGGCCCGCCGCAGTTGCCCTGGTAGATCTGGTGCACCGGAAGCCACGCCTGCACATACTTCTCCGGCTCCCGCTCGAACACCCACTGGCAGCCGTCGCTGCAGGTGTGGAAGGTCTCGCCGCGGAATTCGGTGTGCCGGAAGGAGATCTGGGTCGGGTCGCCGACCTCGGTGAAGCCCATCGGGATCTGGCAGACCTGGCACAGCTGGGGCAGCCCCTGGGCGAACATCCGCTCGCCCTCGGCCTCGATCCGGTGATGGCGCTCCCAG
>DATDBL010000344.1:0-2129 GCA_036524855.1 Aldersonia sp. | reverse complement strand
GTGGAACATCGGCAGGCTCCACAGGTAGCGGGTGCCGAGCCCGAAGCCCTGGTGGTAGACCTCGCCGAGCGAGTTCAGATACGCCCCGCGGTGGGTGTACATGACGCCCTTCGGCTTGCCGGTGGTGCCGGAGGTGTAGTTGACGGTGATCGTCGCGGTCTCGTCGTCGACCTCCCACGGGATCGGGTCGTCGGCGCCGCGTTCGAGCAGCGCGTCGAGACGGGTCGCCCCGTCGACGGCGGTGTAGGTGCCGTCCTGCGCGGGCAGTTCGACGCGTCCGCGGACGGTCTCGAGTTTTGTTCCGGCGAGTGGCGTGAGGAACTCCGCGTCGCCGAACAGCAGTACCGAACCGGAGTGCCCGCAGATGTAGTCGACCTCCTCGGCCGCCAGCCGGGTGTTGATCGCGACGAGCACGCCACCGGCGAGCGGGACCGCGTAGTGCGCGGCGAGCAGTTCGGCGGAGTTGGTGGCGATGTAGGCGACCCGGTCACCGGGGCTGACGCCCGAGGCACGCAGGGCGTGGGCGAGTCGGGTGACGCCCGCGGCGAACTCGGCGTATGTGAGGCTACGCTCGCCGTCGAGCACGGCCTGCTTGTCCGGATGCACCGCCGCCGCGCGCGCGAGGAATCGCAGTGGGGTCAACGGGGTGTCCAGGCCAGTCATGACGGCTCCTGAATTCGACGACGCTGTTGAAATGCTGCCACCGTACTGCACGTTCGAGAGCACCGCGACGGGAATCGGCAGGGTGTGAGCACGCTGCAGGTGGCTGCTTGACATATCAAGCAAGTGTCTCGTAGTGTTAGCAGTGCAGTAATGTGAAACGTCAACTAGGAGGATTCTATGACCGTCCATGAAATCATCGACGCAACAACCACCGATGTGCCCGAGTCTGTTCAGAAGATCGGCGACCAGTTCGTGGCCGCGCTCGAGCAGGGCCAGAAGATCGCGCTCGACGTGGTCGAGACCGTCACCGGCGCCACCGCGTCGCTGAGCGGACCCTTCGCCGACGCGACCGCGTCGCTGAGCGGGCCCTTCGCCGACCAGTTCGACACCAGCAAGGTGCCCTCGGCCGCGGCGCTGGTGGCCTACGGCTACGACCTTGCCGCCCAGCTGCTCGCCGCGCAGAAGGAGTTCACCCTCAAGCTGATCGACGCGTACACCCCGGCCAAGCGCTGATTACTACTCGCGGTTAACATAGGTGCTGCTCGACACTGACCAGGGGAGGGCTGCGTGTCAGGAAGGACCAGCGATGCCGTCCGACGCGCGGGACCGCAACGGTGCACACCGAGCCCAAGGGAACGTCCTCGGCTCGTTCATCCGTGCCCAGCGGCAGATGGCGAACCTGTCGTTGCGTCAGCTCTCGGCGCTTGCGCAGGTGTCGAACCCCTATCTGAGCCAGGTCGAGCGGGGCTTGTCCGAACCGTCGGTTCGGGTGCTCAAGTCGATCGCGGAGGCGCTCAACGTCTCCGCGGAGGCCATGTTCGAACAGGCCGGACTCGTCGATCCGCCGAAGGGACCCGACGACGCCAGCGAGCAGGCGTTGCGGGCCGACCGTCGCCTCACCGAGTCGCAGAAGCGTGCGCTGCTCACCGTGTATCGCAGTTACCTCGAGGCCAACGGCTACGGCGACGGGCCTGCGCGTGACCCGCAAAACCCACCGCACATCAACGGAAGTTGAGTAGATGACCAATACGACAGTGCTGTCTCGAGTCTCCGATCTGCTCGGTTCTGCCGAGGAGACCGTCCTCGACCCGGACTCGGTCGGCCTCATGCGCGCTCTCGGGCACGCCACGGTCGCGGCGACCCTGAATCCGGCGAAGGTGGTGGAGGCGAACGCGCGGTGGGTCATCGGATCGGCGACCGCCGCGCAGGCGACCGTGGCGCGTGCATTCGGCGTCGACGCCGAGGGGCCGATCCCGGTTGCCAAGGGCGACCGGCGCTTCGCCGACCCCGCCTACCAGGACAACCCTGCGTATTTCTATACCGCGCAACAGTATCTGCTGTTCGAACGGGCGGTCGCCGAACTCGTCGAGGCGGCGGGGCTCAGCGGCGAACTGGGCGCAAAGGCGCGCTTCGCCTCGCGGTTCGTCACCGACATGTTATCGCCGAGCAACAACCTGTTCGGCAAC
>DATDBL010000343.1:0-16176 GCA_036524855.1 Aldersonia sp. | reverse complement strand
AACACGAGAAGCTAGCCAAGGGCCAACCGCTCGACACGGTGGCGACCGCGCAACTCAATCCCGCGGCGGCGGCACCCAAGCAGCAGGCCGGCTGAGCGCCAGCCGCGTGGACAGTCTCGTCGCGAGCGTCCCGCCGCCCGCGAGCGGCAGCCGGGCATAGCCGAGCCCGTCGGTGACGGAGTCGGCGTCGTCTGGATAGCGCAGGTCGCTGACGAGGGCCCGCGGCGCGTCGAGCAGGTCGTCGGTCGCGGCGCCGGGTCCGAGTTCGACGGCGTGCACGAGCAGTGGACGACCGTCGAGGTCGGCGCGTAGCTCCCCGCGCCAGCGGCCGGCGTCCTCCCCGTCGCGGCCGAGTTGTACTCGTTCACACAGCCGGATCCGGGCACCGCCGGCGAGAGTCACGACGGTCTTCGCCGCGTGCGCGGCCCCACCCGCGACGATCAACGGCTCCGGGGCGACGTCCAGGCACCCGCTGGCACCGACGGTGTAACGCCACCGGCTCGTCGAGGCCGGCGTGTCCCGGCTCGGCAGCGCGATCGTCGCGGCGACCGAGCGCACCCGCAGCCGCGCACCGGGCGCGACGGTGATCGCGACGTCGATCGTGTCGCCGCCGAGCGGGGTTGCCGCGGTGCCGATCAGGTGCACCGTGTCCCGGCCGGTGACACGCACGTCGAGTCCCCCGCAGGCGCGGATCCGGGGCGAGCGGCCGGGTTCGGCGTCGATGCGGACCTCAGTGCGCAACAGGCGCTTTCAGTTGCTCCCGGACCCACGCCAGGACGGGTCCGGCGGTCGGGTCGGCGGTGAGCGAGATCAGCACGGTGGGGCGGCCGTCGCGCACCTTTGCGGCGTCGCGCTCCATCACGGACAGATCGGCACCGACCAATGGGGCGAGGTCGGTCTTGTTGACCACCAACAGGTCCGAGAACGTCACCCCGGGTCCGCCCTTGCGCGGCACCTTGTCTCCCCCGGCGACGTCGACGACGAAGATCTGCACGTCGATCAGGCCGGAGGAGAAGGTCGCCGTCAGGTTGTCGCCGCCGGACTCCACCAGGATCAGGTCGAGCGGCGGGTTCGCCTCGATGAGGTCGTCGATCGCGTCGAGGTTTGCGGTGATGTCGTCGCGGATGGCGGTGTGCGGGCAGCCACCGGTCTGCACGGCGGCGATCCGCTCGTCGGGCAGCACGGCGTGGCGGCGGAGGAAGTCGGCGTCCTCGGTGGTGTAGATGTCGTTGGTCAGCACCGCCAGCGACAACTCGTCGCGCAGCTGCCGGCACAGGGCCGCGACGAGGGCGGTCTTGCCCGAGCCGACCGGGCCGCCGACCCCGATCCGCAGTGGTTCGCCCTCGGTGCGGACCCGCCGCGGCCGGTCGTGGACGTGGTCGTGTGGTTCTCCGTCGAGCAGGTGCGGGGGCATTGCGGGCTCCTCGGATCAGGACGCGAACAATGGCAGTTCGCGCGCGGTGTGGCGCTGCGCGAGGACGTCGAGCAGCGGGTCGGATTCGGCGTGCAGGTCGCGGGCGGCGCGGGTGGCGGTCTCGTCGCAGAGATCGGCCAGGCGCAGGGTCAGCGCGGCGACGTCGGCGGGGTCGAGGGCGAGCAAGCGCTGCGCCGCGGTCGCCGACCCGGTCATGGTGGTGTAGACGAGGACCGCGGCCGTCTCGGCCGCGGTGGCGGCGACGAGCCGGCCGGCCACGCCGGTGACGACCGGAAGGTGCGGGCGCGCACCGAGTTCAGCCCAGTCATGGTGACGCCAGGCGTGTTTCGCCAGCCGCAGCAGGCCGCGGCCCTGGGCGCGGGAGGCGGCGCGGGCCGCCGGTGCGGGAGTGCGCGCGTCGGTCGCCGCGTCGGCGGTGCGCGCGTCGAGACGGCCGTCGCAGACCGCGGCGGCGATCGACGCGGACACCAGGGCGGCGGTGCGAATCCGCCGACGCAGGAACGCCTCGAGGGTGGCGAGGTCGCGAACCAGGCCGCTCGCGACGGCCTCCTCGGCGCCACCGGAGTGCACGTGGCCCCCGATCGGCAGCCGCGAATCGGCGAGCGTGAACAGCGCGGTCAGGTTCATATCAGAACAAGAAGTAGCGCTGCGCCATCGGCAGTTCCGCGACTGGGTGCTCTTCGGACACCTCGCCGTCGATGCGGACGGTGAAGGTGTCAGGGTCCACCTCGATGCGCGGCATCGCGTCGTTGTTCGGCATGTCGGCCTTGCCGCGCGCGCGGACGTTGTTCACCGGCATCAGCTTTCGCGTCACGTCGATCCGGTCCGCGAGGCCGTCCGCGATGGCGTGCTCGGAGACGAAGTGCACCGACGTCGCCGCCGCTACCGGAGCCGCGGCGCCGAACATCGGCCGCGGCAGCACCGGTTGCGGGGTGGGGATGGAGGCGTTCGCGTCGCCCATCGCCGCCCAGGCGATCGCCCCGCCCTTGAGCACCGCATGCGGGCGCACACCGAAGAATGCCGGTTCCCACAGCACCAGATCGGCCAGTTTGCCGACCTCGACCGAGCCGATCTCGGACTCGAGTCCGTGCGCAATCGCCGGGCAGATGGTGTATTTCGCCACGTAGCGCTGCGCGCGGGCGTTGTCGGCGGCTCCGTCGCCGGGCAGCGCGCCGCGACGGCGCTTCATCACGTGCGCGGTCTGCCAGGTCCGCATGACGACCTCCCCGATGCGGCCCATCGCCTGCGAGTCGCTGCCGATCATCGAAATCGCGCCGAGATCGTGCAGGAGGTCCTCGGCGGCGATGGTCGAGGGCCGGATCCGGCTCTCTGCGAATGCGAGATCCTCCGGGATGGACGGATTGAGGTGGTGGCACACCATGAGCATGTCGAGGTGCTCGGCGAGGGTGTTCACGGTGTGCGGCCGGGTCGGGTTGGTGGAACTCGGCAGCACGTTCGGATGCGCTGCGACGGTGATGATATCGGGTGCGTGCCCGCCGCCGGCACCCTCCGTGTGGTAGGCGTGGATGCCGCGTCCGGCGATGGCCGCGAGGGTGTCTTCGACGAATCCGGCCTCGTTGAGGGTGTCCGAGTGCAACGCGACCTGCACGCCGGCGGCGTCGGCCACGCTCAGGCAGGCGTCGATCGCGGCGGGAGTCGAGCCCCAGTCCTCGTGCAGCTTGAATCCCGAAGCGCCGCCGCGCAACTGCTCCCACAATGCGGACGGGTTGACTGTGTTTCCTTTGCCCAGCAGGACGATGTTCAGCGGCCAGTGATCGGTGGCCTCCAGCATGCGGGCGAGGTGCCACGCACCGGGGGTCACCGTGGTCGCCTTGCTTCCCTCCGCCGGGCCGGTGCCGCCGCCGATCAGCGTGGTGATGCCGCCGCCGAGTGCCTCGTCCATCAACTGCGGACAGATGAAGTGCACGTGGCAGTCGATCGCGCCCGCGGTGAGGATGCGGCCGTTGCCGACGATGATCTCCGTCGACGGGCCGACGACGAGATCGGGATGCACCCCGTCCATCGTGTCGGGATTGCCCGCCTTGCCCAGAGCGACGACGCGACCGTCACGAATCCCAATGTCGGCCTTGATAATTCCCCAGTGGTCGAGCACCACGACCCCGGTGATGACGGTGTCGGGTGCGCCGTCGGCCCGGGTCGCGCGGGCCTGGCCCATCGACTCGCGCAGCACCTTGCCACCGCCGAAGACGGCCTCGTCACCCGCGAGACCCGGCCCACCGCAGCGGTCCTCGGTGATCTCGATCAGCAGATCGGTGTCGGCGAGGCGGATCCGGTCGCCCGTGGTAGGGCCGTACAGTTCGGCGTAGCGGGCACGGCTCAGGCTCGTCATCGCGCCTCCTCGTCGAGGCGTCCGGGCGGGTCGAGGCTCAGGCCGTACACCTCGCGGGTGCCGCCGAGCGGGACGAGCGAGACGATCTGCGCGAGACCGGGTTCGAAGCGCACCGCGGTGCCCGCGGGGATGTCGAGGCGCTGGCCGTGCGCGGCGGCGCGGTCGAACCGCAACGCCGCGTTGGCCTGCGGGAAATGCACGTGACTGCCCACCTGAACCGGCCGGTCGCCGGTGTTGAGCACCTCGAGTGCGGTCCGTGGCGCACCGACGTTCAGCTCGATATCGCCTTCGGCGCAGAGGTATTCACCTGGAATCACAACGCCTCCGCTCAGCCGATCGGATGGTGCACGGTGACGAGTTTGGTGCCGTCCGGGAACGTCGCCTCCACCTGCACGTCGTGCAGCATCTCCGGGACGCCGTCGAGGACGTCGTCGCGGCGCAGCACCTCGCGTCCCGAGGCCATGAGTTCGACGACCGTGCGGCCGTCGCGCGCCCCCTCGAGCACATGATCGGTGAGGATGGCGATCGCCTCCGGATGGTTGAGCCGCAGGCCCCGGTCCTTACGTCGCCGCGCGAGTTCGGCGGCATAACTCAACAGCAACCGCTCCTGCTCGTGCGGCGTGAGTCGCATGCATCCCTCCTCGGCACCGGGTGAAGGACATTCTGGCACGGCGGTCTGCCCCGCGCTCGACTGTGTGTTCGCGGCGGGCGTCTTGCATCTAGTCTCCCTGGCGGCAGACCTCGGCCTCGCGCTGAGCGGCGTCGACGTGCGAGTGCAGGGCGAAGAACATCTTTGGTCGCATCGGCCGGCGGTGTTCGTCTTCAACCACCAGAGTAGTCTCGTCGACGGCCTGCTGATCTTCCGTCTGCTGCGGAAGAACTTCACCGGGGTGGCCAAGAAGGAGGCTGCGAACATGCCGGCGTTCGGGCCGATTCTGCGGCTGGCCGACGTGGCCTTCGTTGACCGCGGCAACACCGCGCAGGCAAAGCAGGCACTCGCCCCGGCGGTCGACTGGACGCTCAGTCACGATGAGCAGCAGGCCGATCCGGTTTGCCATGCAGGCGGATCGTGATCCCCGCGCGTTCGTCGGATTGAGTGGGATGGGTGGATCTCATGGCGAGACCTGCACGGGCCCACCGAGCCGCAACCGGGGGGTTCGGTGAGTTGTTGGCACAGGGCAAGATTCGTTCCAAAACATAGTCGAGGAGATGCACATGGTCGCCGAGGGCGTCGAGCGCGACGGGGTGGTGTGAGATGACGGGTACAACCGATCAACCGTTGGACTGGGGTCGCGAACCCGACATGTCGGGGTTCGAGACGATGACCTGGCGCATGGAGGCCGACACCTTCGCCGAATTCCTGCGCGCGGGCTTCGACGAGATCCTCGCGCTCGGTGACGGCCACGGCGCGGCCGCGGACCAGGCGGCCGCGATCGAGACCACGGAGCTCATATGACTGACAACGCCTTGACCACCACACTCGAGGCAGTCTCCTCGGTCGCGGCACGATCCGCCCGGGCACTGTTGCCGACCCGCGACGTGCACCGGCCGGTCGACACCGACGCCCTGCTGCATGATCCGCAGTTCCAGGAGTCGTTGGCGCAGCTCGCGAAGGACCATGACGAGGAACTCGACGCGGCCACGACCCGAGCGGCCGCGTGCCTGCAGGAGATGTCGGCGATGCTCGACCCGGCGGCCCACGCGGCCTGGCGGCGCCTAGGGCACAGCCTGCTGCGTGCGTATGACATCGTCGCCGACGAGGCGGCTCTGGCGCGGCTGCGCGAGCTGGACCGCGAGCATTCGCTGGTGTGGCTGGCGTCGCACCGTTCCTACCTCGATACCTGGGCCGCGCCCGGGGTGCTCGAATCCAGCGGGCTTTCGTTCGGCTACGCGTTCGGTGGGGCGAATCTGAACTTCTTCCCGTTCGGACAGGTCGCCCGACGCACCGGGATGATTTTCGTCCGCCGCTCCACGAAAGACGACCCGGTGTACCGGCTGGCATTGCGCAGTTACGTGGGCGAGCTGGTGCGCAACCGCGAGAATCTGGGGTGGGCGATCGAGGGCGGCCGGACCCGCACCGGAAAACTGCGCCCGCCTCGGTACGGGTTGCTGCGTTATCTGATGGACGGCGCCGCAACCGTGGACGGGCCGGAAATCCTGCTGGTCCCGGTGTCGATCGTGTACGACCAGCTGCACGAGGTGTCGCTGATGACCGGCGAGGCTCGCGGCCTGGCCAAGCGTCCGGAGGACATCCGCTGGTTCCTCAATCTCGCCCGCCAGCAGCGTCAGCGCCTCGGCCACGTCTACCTCGACATCGGCGAGCCGGTGCCCCTCCGTGAGCGGATGGCCGCACCCGAGGCCGGTGCCGACGAGTCGCACGACGTGGAGCGGATCGCCCTCGAGGTGTGTCACCGCCTCAACCAGGCCACCCCGGTCACGCTCACCGCGATGGTCGCCCTCGCGCTGCTCGCTTCCGATCGCGCTCTGACCTTCGACGAGGTGGTCGAGACGGTCGAACCGACGGCGCGTTACCTGCGTGCCCGGGGCGGTCGGGTGGCCGGCGGGATCAGTCTCACCGACCGCAGCGCGGTGCGGCGCACACTGCGCGAGCTGACCGCGTCGGGCGTGCTCACCATGTTCGACGGCGTCGACGAAGCCGTCTGGTCCATCGCACCGGGCCAACACCTGGTCGCCGCGTTCTACCGCAACACCGCGATTCATCTCCTCGTCAATCGGGCGATCGGCGAGCTGGCCCTGCTGACCGCCACCGAGGACGCATCCGCCGACGCGGGCACCACTGCCTACCGGGCCGCACTCGACCTGCGGGAACTGCTCAAGTTCGACTTCTTCTTCGCCGGCCGCGCCGAGTTCGCCGAGGACATGCGCACCGAAATGTCGCTCATCGACCCGAACTGGGAAACCGAACCCGGCACCGGCGAGGGGAGGGCCGGCCGATGGCTGGCGATGGCGCAACCTCTTGTCGCCCATCTGGCACTTCGACCCTTCCTCGACGCCTACCTCGTCGTCGCGGAACGGTTGGCGGCGCGAGAATCCGTGCAGGCGTTCGACGAACGGGGCTTTCTCGACGAGTGCCTACGCGCGGGTCACCAGTGGGTGCTGCAACGCAAGCTGGCAAACGACGAGTCGGTGAGCCTCGAGCTGTTCCGCCCCGCACTGCGGTTGGCACGACACCGCGACCTGCTCGGACCGGGTGGACCCGAACTGAACGAACGGCGCACCGCATTTGTCGAGGAGATCCGTGCCGTCACCAACCGGCTCGCGGTGATCGCCGACACTGCCCGCTCGAAGGGTGAAACCGGATGACCGGATACGACTCCTACCGTGGGGGCACCGGAACACCATTGGTTCTGCTGCACGGCGTGCAGGCATCGTGGCGGATCTGGCGCCCGGTCCTCCCGTATCTCGAGCCGTACCACGAGGTGTACGCGCCAACCCTGCCCGGCCATCGCGGCGGGATGCCGATAGCCGCCGATCGGGCCGGATTCGCCGGTTTCGCCGACGTACTGCAGGAGCAACTCGACGACGCCGGGATACCGGACGCTCACCTGGCCGGCAACTCTCTCGGCGCCGCCGTTGCGCTGGAGTTCGCCCGGCGTGGCCGCGCCCGATCCGTCGTGGCGATCGCGCCGCCGGGCGGCTGGCGCACGAGCAGGGATATCGACCGGGTGATCCGGCTCATCCGAACCGGCCGCAGGTTGGCCCTGCGCCCGACGCCGCGGCGGCTGCTGCGCCGCCCGGCGTTGCGCCGCCAATTCCTGCGGGTGGGTTTCGAACGCGGGGACCGCATCCCTGCGCTCGAGTTCGACGACATGTTGCAGGACCTCACCGAATGCTCCTGCGTGGAAGCGGTGCTCAGCTGCGCTCGCCGGGACGGCACCACGGCATCGTTTCAGCCGCGCTGCCCGATCCGGATCGCGTGGCCACAGTACGACCGCACGATCCCCTACAAGCGGTACGGATCCGGCTTCGCCGGGCTGATCCCCGGCTCGGAAATCGTGATGCTGCCCGGCGTCGGCCACGTGCCGATGTACGACGACCCCGCCCTGGTCGCCCAATCGATCCTGCACGTCACGATGTCGGGCGCAGCGAACGCACCCACGACCCACAGGTAAGCGGTAGGGCGAGCACTAGAGGCGCGTCATGTTGTGCAGCCGCACCTGGCCGTGCGCGATGACGCGGCCGTGTTCGTCGGTGACCCGCGCCTCCCACAGCTGCTGTGAGCGACCGCGGTGCAGCGGTGCGGTGCTGGCGTAGAGCCTGCCCTCGCTGACCGAACGCAGAAAATCGGTGTTGTTGTTGACGCCCACGACATATCCGTCGTCGCCAAGCCACGCAGCCGCGCTCATGCTCGTCATCGACTCGATCACGGCGCAGTACACGCCGCCGTGCACGATCCCGTAGGGCTGATGCAGATCCGGCCGCACCTCGAACTCCGCCTTCGCGCCGTCGGGCGTCAGATCCGTGAACCGGAACCCGATGATCGAATCGAACCCGGTCGCACTGAGATCGGCGAGCTTCTCGGGAGACGCTCCGATGTAGTCGGTGATCCGGGAGGGTAAGTCTGTCATGCGCTGGGCTCCTGCGGTCGGTTGCGGTCTCGCCCCTAGCTCTACACGACCGACAAAGAAGTGCGACGGGCCCCTCCGCCTATTCGGCAGGGGCCCGTCGCGGGAAGGACCGTCGCCCTGCAGCCCTCAGGACGTCGACTCGGTCCGAAAGTCTCTTCTCGACCGGCTGTTTCGGTTGTGATGTGAGTATAGGTCAGGCTTACCTAACTATGCAACTCCCTTTCTGCGAACCGGATGACCGGACGTCGCGAGCACGTCGATGACGGCCTGGCCGCGCCGCGCGCCGACCTTCTCGCTGGTGCGCGCGAGGATCGGGACGTAGGTGCTCGCGCCGCTCACCGCCTCTCCGACCATTCCCCAGAGGCGCTCGCGGTCGAAGCCGGGGCACGCCTCGAGGCGGTCGGCGATCTCGCTGAGAGCGGTGACACAACGGTGTGCGATCCACACGACCAACGCCTCCTCGCACGGCAGGACGACCGTGCCCTCGCTGCCCGCCTGCCTGTCGTCGGGCAGCACCCGCAGGGTCGTGTCGGCGACGCCTGCCCAGTCGATGCCGCCGTCGTTGTCGTTGTGGACCCACAGGTTCTCCAGCCCCGGGTCCCAGGCCCGCCCCTCGAGCACCAGCAGTGCGACGACGCGGCCGACAACGGCGTGGATCAGCGACATCGACACGACGTCGGCGGCCCGTTGCGCGGTCGGCATCTCCGCCGCCGCCCGCGAATACATGAGGTCGATCCGGCCGTTGCGCGCGCCGTCCGCAAGCTGCCACCACCGCCGGCGACCCTCCTCCGCGACCGCCGCGACGGCATAGACCCGCGGATACTCCGGATGCAACCGGCGCAGGCGCGAACACGATTCGACGAAGGGGCCAACAGCCAGTACCCGGGGCGAGGAAAGCGACGGGGACTCTGTCATCGAGACTCCTTCGGCGAGGATCGGTTCAGCACAGAATGGTCAACTTAGGATAGGTTAGGCTTACCAGACAGATGGCGGCGACACGAAGCCCGAGAACAGCGCAGCCCGCGCTCGAGAACACCGAGCCGCGGGCGCGCTCGTCACTGCGCGCGGCAGCCACGATCGTGGACGTGGGACTTGTCACAGTGCCCCTCCTCGGGGCCTGGTACTTCCTGCGGGCGATCGCCGACGGCAGCGGCAGCGTTGGCGGCGGTCAGGCGGACCGGGCGGTGTTCGGCACCCTCGGCGTCGCGACCGCGGTGGCGCTTTACGTCTGGAACACCGGTTTCCGCGAGGGCCGCGCCGGCGCGAGCATCGGCAAGCAGTGGGCCGGGCTGATCACCCGCGACCTCGCCACCGGCAGCCCCATCGGGCCGCGGCGTGCGCTGCGGCCCACGCGCCGCGCAGCCGAGGTCGTGGTCGCGAAACTCGCACGCGAGGAGGGCTTCGTCCCGCTCCCCCCGGACACCTCGCGGGCGGCGGTCCGGCGCCGACGTCTGCTGGGCGCCGCCGCATTGGCGGTACTGGCGGTGATTGCCGTGCTGGCAAGCCTCGCCGTGGGCGCGCAGGCGATGAGCCTCGCCGATGTGTTGCACGCGCTGGTGCACCCGACCGGGACGGCGACCGACGAGGTGGTGCGGTCGCTGCGGGTGCCGCGCACCGTGCTCGGACTCGTCGTCGGCATCGCCCTCGGCGTCGCGGGCGCGCTCATCCAGGGCCACACCCGAAACCCCATCGCCGACACCGGCCTGCTCGGCCTCAACGCCGGCGCCGCGTTCGCGGTCGTGCTCGCGATCGGATTCCTCGGCATGTCGGCGCCGAATCAGTACGTGTGGTTCGCCCTCGTCGGCACGCTGGTGGCCGCCGTCGTCGTGTTCGGCACGGCATCGATCGGCGCCGGGCGAGCCGCCCCGCTCAGCCTCGCGCTCGCCGGTGCCGCGGTGACGTTCTTCCTGCAGGCGATGACGAACGCCGTCGTGCTGCTCGACACGGTTGCGCTCGACGGCTACCGCTTCTGGATCGTCGGCTCGCTGGCCGGCCGCGATCTGTCCGTCGTGGCGCAGGTGCTGCCGTTCCTGGTGCTCGGTCTCGTCCTCGCCATCGCCGCGGCGCCGGGGTTGAACGTGCTCAGCCTCGGCGAGGAGGTCGCCCGCTCGCTGGGCGCGAACATGACCCGCAGCCGGATCCTCGGCATCACCGCCATCACCCTGCTCGCCGGCGCCGCGACCGCGGCCTGCGGGCCGATCGCGTTCGTCGGTCTCGTCGTGCCGCACGTCGCGCGCGCGATCACCGGCCCCGACTACCGGTGGCTGGTGGCGTACGCGGGCCTGCTCGGTGGCGTGGCGCTGCTGTTCGCCGACGTGGTGGGCCGGGTCGTCGTCCGGCCGGGCGAGTTGCAGGTCGGAATCGTGCTCGCGATCGTCGGCGCGCCGTTCTTCATCGCCGTCGTGCGCAGCCGCAGGCTGGTAGGGCTGTGACACCCGAACTCGCCCACGCCCGCCCTGCCGTTCGCGTCGGGCCGGTGTCACTGGTCCGCCGCCCCGCGATGGTCGTCACCGTGGTGGCGATGCTGACCGTGCTCGCCGCGCTGACCTGCCTCGACATCTCCCGCGGCGACTTCGCCATCCCGATCGGGCAGGTGCTCGACGTCCTCACCGGCGGCGGCACCCGCCCCCAGCGGGTCATCGTCCTCGACGTGCGACTCCCCCGCGCACTGACCGCGATCCTCGTCGGCCTCGCGCTCGGGCTGGCCGGTGCGCTGACCCAGTCGGTGCTGCGCAACCCGCTCGCCAGCCCGGACATACTCGGCATCACCGCGGGGGCGAGCGTCGGCGCGGTGGCGTTGATCCTCGCCGGCAGCACTGCGGTCGCTGGCAACGCTCTCGCCCTGCCGGCCGCCGCCCTTGCGGGCGGGCTGCTCACGGCGCTGGCGATGTACCTGCTGGCCTGGCGGGGCGGCGTCGACGGGTTCAGGCTGGTGCTGATCGGCATCGGGGTCAATGCCCTGATGGTCGCGGTGCTCAGCTGGCTGCTGGTGTCGGCCCGAATCGCCGACGTTGCGCGGGCGCAGATCTGGCTCAACGGGTCGCTGAACGAGACGGGTTGGTCGCGGCTGGGTCCGATCGCGGCGGCGTTCGGCGTCGTCGCGGCGATCGCACTGACGTCGGTGCTGTCGCTGCGGGTGCTGCGCCTCGGCGACGACACCGCCCGCGCGCTCGGGGTGCGGCTGCAGGCGCAGCAGGCGGTCCTGCTGCTCGCCGGCGTCACGGCGGCGGCGCTCGCGACCGCCGCCGCGGGGCCGATCGGATTCGTCGCACTCGCCGCCCCGCAGATCGCCCGGATGTTGTTGCGGACCGACGGCGAACCGCTGATCGGGTCGGCGCTGCTCGGCGCCGTCCTCGTCGTCGGCGCCGACGTGCTCGCCCGCACGCTGCTGCCGGTGGCACTGCCCGTCGGCGTCGTCACGTCCGCGCTCGGTGGTCCGTTCCTGTTGTATCTTCTGGTCCGGACCAATCGAAAGGCCGATGCGGTATGAGCGGACACCGTCTCTCGGCCGACGGTGTCCGCCTCGGCTACGGCGACCGGATCGTCGTCGCCCACCTCGACCTCGACATTCCGCCCGGCCAGGTCACCACGATCATCGGCCCCAACGGCTGCGGCAAGTCGACGTTGCTGCGGGCGCTCGGTCGCCTGCTGCCGACCAAGGCGGGGCAGGTACTGCTCGACGGCAGGCCGATCTCGTCGATGCGCACCCGTGACGTCGCCCGCGTTCTCGGCGTGCTGCCGCAGTCACCCACCGCGCCGGACGGGCTGACCGTCGCCGACCTCGTCGCCCGCGGACGTCACCCGCACCAGTCCTGGATCCGGCAATGGTCGGCCGACGACGCCGACGAGGTCGCGGTCGCGTTGCGACAAACCGGCATCGCCGACCTGGCCGACCGCCGCCTCGACCAGCTCTCGGGCGGCCAGCGCCAGCGGGCGTGGATCTCGATGGCACTCGCGCAGGGCACCGACATCCTGCTGCTCGACGAGCCCACCACCTACCTCGACCTCGCGCACTCCATCGAGGTGCTCGACCTCGTCGACGAGTTGCACGAGGAACTGGGCCGCACCGTGCTGATGGTGCTGCACGACCTCAACCTCGCGATCCGCTACAGCGACCACGTCGTCGTGATGTCGCAGGGCGCGATCGTCGCACACGGCACCGCCGCCGAGGTGATCTCGGTGGAGTTGCTTCGCGACGTCTTCGACCTCGACGCCGCCGTCATCGACGACCCGGTCTCGGGCCGGCCCCTCGTCGTCCCGATCGGCACCCGCCACGTGCACGGCACCGTCGGCGGGCCCGTCCCCCACTAACGGTCGAGGAGGCTGCGCACGAGGCGGACGCTCTCGCCGATCGACACGTCGGGCAGGTAGGCGCGGCCGATGGCGTTCGCGATGCTCGGCAGCGCCGCCGGGTCCGGATAGACCATGTACATCGGGTCGTAGCGGGGCTGGAACTTTGCCTTGAACGCCAGCAGCGATCGGAACCCGTAGATCGGCTCGAGCGTGCGGCCGAGGACGTCGAGCAGGCGTTCCAGCGCGGGCTCGGACGGGGCGTCCTCACTCGCCCCCGCCCGGGGCACCTTGGCGAGCGGCGCGCCGGACAGGCTCAGCACCTGCACACCCTCGTCCTTCAACGACATCGCGGCCGAGGCGATCAGGAACTCCATCGCCGGGCGGAATCCCTCGGACCGCCGCCGCATGAAATCGAGCGTCCAGCCCGTCACCCGGCCGTTGTCGTAGACCGGCAGCCACGACGTCACGCCGTGTACGGTGCGGTCGGCGTCGATCGCGACCAGCAGACGCACCTCCGGGTCGTCGACCTGCTCGAGACCGCCGAGGGTGAAACCCATCTCCGGCAGGCCCTTGTCGGCGACCCACTCCTCGGAGATCGCCGTGATCTGGTCGGTGATCGCCAGCGGAGCCGACCCGAACCGCAGCCACTCCGCCTCGACGCCGGACTTCTTCGCGCGGTTCAGCGCCGTGCGGATGTCCTGGAACTTCTTGCCGGTGAACGCGAGTTCGGGCAGGTCGAGCAGGGTCTCCTCCGCGACCTGCAACCCGCTCCAGCCCAACTCGTCGGCGACCGCCTTGCACTGGCTGCTCACCGAGTAGAAGCACGGCGTCCAACCGTTGCCCGCCGCGAACTCGGCGAACCCGACGACGGTGTCGCGCAGCCGGTCCCGCGGACCCACCGGGTCACCGGTGGTGAGCGCGACCCCGCCGATCACCCGGTAGGCGACGTAGCTCGCTCCATCCGGAGCGAACCAGTGCAGGTTGCCGCGCCAGGTCGTCATCCACTCGAGCGGCGACCCCTGCCCGCGGCGCAGGAGATCCCGGGCGCGTTCGGTCGCGGCCGTCTCGGTGCCGTAGGCGGGCACCAGGAACGACCCGAGCATCAGCACGCACAGCACCGCCCAGAAGACCACGCCCGTCCACTCGAACAGCAGCGTGGTCAACGCGCTGTCGGGCAGGAACTGCGGATCCAGCCACTGCAGGTACACCGGCGGGATAAGCCGCTCGGGAAAGTCGGCGAGCAGGCCCCAGAACGTGGGGCGACGGTCGAACCCGCCGCCGGCCGCGAGCCCGCCGAGCACGTACACCGCTGCGAGCGCGACGGTGACGATCGCGAGGATCCCGAAGCGGCGCCGGTAGGTCCCGGCGGGGGCACGCACCCCGAAGTACCGCCGCGTCCACAACAGCACGATGAGCACCGCGAGCGGGGTGAGGAACGGTGTGATTGTGCGATAGGCGCTGGGCGTGTCGAGGCCGTAGAACACCGACTCGTCCTGTGAGACGAACCGGACCAGGTAGTTGAACACCGACAACGCCAGCAGCACCACCTGCGCGAGGACGGCGCCGATCCAAGCGAAGCGTCGCCCGCGGCGCAGGCCGTCGGCGAGCACCAGCAGCGCGAGCGTCGGCATCAGGCTCAGAATCGTCGGCCCGACGCCGGCGAGGCGCAGTCCCAACTCGCCGCTGCGGCAGTCGTCGCTGCCGGGCGCACTGGTGCACAGTTCGCGCACCTCGCTCGGCGTGTACGGCACACCGCGGAACAGTTCCCGCAGCACCGCGAACGGGCCGACCGCATTCGGTGACAACGCTGCCAGCGCCGGGCCCAGCGCCGACGCGGCGACGACGATCGCGACCAGCACCCGGCCCTCCCGCCGGGTCCCGGCCAACCGGGGACCGCGCGCCGACCGGCCCACGATCAGCGGCCCCACCAGCAGTCCGACCAGTGCGGAGCACAGCCGCGCCACGTCGTCGAGGTGGCCACCGAACAACGCGAGCGTGATCAGCAACGCCAGCAGGCCGACCCGCGTGCGGCGGCGCCACAGCGTCTCCATGTTCGAACTCGCGACCATCGCGACACCGACGATCCAGATGGTCGGGCTGAGCGCCGTGCCCACGTGCAGGCGCAGCCCCCAGTCCTCGTCGAGCACGCGCGCCGCCCACGCCGCCGCGAGGGCGAGCAGCGAGCCGAGCACCTGGGTCACGACGGCGGCGACGACGAAGCGAACCGACCCGATCCGGCGTTCGACGGGCGCGGCGACCACCAGGATCAGCACGGTCGCGATCAGGTACGCGAGCAGGTGGGGCGCCCACAGCCCGGCGGTCAGCAACGTCCACCACCGGCCCTGCTCGAGCGCGGGGATGCTGAGCCCGAACCGCATCCGGACGTCGTGGCCGGCGTTGAGAGCGCTGCCGGTAACGATCGCGAGCACCCAGATCGCCACCAGCAGACCGACGCTGACCGGGGCGCGGCGGACTCCGCCAACCGCCAGGCCCGCCAGCCGACGAACCTCGCGCCGCAGCGACGTCAGCACGGTCGCGGCGCGGTCGGCCGCCGTGGTGCTCACGCCGTGATTCCCAGCCGGGCGCCGAGCCAGTCCATCGACTTGCGCAGCCCCGCCGACCACACCGCGAAGCTGTGCCCGCCGGGCACCTCGCCGTAGCTCACGTCCATACCCGCTGCCTTCGCCGTCTCGTAGACGGTTTTCAGGTTGTCGCGGTACTCGTCGTCGTCGGCGCCGACGACGAACACCCCCGCGGTGTTCGGATACGTGTTGCGCTTCATCAGGTCCATCGGGTTCACCCGTTCGAACGCCGCCGCGTCGCCGCCGAACGCCGCGGCGAGGGTACGGTCGCGGTCGCCGAGCGTCGGCTCGAGTTGACCGGACAGGTCGACGAAGGTCGGGTAGACGTCGGGGTGGTTGGTCGCCAACTGCAGTGCACACGTGCCGCCGTAGGACAGCCCACCGACCGCCCACGCGCTCGGATCGGTGTTCACCTGCAGGTTCGCCTTGATCCAGGCCGGCACGTCGGTGGCGAGGTAGGTGTCCACATTGCCCAGCGGCGAGTCGACGCACAGCGGGTTCGCCATCGCCGATCCTGTCCCGTCCGCGACGACCACCACCGGCGCGAGGCCCTTGTGCCGCAGCGCGTAGGTGTTCATCGTCGCGACGAGTTCTCCGCCCTTGAGCCAGTCGCTCGGCTCACCGGGCTGCCCGGCCAGCAGCACGAGCACCGGCAGCAGCGGTCGCGGGTCGGTGAAGTAGGCGGGCGGCAGATAGATCTGTGCGGGTCGGGCGTCGAACCCGGACACCGGGCCCGGGATCGGCGCCTCGGTTGTCCGGCCGAGCCCCGGTTGCTCCGACGGCGGATTCCAATGCTGTTCCAGCGGGCGTCCGCTGACAGGGTTCGCGGTGGGCCCGGGCACCGCCGTGAAGTCGATCCGGTTCTCCGCCGAGATGCCGAGGGCGTCGCCGACGGTCGGGTAGTAGGCGAAGACGACGTTGACCTGC
>DATDBL010000342.1:0-30682 GCA_036524855.1 Aldersonia sp. | reverse complement strand
GGCCCATCGAGTTCGGCGGCGTGCAGGGCGTCGGGCTCGATCGCGGGGGCGGCGCAGCCGTCGAATTCGGTGATCGCGAAGACGCGTTCGCCGCCCTTGGTCACCTGGGCTTCGATCAGTTCGCCGCCGGCGGCGCCGGTGGTCGCGTCGAATTCCTTGATGATCTGCTCGATCTGGTCGCGTCGCTGCGCGGCGGGTGCGATCTCGTACAGATACAGGGATGTGGTGGACATGCGGAATCCTTCCATCGGTGGGGGTATGTCTTGGGGGTATGTCACTGCGCATGCGTGACACGCCGAGGGCGTGGGAGGGAGCGGTCGCGGGCGGGCGCCGCAGTCGTCAGCCGACAGGGCGGCGAATCCGGCTGTGCTGAATGAACGCGTGAATCAGCGCCGTGAATCAGCTCATCAGGGCCGAATCAGCGCAGCAGAGTGTGACAACAGGCAGCGCCGGCCAGCCGCACCAGGTCCAGGTGCAGGCGGCGGGTCAGAAAGCTGCGGGTCACGAGTTCAGTCTAGGACTAGACAGACCTATCTGTCTAGTCCTCGCTCGAGGCGGTGCGGTCGTTACGCTGTGGAGGTGCCCGATACCCTGCCCATGCGCCGACCCGCTCGCAGCGCCGCCGGCACACCCGCCGAGCGCCTGCTCGCGACGGCGACGGAGCTGTTCGCCGCGCACGGCATCCGCGCGGTAGGTATCGACCGGATCCTTTCCGAGTCCGGCGTTGCCAAGGCGAGCCTGTACTCGGCGTTCGGATCGAAGGATGCGTTGGTCACCGCATACCTCGAACGACTCGACCAGCGCGACCGCGCCCGCTGGACGGACGCCGTCGCCGAGGTCACGGACCCGGTCGTGCGGGTGCTGACGTTCTTCGACCTCGCCGCCGCGTCGGCGCCGATCCGCAACTTCCGTGGCTGTCAATACCTCAACGCCGCCACCGAATTCCCCGGCCAGGACCTGCCGATGCTCGCGCCCGTTCGGGCGCATCGAGCGTGGGTGCGCGCGGTCATGGTTGCGGCGCTGCGCGAGGCCGGCTGCCTCGAGGCGGAGGAGGTGGCACAGCGGGTGCAGGTGATTTACGACGGGGCGCTGGCCGGATCGAAATTTGCCCAGTCCGAAGACGCGATCCACCTCGGACGGCGCATGGCGGTCGATCTGATCGCGGCGTCACGGCAACGCGGGTAGGAGCGCCCGGCGGGCACCGGCGGTGGCATTCGCACTCCCGGCCGGGGACTTTCGGCGATTGTCGCGCGGTGGCCTGGACCGCAATAATCGAATTGCGTGATCCGCACCTCGACAGGCGGGGCGGATAGGGCGCACAACGGAAAAGGCAAGTACTGTCGTCAGGTAAGGACCAAAAGCGTCGGGACATCGATCGAACGAGGTCAGTGATGGGAGAAGCGCCTCGCAGGGGGTTGTCGAGCCGGCTGTGGGTTGCCCGGCCGTGGAATTCCAACCCCTTGCTCACCGGACGACACCGCTTCGAGGCGACCGTCTGTCTTTTCGTCGCTCTCGCGGCCCTGTTCGCCATCCCGTTCGTCGCGACGATCGGAACCGAGGTCTACGCGACCCGCAGCGCCGCCATCGAACAGGCCAACCGTGACTCCCGCTCCGTGACCGCCGTCCTCACCACGGCGCCCGAGGCTTCCGCAGGCACCGTCGCGGTCTACTCCGCCGACGCGTCGTGGACCGTCGACGGACGCAAGCACACCGGCAGCGTCGTCACCGACAGCGACGCCGTCGTCGGCGACAAGGTCGACGTGTGGACCAACGCCGCCGGCGACCAGGTGCCCCCGCCCGGTCAGCCGTCGCAGGCCGTCGGCGACGGCATCGCGGTCGCTGTGATGGCATGGCTCGGCGTCGTCGCGGTGGGTTCCTGCGTCGCGCTCGCCGCCCACTACGCGACCCGGCGCGAACAACTGCGCCGGTGGGAACGCGAGTGGTATGACTTCGACACCCACCCGTCCACCTGGAGCTGATCAGCGCATCGTGCCCGCGCGGTGGACCTCGGCGAGGCGCTGGTAACCCACCGCGTTGTGCCTGATCTTCTCGTGTTCCTCCGGGCGCAGGTCCCGGCGCACCTTGCCCGGCACGCCCGCGACCAACGAGTTCGGGGGAATCTGGGCGCCCTCGGGGATCAGCGCGTTCGCGGCGATCAGCGTGCCGGCGCCGACCGTCGCGCCGTTGAGCACCGTCGCGCCCATGCCGACGAGCACGTCGTCGCCGATCGTGCAGCCGTGCAGGGTGGCGTTGTGGCCGACCGAGATTCCCGACCCGAGCGTGAGCGGGAAGCCCGCATCGGAGTGGAATACGCAGTTGTCCTGAACATTGGTGCGCTCGCCGACGACGATGTCCTCGACGTCGCCGCGCAACACCGCGCCGTACCAGATGCTCACGCCGGCGGCCAGACGGACCCGGCCTATCACCGTCGCGGTCGGCGCCAGCCAGGCCGTCTCGTCGACCTCCGGCGCGTATTCGCCCACCTGGATCAGCATGTCGTCCTCTCGATTGGGGGGTGTCCGCGCAAGATTATGCGCGGTCGCGGGCGATACTCGACGCATGAGGTCGGTACTGCGCGGGGCAGTCACCCGATGAGACTGGCGGCCTGGCTGGACCGCGAACAACGGCGGCATCCGTGGCTGGGCTTTCCGTTGGGCGTCGCCTACAAGTTCTTCGACGACCAGGGCGGTTACCTCGCGGCGCTGCTCACCTACTACGCGTTCGTGTCGATCTTCCCGCTGCTGCTGATCTTCACCACGGCGGTCGGCATCGTGCTCGCGAACAACGTCGAGTTGCAGAACCGGATCCTCGAATCGGCGCTGAGCCAGTTCCCGGTGATCGGGGAGCAGTTGAGCTATCCCGAACGGCTCAGCGGCGGCGCGGTCGGGCTGACTGTCGGTATCCTCGGCGCGCTGTTCGGCGGCCTCGGCGTCGCCGTCGCGCTGCAGAACGCGATGAACGTCGCGTGGTCCGTGCCGCGCAACCGGCGACCCGACCCGATCATGGCGCGGGTGCGCGGACTGGTGCTGCTGCTGACCGCGGGGACCGCGCTCCTCGGGCTGATGGTGCTGTCCCGGATCGGCGCGCTGCTCGACACCGGTCCCTGGCAGAGTCTCGCGATCACGCTGGGTGCAATCCTGCTGAACTCGGCGTTGTTCGCGGTGGTGTTCAGGTTTGCGCCGGCGCGGTCGTTGCGCTTCACCGATGTGTTGCCCGGCGCGGTCGCCGCGGCCGTCGGGTGGCAGATGCTGCAGGATTTCGGCACCCTCTACGTCAACACGGTGGTGCGGAACTCGTCGCTCACCAACAGCATCTTCGCCGTTGTGCTCGGCATGCTCGCGCTCCTGTACCTCGCCGCGAACATCGTCGTGATGTGCGTCGAGGTGAACGTCGTGCGCGTGCAGCGGCTGTACCCGCGCTCGTTGCTGACGCCGTTCACCGACAACGTCGAACTCACCCGCGGCGACCGCCGCTCCTACACCCGGCAGGCGCAGGCGCAGCGGCACAAGGATTTCCAGAACATCGAGGTTACGTTCGACAAACGCCCGAGGCCGTGATCAGGCGCGTCCGGCGTTCCAGGTCGCGACGGCCCAGATCACGACGGGGATCAGGCGGACGTGCGAGATAATCGAAGGCTAGCCTAAGTTAGGGTGAGCGAACCCGAGACAAGCTGGAGATGACGAATGCCCGAAGCAGTCCGCGACGTCCTCACGGAGATCCTCCGCGACGACCTGCAGGTGGACACCGACCGCCTCGAACGCGACTCCCGTTTGATAGACGATGTCGGCCTCGACTCCGTCGCGTTCGCAGTCGGGATGGTCGCGATCGAGGAGCGGCTCGGCGTCACCCTGACCGAACGCGAGTTGCTCACCTGCGACACCGTCGGCGACCTCGAGGACATCGTCACCGAGAAGGCTGCCCAGGTGGGCCAGGAGTGACAGCCACGGCCACCGTCACCACCCGCACGGGCCTGGCCCTGGCCGCGGCCGAGGCGATGACGACCTCGTCGGGCGATCTGGTGCTCCTCGACCCGGACACCGGTAGCTGGCGACCGCACCCGTGGGGCTCGGTGCACCGGCTCGCCTGCGCCGTCGCGGTGCGACTGCACGACGGCCCCACCGCGTCGAACGCGCTGGGCCTGGTCGGCGACCCGACCGTAGAGTTCGTCGCCGCCATCCCTGGTGCGTGGTATGCGGGTGCGGCCGTGTCGATCCTGCCCGGGCCGGTGCGCGGTGCCGACCCGGCGCACTGGGCGCGGGCAACCCTGGACCGGTTCGCCTCGATCGGCGTCGACACCGTCGCGTCGCACGGCGAGCAGTTGGCCCTGCTGAGTGCGGCGGGGACGCCGCTGCGGTTGCTCGACCTCGCGGACCTCGGCACCGCCCGCGCGGGGCGCGTGGACCTGTGCGAGCCGGAACGGGCCGCGGTCCTGCAGGGCACCGCGGGGTCCACCGGTGTGCCGAAGACCGCGGTGCTCGGACCGCAGGCCGTGCTGCGCAACGCGCAGGGCCTCGCCGTGCGCCTCGCCGTCGACTCGGGATTCGACGTCGGCCAGTCCTGGTTGCCGATCTACCACGACATGGGCCTGGCCTTCCTCAACACCGCCCTGCTCAGCGGCGCGTCGTTCTGGCTGGCGCCGACGCCCGCGTTCGCGGCCTCACCGTTCCGCTGGTTGAACTGGCTCTCGGAGTCGGGCGCAACGTTCACCGGTGCGCCGAACTTCGCGTACACGGTCATCGGGCGCTACGCGCGGCGGGTTCGCGACGTCGACCTGAGCCGGGTCCGCGCGGCCGTCAACGGCGGCGAGCCGATCGACTACGAGGGCAACAAGCGTTTCCTCGACGAGATGGCATGCTTCGGGTTCGACCCCGAGGTCGTGGCGCCGGCCTACGGACTGGCCGAGGCCACCTGCGCGGTGACGACGCCGCGGCTCGGCCACGGCGGCCTGCGGTACGACGAGGTTGCGGGCGGGCGGCGGCATGTGGTGCTCGGCGAGCCGATCGAGGGCATGCAGGTCCGGATCACGCCGGTGGAACACGACCCCGAACTTTCCTTCGGCCACAAGGTCGGCGCCGTCGAGATCCGCGGTACGTCGATGATGCGCGGCTACCTCGGCGACGACGACATCGACCCGGAACTCTGGTTCGATACCGGTGACCTCGGCTACCTCGTCGACGGCGAGCTGGTGGTGTGCGGGCGGGGGAAGGAACTCATCACGATCGCCGGACGCAACATCTTCCCGGCGGAGGTCGAGCGGATCGCGGAGTCGGTGCGCGGGGTGCGTGAGGGCGGCGCGGTCGCGGTCGGGGTCGGCGGTGCCCGGCCGGGCCTGGTGATCACGGCCGAGTACCGCGGACCCGACGAGGCGGCGGCGCGCCGTGAGGTGATCGAAACGGTGGCATCGGAGTGCGGCGTCGTGCCGGCGGAGGTGACGTTCGTGCGGCCCGGGACGCTCCCGCGCACCTCCTCGGGCAAGTTGCGGCGGGTCGAGGTGCGCCGCGACCTGACGGCGGATCGCCCATGACGGCAACGACCGAAACCGCTCAGGCGGCGCTCGCCGGGCGCGGGTAGGCGTAGAGCAGGTTCGTCGCGGCGTCGCCGCGGAACTCGCCGACGCGGGTGCAGCCGACGAACTCGCACAGCCGCTGGGCGAGGGTGTTGCGCGAATCGGGGTCGAAGATCACCCGCTCGCAGGATGGCTCCGCGGCGAAGATGGCGTCGATCATCTTCGGCATCAGGCGCGGGGCGAAGCCCTTGTTGACGATGGCGGGTTCGGCGATGGCCGCGTGCAGGCCGACGTCGTTCGCGCGAGCGTCGTAGCCGGGCGCGATGTGGTCCTTGGCGGGCCGGTACAGCTCCAGGTAGGCGTAGTCCTCGCCCTCGAAGCCGGCGATCAGCGGTCGCGAGTACTCGCCGTCGAGCTGTAGCCCCAAGTGGCGGTGCCACTTCGCGGCCGGCCACGGGCGTTCCCAAGCCTCGACCAGGTGCGGGCGGCGCATCCACTCGGCGATCACGTCGGTGTCGCGGTCCGGGTCGACGAGACGCAGGTGATACGGCGCCGCGAGTACCGGAGTGCGCGGCGCCGGGGTGTCGGCGACGTCGTCGGGTAGGTCGCAGATTTCGCGGGGCAGGACCGTAAAGAAATCGGTCATCGTCGGTGATGGTGCCTTTCCGTTCTTTGGCCGTCGTCCAGGTTACGTGGTCGCGGGATCTCGTTGTTGCGCGGAGAATCGGTGCATGAGGGTCGGGGTGCCGCGCGAGATCAAGGACCAGGAGTTCCGGGTGTCGCTGACCCCGGCCGGTGCGCACGAACTCGTCCGGCTCGGCCACGACGTGCTGGTGGAGGCGTCGGCCGGGGACGGGTCGGGCTTCGGCGACGACGACTACAAGAGCGCCGGCGCGCGGATCGTCGCGAGCGCCGACGCGGTGTGGGCGGATGCGGACCTGCTGCTGAAGGTGAAGGAGCCAATCGGCCCCGAGTACGGGAGGATGCGGCGCGGCCAGGTGCTGTTCACCTACCTGCATCTCGCGGCGTCGCGGGAGTGCACGGAGGCGATCCTCGCGTCGGGCACGACCGCGATCGCCTACGAGACCGTGCAGGCCGTCGACGGATCGCTGCCGCTGCTGGCGCCGATGAGCGAGGTCGCGGGCAAGCTCGCGACGCAGGCCGGGGCGTACCACCTCACCGCGGCCTACGGCGGCGCGGGCGTGCTTCTCGGCGGGGTGCCGGGGGTGCGGCCGGCGACGGTCGTGGTGATCGGAGGCGGGGTGGCGGGGACGAACGCGGCCGCGGTCGCGGCGGGGATGGGCGCGCGGGTGGTGGTGCTCGACCGCAGCATCGCGCGGCTGCGAGCGCTCGACGTGCAGTTCGGGCCGGCGGTGTGCACGGTCATGTCGAACACCTACGAGATCGAGCAAACGCTGCTGGATGCGGATCTGGTGATCGGGTCGGTGCTGGTGCCGGGCGCGAAGGCGCCGACGCTGGTGCCGAACTCGCTGGTGGAGCGGATGAAGCCGGGTTCGGTGCTCGTCGACGTCGCGATCGACCAGGGTGGCTGCTTCGAGGGTTCGCGCCCGACCACGCACGCGCACCCGACCTATCAGGCATTCGGCTCGGTGTTCTACTGCGTCGCGAACATGCCCGCGGCGGTGCCGCACACCTCCACCCACGCCCTCACCAACGCGACAATGCCGTATGTCCTGGAACTTGCCTCTAGGGGGTGGCGGGACGCGGTGGAGGACGACCCGTCGCTGCGGCACGGGCTCACCGCGCACGAGGGGGAGTTGCTGTCGGCGGAGGTGGCGGCGGCGTTGGGGTCAGGGGAGCGTTGCTGACTCGACGGCCTTACTCTCGACGACGTGCGGGTGGCGGTGGGTCTGGTGCTGGGGTATCTGGCCGACCTCATGTTCGGTGACCCGCGGCGTGGGCATCCGGTGGCGGGCCTCGGGACGGTTGCAACGAGGCTGGAGCGACGCGTGTACCGGGACGATCGCGCGCAAGGGGTGGTATTTGTGGCCCTCCTCGTCGGGGCGACGGTACTCATCGGAGCGCTTCTCGGGCGCCGTACAACCACCACCGCTGCCGCCACGTGGGTGGTGCTCGGCGGCACCTCGCTGACCAGAACCGGCGACGCCATGGCCGCGCATCTCGAGACGCACGACGTCGCCGCCGCGCGTGCACTGCTGCCGTCGCTGTGCGGACGGGACCCGAGCGTCCTCGACGAAGCGGGGATCGCGCGGGCGGCGCTGGAGTCGATCGCCGAGAACACCTCGGACGCGACGGTCGCGCCGCTGTTCTGGGGCGCGCTCGGCGGACCCGCCGGCCTGCTCGGCTACCGCGCCGTGAACACGCTCGACGCGATGATCGGCTACCGCAACGACCGCTACCGCAACTTCGGCTGGGCGGCAGCCCGCCTCGACGACGTCGCGAACCTCGTCCCGGCCCGACTCGCCGGGGCGCTCACCGTCGCGGTGGCACCGTTCGTCGGCGGGTCGAGCGGAAACGCGTACGACGCGTGGCGGCGCGACGCCGCCGCGCATCCGAGCCCCAACGCGGGGGTTGCGGAGGCGTCGATGGCCGGCGCGCTCGGGGTCACCCTCGGCGGCACGACGCAGTACCGGCACGGCGTGCAGGAGCGCCCGAAACTGGGCGCGGGACCGGCGCCGACTGTCGCGGACCTCCGGCGCGCGGTGAAGGTGTCGCGGCTGGTGCAGGCGGGGGCGGTCGCGGTGTCAGCGGTTCTTGCCGTAGCGGTCGGCGAGTTTCTGCTCGGTCGTCATCGGGACGGGTTCCGGCGCTGAAGCCGGCCGCTTCTCGCGGCGCCGCTCCCGCAGTTCCGCACGCACGAAGTAGGCGAGCCCGAGCGGGGCCATGATCCCGAACGCCAGCCACTGCAGCCCGTAGGACAGGTACGGCCCGGCGTCGAGTTGCGGCAGCGGGATCGGCTCGAACGCTCCCGGTACGCCGGCCTCCAGCTGCAGGTAGCCCGGCACCAGGTCCAGCGCGAGCACGCCGCCGACCTGCCCCGAGTCGACGAAATACACCTGCCGGTAGCCGTCGTCGACGATCGAGTCCTTGCCAGGCACGGTGGGCTCCGACGCCCGCACCCGCGCAGACACCGTCACGGGCTCCGTCGG
The DNA here is from genome assembly GCA_036524855.1 of Aldersonia sp. Lineage (GTDB taxonomy): Bacteria > Actinomycetota > Actinomycetes > Mycobacteriales > Mycobacteriaceae > Aldersonia. The sequence goes on along the minus strand of DATDBL010000342.1, from coordinate 22,045 downwards.
CGGCGGCGTGATCTCGGGTGGCTTGGTGCCGTCGACCGCCCCGACATAGCCCCGGTCGATCAGGACCGTGCGGCCGTCGTCGAGCCGGAACGCGGCGAGCGCCTCGTAGGACGGCGCGCCCTCGATCGAGCGCAGCCGCACCAGCACCGTCGAGCCCGGCACGTAGGTCCCGGTGGCGGTGACGCGGCGCCACTCGTGTGCGGGGTCGGCGCCGTCGGGTCCGAGGAGGTCGGCGACGGGCACGGGGTCCGCGTCGACGGACGCGGCGATGAGGTCGTTGCGGTGCTCGGTGCTGTTGTTCTTGCCCAGCTGCCACGGCGCCAGCACGGTGAAGCACAGGTAGGCGAATGCGCCGACCAGCACGACGAGGATCACCCAGCTGGGCCGGAGCAGGAACCTCAGTCGTCGCACGATTCCACGGTAGCGGGCAGGGCTTCGGGAGAAAGTGTGCTGCGCACCCAGGCGAGCATCCCGGGGACCGCGGCCTCGATCTGTTCGCGTACGGTCGCGAAGCCGTCGGGCCCGCCGTAGTAGGGGTCGGCGACGTCGGGTCCCTCCGCGAAGGGGTCGAAGCTGCGCAGCAGTCGCCGCCGATCGGTCGGGACACCCGAGCGCGCCAGCGCCCGGTCATGGCCGGTATCGAGTGCGACGACGAGGTCGGCGTCGAGGTGGTCGGGCCCGATCTGTGCCGCGATGTGGTCGACCGGGTAGCCGTGCCGACGCAGTTCCGCGGCGGCGCGCTCGTCGGCCGGGTCGCCGACGTGCCAGCCGCCGGTGCCGGCGCTGCTGACCCGAACCCGGGCGGCGAGGCCGGCGCGCTCGAGGTGCGCGGCGAAGATCTTCTCCGCCATCGGGGAGCGGCAGATGTTGCCAGTGCAGACGAACGTGACGTGCAACGCGTCAGACACGGACGGCCTCCGCGAGGTCGGCGACCGTGTCGACGGTGAGCGCGGCGTCGGCGTTCTCACCAGGACTGCCGTAGCCCCAGCCGACGTAGATGGTCGGGATGCCCCAGTGCGCCGCGCCGTGCACGTCGTGATCGCGGTCGCCGATCATCACCACGCCCTCGGTCCCACTCGGGATCGGTTGGATGCCGAGCCCGCGCAGGGTGTGCTCGATGACGTCGACCTTGGCCCGGCGGGAGAGGTCGTCGGAGGAGCCGCCGACGAACTCGAAGTAGTGCGTTAGGCCGAAGTGCTCGACGATGCGCTTAGCCAACCGCTCCGACTTCGACGTCGCGACGCCGAGGCGGATGCCGCGGGACTCGAGGTCGGCGAGGACGGGTTCGATGCCCACGAACATCTCGTTCTCGGCCCACCCGCCGCCGCCGTCGTAGCGCTCGAAATAGGCGGCGACGGCCCGCTCGGTGCGGTGTTCGTCGAGGCCCATGCGGCGGAACGTGTCGATCATCGGCGGGCCCACGACCATCGCGAGCAGATCCGGCGACGGTTCCGGGGCGCCCACGGAGTCGAGCGCGTAGCGGAACCCGGCGAGGATGCCGGGCGCGGAGTCGGTGAGGGTGCCGTCGAGGTCGAACAGCATCACGGGAGCGATCACGGCCCCATTGTCCCGTGTTCGTATGGTGGACCCGTGGACGGGGACCCGACATGTGATCTGCGCCATCACGGCGACGTCGACGCCGAGCCCGGCTTGCTCGACTTCGCCGTCAACATCCGCGGGGCCGCGCCGCCGCCGTGGCTGACGCGGCGCCTTGCCGGGCGCCTCGCTTCGCTGGCCCGTTATCCCAGCGCCGACGAGGACCGTGCGGTGCGGGAGGCGGTCGGCGCGCGGCACGGCCGTGACCCCGACGAGGTGCTGCTGCTCGCGGGCGCGGCGGAGGGGTTCGCGCTGCTGCCGCGGTTGAATCCGTGCCTGGCCGCGGTGGTGCACCCGTCGTTCACCGAGCCCGAGTACGCGCTGCGGCAGGCGGGCGTCGAAGTGACACGGGTGCTGCTCGAGCGGCCGTACGCACTCGACCCCGCGCAGGTGCCTCGGGAAGCGGACCTGGTTGTGGTCGGCAACCCGACCAACCCGACGTCGGTGCTGCACCGGGCTGGGGTGGTGCGGGCGCTGCGCCGCGACGGTCGGGTGGTGGTGGTCGACGAGGCGTTCGCCGACGCTGTCCCGGGTGAGCCCGAGTCGCTCGCGGGGGAGTCGCTGCCCGACGTGGTGGTGCTGCGCAGCCTCACCAAGACGTTCGCGCTCGCGGGTCTGCGTTGCGGCTACGTCCTCGGTCCGGCGGACCTGCTGGCGCGGCTTGCGCAGCGCCGGGCGCACTGGCCGCTGTCGGTGCTGCAACTCGAGGCGATCGCGGCGTGCAGCGAACCGGACGCGGTCGCGTGGGCGCGCGGGCAGGCGCAGCAGATCGCCGCGGAGCGCGCCCAGATGATCGCGCGGCTGGGATTGATCGGGGTGCAGGTGGCGCAACCGGCGTGTGCACCGTTCCTGCTGCTGCGCGTCGACGACGCCGAACTCGTCCGGAAACGGTTGCGGGAGAGGGGGATCGCGGTGCGTCGCGGGGATACGTTTCCCGGTCTCGGCGACGATGCGCTGCGGGTGGCGGTGCGTGAGACGGCCGCGGTGACGCGGTTGGTGGACGCGTTGCGGGACGTGCTCGAGTGGGATCTGCTCTCGTGAGCGTGCGACTCGCCGACGTGATCGCGGCGATGGACGCCGCCTATCCGCCGGCGCTGGCGGAAAGTTGGGACTCGGTGGGGTTGGTGTGCGGTGATCCCGCGGACGCGGTGAGCCGGATTCTGCTCGCGGTCGACGCGACCGCCGCGGTGGTCGACGAGGCGGTCGACTGGGGTGCGCAGGCGTTGGTGGTGCACCATCCGCTGCTGCTGCGCGGCGTGGACACGGTCGGGGCGCACACGCCGAAGGGCGCGTTGGTGCACCGCCTGATCCGCGGCGGGTGCGCGCTGTTCACCGCTCACACGAACGCCGACTCCGCCGATCCCGGCGTCTCGGACGCGCTCGCGGCGGCGATCGGCGTGCGGGTGACCGGGCCGCTCGACGCTGCCGCGGGGCCCGCGGTCGACAAATGGGCGGTGATGGTGCCGTCGACAGACACCGACCGGGTGCAGGCCGCGCTGTTCGCGGCCGGTGGGGGCCGGATCGGCGACTACGCGGAGTGTAGTTGGCGGGTCGCGGGCGTCGGGCAGTTCCGGCCGCTCGACGGCGCAAACCCGACGATCGGCGCGGTCGGTCGCGTCGAAGAGGTGGCGGAGGACCGGGTCGACATGGTGGCGCCGCGGCGGTTGCGCGGTGACCTCGTCGAGGCGTTGCGCGCGGCGCACCCGTACGAGGAACCCGCCTTCGATGTCTTCGAACTCGCCGGTGTGCCCGGCGCTGCCGGCCTCGGTCGGGCGGGACTCGGTCGGGTGGGCGAGCTGGTCGAGCCGGAGTCGCTGCGTGCGTTCACCGCCCGGGTGCGGGACGGGTTGCCGGCGACGGCGTGGGGCGTGCGCGCGGCGGGTGACCCGGATGCGCCGGTGCGGACGGTCGCGGTGTGCGGCGGGTCCGGGGACTCCTTCCTGGGCGCGGTGAGCCGCCTCGGCGTCGACGCCTACGTCACCGCCGACCTGCGCCACCACCCCGCCGACGAACACCTGCGTGCGGGCGGTCCCGCACTCGTCGACGTCGCCCACTGGGCCAGTGAGTTTCCCTGGTGTGCGCAGGCTGCGGGCGTGCTGTCGGCGCTGCCCGGGGTGACCACGAAGGTGAGTGCGCTGCGGACCGATCCGTGGACGCTCGGCGAGTACGGTGAATGACCATGCCCAGCAAGGATCCCTACACGTGAACGCTGATCCCGAGGTGCAGCGCAAACTGCTCGACCTCGCTGCCGTCGACACCGAACTCGCGCAGATCGCGCATCGGCGCAAGTCGCTGCCCGAGCAGCAGGAGGTGGAGCGGCTCGAGACGGAACGCTCGGCCCGCAAGGACGCCGCGGTCGCGGTGCAGACTGCGATCGACGACCTCGACCGCGACATCGGAAAGCTCGAGGGCGAGGTCGACGCGGTCCGCAAGCGGGAGGATCGCGACCGCTCGATGCTGCAGTCCGGCACGGTCGCGGCGAAGCAACTCTCCGAACTGCAGCACGAACTCGGGACGCTCGAGCGACGCCAGTCGGTGCTCGAGGACGAGTTGCTCGAGGTGATGGAGCGCCGCGAGGCGTCCGAGGCCGACTACCAGCATGCCGGGGCGCAGTTGAGCCGGATCGAGGAGGAACTCGTCGACGCGCAGCGCCACCGCGACGAGGCGATCGCCGACCTCGACGTCGCCCAGAATCGCTGCGACACCGATCGCGTCGGACTGGTGGGGCGGGTGCCCGCCGAGCTCCTCGCGATCTACGACCGCCAGCGCACGCAGCACGGCACCGGTGCCGCACTGCTGCAGGCCCGCCGCTGCGGGGCGTGCCGGATCGAGCTCGACCGCGGCGAGATCGGCCGGATCGCCGCGGCCGCACCGGAGACGGTGATGCGCTGCCCGGAGTGCGGCGCGATCCTGGTACGTACGAACGAGTCCGGGCTGTGACATCGGGTAAGGCGAGGACATCGGGGAAGGCCAGTCTTCGGGTCACGGTCGAGGCCGACGGCGGGTCGCGGGGCAACCCGGGCGTCGCCGGCTACGGCGCGGTGGTGCGCGACGCCGCCGGCACGGTGCTCGCCGAACGCAAGGAATACATCGGTACCGCGACCAACAACGTCGCCGAGTACCGCGGGCTGATAGCCGGCCTGGAGGCCGCCCGTGACCTCGGCGCCCGCGAGGTCGACGTGCGGATGGACTCGAAGCTCGTGGTGGAGCAGATGTCGGGTCGCTGGAAGGTCAAGCACCCGGACATGATTCCGCTGGCACTGCGGGCGCGGGAGGCGGCTGGCGGCTTCGACCGGGTGCGCTACCAGTGGATTCCCCGGGCCGAGAACAGCCACGCGGACCGCTTGGCGAACGAGGCGATGGATGCCAAGGGGCGCACCGAGGACCCTGAGGCAGCGGCGAAGCCGAAGACGGGTATCGACCCCGAGCGGAACGCCGCACCGGGAGCGGAGGCGCCGCCCAAGGCTGACGCGGCGACCAAGGCTGACGCGGCGACCAAGGCTGACGCCGCGCCCGGCTGGACCGGCGCCAAAGGCCGCCCCACCCGCCTGCTGCTGCTGCGGCACGGCCAGACGGCTCTCTCGATCGAGCAGCGATACTCGGGCCGCGGCAACCCGCCGCTCACCGACCTCGGCCGCGACCAGGCCGAGCGGGCGGCGCGGATGGTGGCGGGCAAGGGCGGCATCGCGGGTGTGGTCTCCTCGCCGCTGGGCCGTGCGCTCGACACCGCGCGGGCGGCATCGCGGGCGCTGGGTCTCGACGTCGAGGTGCACGACGGGCTCATCGAGACCGACTTCGGGGCCTGGGAGGGCGCGACGTTCGGCGAGGCCGCGCAGCGGGATCCGGACCTGCACCGCCGCTGGCTGTCCGACGTGTCGGTGTGCCCGCCGGACGGAGAGAGTTTCGAGCAGGTGCGCGAGCGGATCGAGGCGGTGCGCGACGATCTCGTCGCCCGCTACGGCGGCTCGAACGTGCTGGTGGTGAGCCACGTGACGCCGATCAAGACGCTGCTGCAACTCGCACTCGGCGTAGGCCCGTCGCTGCTGTACCGGCTGCACCTGGACCTCGCGTCGCTGTCGATCGCGGAGTTCTATCCCGATGGCGGGGCGGCGGTGCGGTTGGTGAACTCGACCGCACACTTGGACGGCTAGCGCCCCAAGCATCAAGCACTGCCACCAGTCCTCGTCGGACAGCGCGCGCCTGCCCCGGTTTGAGGTATGTCGGTACAACTTGTAGACTGTTGATGATCGTTCGGCCCGCCCCGGCTCCCGGGAGTGGGCCGGATTTATATTCGTGCCATGTCCACGCCGCTGAAGCCGTTCCTGTCCATCGATGAGCAGGTCGACCGCCTTCAGTCTCGCGGAATGCTGATCGATGATCGCGACGAGGCGAAGCGGTGGCTTGCTGCTGTCGGCTATTACCGAATCAGCGGCTACTCCTACCCGTTCCGGCAGGCCGATCCGAATGACCCGACGAGGCGTGCCGACGAGTTCGAGGAACGCACGTATTTCCGAGAAGTAGTGCAACTGTACGAGTTCGACAGACATCTGAAGAGCTTGATTCACAGTGGACTCGAACGCGTCGAGGTAGCAATGCGCAGTCAGATCGGGCACACACTTGGTCGCCACGGCCCACTTGCCTTCCAGAACAAGGCGCTGTTTCGGCCCGGCTTCGGCCACTCCGAGTGGCTGATCACGGCCCAGAGACGGATTGACCGCGCCCGCGGTCGCGACCAGTTCGTAGACCACCACTACGACAAGTACGGGGGCAAGCTGCCGATCTGGGTACTTACCGACGTTCTCGACTTCGCCGACATCTCGAAGCTCTTCGCAGGGATGACAGCACCGAACCAGCGTGTCGTCGCGGAATGGTTTGCGGTCACGCCGCGCCCTCACGCATCGAAGAGCCAATTGCAGAGATGGTCAGGGAAGCACCCATTGTCGAACTGGTTGCTACACCTGACGATCGTCCGCAACATCTGCGCGCACCACAACCGACTATGGAATCGCCAGCTGACTCCTGTCGGCACATCCCGCATCGCTCATCTCCGCGGATTCGACGGAGTGCCAACCGATCAGTCCGAACACGTTTACGTGACGATCTGCATCCTCGCCTACCTGCTGGAATCGACCTCGCCGGGTAACACCTGGACGTCCAAGGTGGCGGCACTTGTTCAGGAGAGCTTCGAGCGTTTCGTGCACAGATCACCCACCGAGATGGGATTCCCCCACAACTGGACCGACCTCCCACTCTGGGCAACCCACTGACCGTGGCACCCAAATCGTGCACGGCGCTGCAGCAGAAGTCCAACCGCGAACCGGACTTGCGCCGACTAGCCCAGCACCTTGCGCAGCGTGCGCAGGTTGCGGTTGGTCGTGGTGGCCTTGTACTTCTTCTTGCCCGTCGCCTTGCCGAACATGCTGTGCAGGGTCTGGCCGCGCTCGACCTCCCAGTACAAGACGGCGGTCCCCTCATCTGGCCGCCCGAGTTGGATCCGCTCCAGCGCGGGGTCGAGTTCGTCGCGCAGCGCCATCAGTTCGTCGAGCGCCGAGGGGTCCGACGCCATGAGGACGTAGGGCTGATACCCCTCGCGCTCGGCGTCGAACGGATAGGCGTCGACGATCCTTTCGACGGTGTCGGTGTCGAGCAGCACGATCCAGGCGTCGTAGCCGAACGCCTCGCGCAGCGCCGCCTCGATGTCGGATTTCAGCTTGGCCCGACCGGTGCGATCGGTTTCGAAGACGACGTTGCCGGACGCGAGGACGGTGCGCACGCTCTCGAACCCGAGTCCGTCGAACATCGCCCTCAGCGGGGCCATCTCGACCTTGATTCCGCCGACATTGACGCCGCGCAGGAAGGCGACATACCGGGGCATGGTTCGCACGCTACGCCCGGTATCCTCGTGCACGCGGACGAGTTGGCCGGGCGGCCGCGGCGACGGGTACCGACATGCACAGTGCGCTGGCCCGACGTCGAGGAAAGTCCGGACTCCACAGAGCAGGGTGGTTGCCAACAGCAACCCGGGGCGACCCGCGGGACAGTGCCACAGAGAACCGACCGCCGACGCACTGCGTCGGTAAGGGTGAAACGGTGCGGTAAGAGCGCACCAGCGCCCCGGGTGACCGGGGCGGCTCGGTAAACCCCGCCCGGAGCAAGGTCGAAGGCCGCACCTGAGCGGAGCCTGCGGAGCGATCCGAAGGCACCGCTCCAGGTAGGTGCGGCTGCGCAGGTGTTCGAGGGTTGCTCGCCCGAGCCTGCGGGTGGACCGCTCGAGGTACCCGGCGACGGTGTGCCCAGATGGATGGTCGCTGCCCGGCGCGCGAGCGCCGGGTACAGGATCCGGCTTACACGCCGACTCGTCCGCCCTTTCGGGCCGCTAGCACGCGACCTTTGCGGCGGCGAAGACGGTGTCGAGTTGCATCTGCGCCGGTGTGTTGCCGTTGGTCGCGGTGGTGATCCGCTCCGACAGCGCGGACTTGGCCTCGTCGTCGGTCATGCCGCCCGACAGGTCGTCGCAGGTGTCCGACAGGATCGCCTCGATGTCGGCGTCGGAGAGGTCGGCGCCGAGGTCGGTGGCCTTGAACGCGGCGACGAACGCACTGACCTTCGCGGTGTCGAGCGCCTCACCGGCCCGTTCCTGTGCGCTCTGCAAAGCGCTTCCGGCGCTCTCGAGGGCGCTGCCTGCCTGCTCCTGCGCGGACTGGACGGCAGACTGAGCCGAGGTCATCGCGGCCGCCGCGGACGAGGTCGCGTTGCTGCTGGCGTCGTCCGACGAGCACCCCGACAGCATCAGGGCGGCCGCGGTGGCGGAGGCCGCGATCGCGGCGGTGACGGCGCGCATCACAGCGGCTTCACCATGAGAACCGACGCCCAGTAGGACGCCTGATCGGCGCCCAGATAGGGCAAGAGGTGATCGAAGATAATCGTCGACACGAGAACTCCATTCTGCGACGGGTACATCTGCGACACGGTCAAGTGTTCGGCACGGGTCCTGACGGCGCAACAGAACACCATCAGTGTGACAGGAGGGTAACCGAACCGTTGTGCATCCGGGCCGGTGCCGTGCGGTGCGGCGACGGTGTGTCGCCGCGGTATGGTGTGCGCGATCCCGGTCGCTGCGGCGGCCACATTCTCTGCCGACAAGCAGGGCCCGATCGACAAGCAGGGGTGGAACGGAATGCGTGGTGTGGTTCGGACGTTTGCGGTCGGGGCGCTCGTGGTGGGTGCCGCCGTGCTGGGGGTCGGATCGGCGTCGGCGCTCGGGTTGCAGCCCCTGCCGGGCGGAGTCCAGGTGGACCTGACGCACGACGAGACGATATGGGTGAAGGACAACAACATCGGGCTCGCGGCCACGCGGCTGCCGCATCCGTCGGCGGAGTCGTTCGGGCTCACGCTGCAGGCGGTATCGGAGAAGGCGTCGGAGTTCCCGGCCGGGCGCGTCAGCTTCACCATGTTCGGCCCGTTCGACCAGTTGAGCGGGACAATGGCCGCGTTCGAGCAGTGACCAGCGTTCGAGCAGTGACCAGCCTTCGAGCATGACGAGCCGGGCATGGGCCTGATCCGGATCGCCCCGGATCTCGACTTCGACGCGATCCGTGCCGAATTCGAGCTGACCGACCAGTTCCCGGCGGCCGCGCTCGCGCAGGCGCAGGCACCGGTCGACGCCCATGCCGACACGCGGGTAGACCGCACCGACCTGCCGTTCGTCACCATCGACCCACCGTCGTCGATGGACCTCGACCAGGCGGTGCACCTGGCGCGCACGGATACCGGATTCGTGCTGTCGTACGCGATCGCCGACCTCGGAGCCGTGATCGTGCCCGGCAGCGCGCTCGACGCCGAAGTACGTCGGCGCGGGCAGACGTTCTACCTACCGGACCGCTCGGTCCCGCTGCATCCGCGGGTGCTCTCGGAGGACGCGGCGAGCCTGCTGCCGGATCGGGTCCGCCCGGCTGCGCTGTGGACGATCGAGACCGACGAGCAGGCGGTGCCGACGTCGTTCTCCGTGACGCGGTCGCTGGTGCGCTCGGTGGCGCGGTTCGACTATGCGGGAGTGCAGGCCGATGCGGACCGTGGGGCGTTGCATCCGTCGATCGCGGCGCTGCCGGATTTCGGTCGGCTGCGGGTGGCGGCGGCGCTGGATCGCGGCGCGATCGAGTTGCGGCTGCCCGAGCAGGAGGTGGTGGCGCAGGACGGCCGCTGGCGCCTCGACGTGCACCCCCGCACCGAGGCCGACGACTGGAACGCGCAACTGTCGCTGCTGGCGGGGATGTGCGCCGCGCAGGCGATGCTCTCGGCGCGGGTCGGCGTGTTGCGGACGATGCCGTGGCCGGACGCGGAAGCCGTGGAGCGGATGCGTCGCATCGCAGCGGCCCTGCGGCTGCGCTGGCCGGCGTCGGAGGGCGTGGGACCATGGCTGGCGGGGCTGAACGCGAACGCGCCGACGACAGTGGCGATGATGACGGAGGCGACCCGCCTGCTGCGCGGCGCCAACTACGTCGCGTTCGACGGGTCGCTGCCCGAGTTGACCACCCACGGGGCGTTGGCGGCACCCTATGCGCACGTCACCGCCCCGCTGCGGCGGCTCGGCGACCGGTTCACCACCGAGGTGTGCCTGGCGGTCTCGGCCGGCGAGGCGGTCCCCGATTGGGTGCGGGCCGCGTTGGCCGACCTGCCCGCGATCATGCGTGTTTCGGACTCGTTGTCGGGGAAGGTCGAGCGGGCGTGCATCGACCTGACCGAGGCCACGCTGCTCGCGGACCGGGTGGGGGAGCGGTTCCCCGCCGTCGTCACGCGCGCCCCGGAGAAGAAGCGGCCCGCGGAGGTGTTCGTCGCGTCACCGCCGGTGCTGGCGAAATGCGCCGGGGAGGCGCGCGAGGGTCAGGAGATCGACGCGGAACTCGTCGTCGCCGACCCGGTGGCGCGAACGGTCGAATTCACAGCGCCCGGCAGGTGACGGTGAGGGCGTCGAGGGCGGGGTGGTAGCCGGCCAGCGCCTTCCGCGCGGCGCGCTCCTCGGCCGCGTAGAACAGGCCGTAGGCGAAGGTGTCCTCGCCTGCCGCGCGGGCGGCCTGCGCCTCGTCGAGGACGACATGCTGCGACTCGACGGCGTCGCGGTGATCGCCCAGCACGCTCTGCAGCGTCTTCGCGTCCGCCGACACGAGTTCGGCCGACTCGCCCAGGGACGCGGCCGCGGCCTCTGCCGCATAGCGCAACCGCTTGGCGTCCTTGCGGATGTCGTGCAGGGCCTCGAGTTCGTGGTCGGCGGGGGCGACGAATTCGCCGCGGACGTCGCCGCGCAGTCGCGTGTACTCGCGGCCCAGCGCCTTCATCAGCACCGCAGCCGACGGCTTGCCGGCGTCGGGCCCGTCGGGGTGCTCGAGCAGGTCGGCGAGGCCTGCACGCAGTTTCGCGTAGCGGGGTGAGTCGAGCGCGGCGAGAACCTCGGCGTGCGCGGCGGCGTAACGCTCCCTCTGGGCGCCGACGAGCCGCTGGGCGACCGGTTCGGCGACGAGATCCGACGGCTCTGCCGCCAGCAGCGCCTCGAACCGTTCCGCGCGGACCTCGGCGTCGCGGGCCACGCCGAGCACGCCGCCGAGCCACCGCAGTTCGTCCCGCAGACCGGTCACGGTCTTCTTGTCGAACACGCCCCGGAACGAGCGCAGCACGCTGCGCAGGCGCCGCGTCGCCACCCGCATCTGGTGGATCGAGTCGTAGGCGTCGGCGCGGACCGCGGGCTCGGCCCCAACGAGTCGGTCGACGTCGCTGCGGATCGCGGCGACGACCGCCTCCGCGGCGGTGGTTGTGGTCATCGCGGCGATCCTTTCGCGAACCGGTCGGTGGCCTCGACGAGATGGTGGGTGATGCCGGGTTCGTTGGCGGCGTGGCCGGCGTCGTCGACGATGTGCAACTGCGACCCGGGCCAGGCGCGGTGCAATTCCCATGCGCTGACGGCGGGACAGACGACGTCGTAGCGGCCCTGCACGATGACTCCGCTGATGTCCTCGATCGCGGCGACGTCGCGCAGCAGTTGTGCCTCGTCCAGGAAGCCGCCGTGCACGAAGTAGTGGTTTTCGATGCGGGCGAATGCGAGCGAAAACCGCGGGTCGGCGGCCTCGGCTACGCGCTCGGGGTTGGGCAGTAGCGAACTCGTCGCGCTCTCCCAGGTGGACCACGCGACCGCGGCATCCGTGGCGGTGGCGGGGTCGGCGAGCAGGTCGCGGTAGACGGTGACGAGATCCTCGCCGCGGCGGTGCTCCGGGACGGGGGCGAGGAAGCGATCCCACACGTCGGGAAAGACGTTGCCCGCGGCGCCGTTGTAGTACCAGTCGATTTCCTTGCGGCGCAACAGGAATATGCCCCGCAGCACCAGTTCGGTGACGCGCTGCGGGTGGCGTTGCGCGTACGCGAGCGCCAGCGTCGATCCCCAGGAACCGCCGAACACCAGCCACTTCTCGACCTGCAGGTGGGTGCGCAGCGCCTCGATGTCGGCGACGAGGTGGTCGGTGGTGTTGGCGTGCAGGGCGCCGGCGGCGTCGTCGGCGACGTGCGGATGGGAGCGCCCGCAGCCGCGCTGATCGAACAGCACGATGCGGTAGGCGTCGGGGTCGAAGAACTGGCGGTGGAAGGGCGCGCAGCCGCCGCCGGGCCCGCCGTGCAGGAACACGGCGGGCTTGCCGTCGGGGTTGCCGCTGACCTCCCAGTAGATGCGGTGGCCGTCGCCGACGTCGAGGAGGCCGCGCTCGGTCGGCTCGATCGGGGGATAGAGCCTGCGCACTAGATCCCGACCAGACCGGAGGCGAGGTCGGGGATCTCGAGCGCGTCGATCGCCTGCTGGCGCACGTCCGGGCAGGCGGACTTGGTGGCGTCGTCGACGATGGTGCGGTCGCGGAGAACATAGATGTTGAGGTTCCCGTTCTGCGCGGCCCACTGCTGTACGAGCAGGTTCAGCCCGGGTTTGCCGAGCGTCGGGCCCTGCACGCGCCAGTTCGAGAGTTCTGCCTCGATGGCGTCGCACAGGTTCTGCGCAGCCTGCTCCGACACTCCCGGGGTGCCCGGCTCGGTCGGAGTGGGTGCCTGCGGACTCGGTGTCGGCGACGGCGGGGTGCTGGCCGGTGGCGGGTTCTCGGTGTTACCGCCGCAACCGGTGACCAGCACCGCGATCACGGCGCACGACAGGAGCATTCGACGCATGCGGGCCTCTCGACTGGTGAGAAGAACCGGACACGTCGAGTCTGCCATCTGCGCCGAGAGTCCGCCCCCGGGAGCGGCGGGGGGTCAGATCAGAACGAGTGCTCGGACCCCGGGAAGGTGCCGCGGCGGACCTCGTCGGCGTACTCGGCGGCGGCATCGCGCAGCGCGTCGCCGATCTGGCCGAACTTCTTGACGAACTTCGCCGTGCGGCCGCGGGTGTAGCCGGCCATGTCCTGCCATACCAGCACCTGCGCGTCGCACTCGTGGCCGGCGCCGATGCCGACGGTCGGGATGCTCAGCTTGCGGGTCACCTGGGCGGCGAGTTCGGCGGGCACCATCTCCATGACGACGGAGAAGGCACCGGCCTCCTGGACCGCGATGGCGTCGGCGACGAGCTGGTCGGCGCCGTCGCCGCGGCCCTGCACCCGGAAGCCGCCGAGCGAGTTGACGCTCTGCGGGGTGAAGCCGATGTGCGCCATCACCGGGATGCCGGCGGCGCTGACGGTCGCGATCTGCTCGGCGACCCGCTCGCCGCCCTCGAGCTTGACCGCGTGCGCACCGCCCTCCTTCATGAACCGGGTGGCCGACGCGAGCGCCTGCGCCGGGGAGGACTCGTAGCTGCCGAACGGCAGGTCGGCGACGACGAGCGCGTGCGGGGCGCCCCGGACCACGCCGCGGACCAGCGGAATCAGTTCGTCGATGGTGATCGGCACGGTGGTGTCGTAGCCGTAGACGACATTCGCGGCGGAGTCGCCCACGAGCAGGACCGGGATGCCGGCCTCCTCGAAGATCTGCGCGCTCGAGTAGTCGTAGGCGGTGAGCATGGCCCAGCGCTCACCCTCGGTCTTCATCTGCTGCAGATGATGCACACGCGTCTTGCGCTTGGTGGCGCTCTTGGGCGCGGCAGCGCCGTACAGCGGCATGTCTGAGTTACTACCGGACAACGGTGTCCCCTTTGTTCGATCCTCGAGGCCCTCGTGGGGTCCCCGGGTGGGTTTTCGAGACGCCTCCATTGTCGCATTGCGCAACCGGTCGTGGGCCGTGCGATTTGTCACACCGGGGCTGGCAGGATCGGTGCATGCGCCGCCCGACCCGTGAGTGGTTGAAGAGTCCCTGGACTCGTTTTCTACTCACAGGTGGGGTGGTGGCGCTGGTGGCCGCATGTGGGCGTGGGACCGTCGCGCCCGAGGCGCCGACGACGGCCGCGCCGGTCACCGCCGACGTCCCCTCGGGTCTCGAGAAGTTCTACGCGCAGACCGCCGACTGGGGCGCCTGCGACGGCTTCGACACCGACGGCGTCGTGCTCGGCTCTGCCGTCGAGTGTGCGCGGATCAGTGCGCCGTTGGACTACGACGACCCGGGGGGTGACACCGTCGAACTCGCGATCTCACGCATGCCCGCGAGCGGGCAGCGGATCGGCGCGTTGCTGATAAACCCCGGCGGCCCGGGGGCGCCGGGGCTGTCGATGGCCGGGCAGGGGTACGGGACCGAACTCGAGGAGCGCTTCGATGTCATCGGATTCGACCCGCGCGGCGTGGGCGCGTCGACCCCGGCGGTGCACTGCCTCACCGCCGGGGAGACCGACGAGCGCCGCGCCGACAACGACGTCGACCGTTCACCCGCCGGGATCGAGGCGAGCGAGCAGCGCAACCGCGACTACGCCGAAAAATGCGCGCAGCGCAGCGGCACCGACCTGCTCGCCCACGTCGGCACCCGCGAGGTCGTCCAGGACATGGACATCATCCGTGCGGCCGCCGGCAGCGATCCCGGTGAGTCCATGAACTACCTCGGCTACTCCTACGGCACCCGCCTCGGCGCCGAGTACGCCGAACGCTTCCCGGACCGGGTGCGCACGATGGTGCTCGACGGCGCGGTGAACCCCGACGCGGACCCGATCGAGGAGATCGTCGCGCAGGCCGCCGGGTTCCAGGGCGCCTTCGACGACTACGCCGACGACTGTGTGGCCGGCTCGAGCTGCCCACTCGGCGCCGACCCCGACCGCGCCGTCGCCGAGTTCCGGGCCCTCGTCGACCCGCTCATCGACCGCCCGGCGCCCACGGACGACCCACGCGGGCTCAGCTACACCGATGCGATGACCGGCGTCCAGCAGGCGCTGTACTCGCCGGGACTGTGGCGGCTGCTCACCGTCGGGTTGCGGGAGTTGCGCAACGGCCACGGCGACACCCTGCTCGACCTGGCCGACCAGTACGAGGGCCGGCGCAGCGACGGCACCTACAGCAACGTCGGTGACGCGTTCAACGCGATCCGCTGCGTCGACGACCCGCGGATCACCGACCGCGCCGTCGTCGGCGAGGCCGACACCCGCTACCGCGAGGCGGCACCGTTCCTCGACGACGGCCGCGGAACGGGGCAGGCACCGCTGGACCTGTGCGCGTTCTGGCCGGTGCCGACGAGCCACGCGACCGACGACGCACCGGCCTCGGGGCTGCCCGACGTCGTCGTCGTCTCGACCACCGAGGACCCGGCCACGCCGTACGCTGCGGGCGTCGACCTCGCCGACCGCCTCGGCGGCACGCTGGTGACCTACGAGGGAACGCAGCACACCGTCGTGCTGTCGGGGGAGGAGTGCATCGACGACGCCGTCGTCACGTACTTCGTCGAAACGACGCCGCCACCTGCGGGTCTCACCTGTTGATCCGGCGCCGGGTGAGGATTCGAGTGCTGACCGAATCCACGATGTAACACAGAGTTAACGCCAGGTGCATAGGGTCGCGGTCATGGATCGTCAGAAGGAATTCGTGCTGCGCACCCTCGAGGAGCGCGACATTAGATTCGTCCGACTGTGGTTCACCGACGTGCAAGGCCAGCTCAAGTCGGTGGCGATCGCGCCCGCCGAACTCGAGGGTGCCTTCGAGGACGGGATCGGCTTCGACGGCTCCGCGATCGAGGGCTTCGCCCGGGTCTCGGAGGCCGACATGGTCGCCAAGCCCGACCCCTCGACATTCCAGATCCTGCCGTGGACCACCAGCAAGGGGCACCAGCACTCGGCGCGAATGTTCTGCGACATCGCCATGCCCGACGGCTCGCCGTCCTGGGCCGACCCGCGGCATGTGCTGCGCCGGCAACTCAACAAGGCCGCCGACCTCGGCTTCTCCTGCTACGTGCACCCCGAGGTCGAGTTCTTCCTGATCGAGAACGGCCCCCTCGACGGGACCGAGCCGTTCCCCGCGGACACGGGCGGCTTCTTCGACCAGGCGATCCACGAGTCCGCCCCGAACTTCCGTCGCCATGCCGTGGACGCCCTCGAGTCGATGGGCATCTCGGTGGAGTTCACTCATCACGAGGGCGCACCCGGCCAGCAGGAGATCGATCTGCGCTACGCCGACGCGCTGTCGATGGCCGACAACATCATGACCTTCCGCTACCTCATCAAGGAGGTGGCGATCGACGAGGGCGTGCGCGCGACATTCATGCCGAAGCCGTTCAGCGCCTACCCCGGCTCGGCCATGCACACCCACATGAGCCTGTTCGAGGGCGAGACGAACGCCTTCCACGACCCCGACGACCCGATCCAGCTCTCGGAGACGGCGCGGGCATTCGTCGCCGGTGTGCTCGAGCACGCGAACGAGATCACCGCCGTGACGAACCAGTGGGTCAACTCGTACAAGCGGTTGGTCCGCGGCGGTGAGGCGCCGACGGCGGCGACCTGGGGTCGGTCGAACCGGTCCGCGCTGATCCGCGTGCCGAACTACACGCCTAACAAGTCGTCGTCACGCCGGGTCGAGATCCGCAGCCCGGACTCGGCCTGCAATCCGTACCTGACGTTCGCGGTGCTACTCGCCGCCGGGCTGCGGGGAGTGGAGAAGGGCTACTCGCTGATGCCCGCCGCCGAGGAGGACGTGGCCTCGCTGACCGTCGCCGAGCGCCGCGCGATGGGCTTCCGCGATCTACCGGCGAGTCTGGCCGACGCGCTCAACGCGATGGAACGCTCGGAGTTGGTCGCCGAGGCGCTCGGCGAGCACGTGTTCGACTTCTTCCTGCGCAACAAACGGCGCGAATGGGAGGAATACCGCAGTCACGTAACGCCGTTCGAGCTGCGCGAGTACCTGAATCTGTGACGTCGCGGCTCGGATAGATTGGAACCCATGGTTCCGCCTCGCACCGCGCGTCCGGTCGTGCCCGGGGCCGGTCGGCTCGGACTGGTCGAGCCGACGGCGAACGACGACCTGGCCGCGCTCGGCTGGCACGACGTCGACGCCGTCCCGCTGCTGTGGTCGCTCTCGCGTGCCCCCGACGCCGACCTCGCGCTGCGCACCCTGGTGCGCCTGCACGCCGATCTCGACGCCGAAGAGTGGGCCGAACTCGATGAGGCGCTGCACAACGACAAGCCGCTGCGGGGTCGGTTGTTCGGGTTGATCGGCTCCTCGATCGCGCTGGCCGATCACCTGCTGCAGGATCCGACGAGTTGGCGCACGCTGCGCGAGGCCCAGCTCGAGCCGAAGGGCGAACTCGTCGCGCGGCTACTGGCCAGCGTCGAGGCCGAGCCGGAGACCGGCCCGAACGGCGGGCAGCAGGTGTACCGGGCGAAGGTGACCGGTAACCAGGCCATCGCCCGGCTGCGCACGAGCTACCGCGACCAGATCATGGTGCTCGCCGCGATCGACCTGGCCGCGGTCGTCGAGGACGAACCGGTACTCGCGTACCGGACCGTCGGCTACCACCTCGCCGACCTGGCCGATGCGGCACTGACCGCGTCGCTGGCCGTCGCGATCGCCACGGTGTGCCCGAAGGAGCCGGTGCCCGTCCGGCTTGCGGTCATCGCGATGGGCAAATGCGGTGCGCGCGAACTGAACTACGTCAGTGACGTCGACGTCGTCTTCGTCGCCGAACCGGCGAACTCGATCGCGACGCGCATCGCCGCGGAGGTGATGCGGATCGGGACCGCGTCGTTCTTCGAGGTCGACGCGGCGCTGCGTCCCGAGGGCAAGCACGGCGAGCTGACCCGCGCGCTGGACTCGCACCTGGCCTACTACCAGCGCTGGGCCAAGACCTGGGAGTTCCAGGCGCTGCTCAAGGCGCGGCCGATGACCGGGGACATGGAACTCGGCCGGGCGTACCACGAGATGCTCATGCCGATGGTGTGGGCGTCCTCCGAGCGCGAGGACTTCGTGCCCGAGGTGCAGCGGATGCGTCGGCGCGTCGAAAGCCTGGTGCCCGCCGACCTGCGGGAGCGGGAGCTGAAGCTGGGCCGCGGCAGCCTGCGCGACGTCGAGTTCGCGGTGCAGCTGTTGCAGCTGGTGCACGGCCGTCTCGACGAGTCGGTGCGGGTGCCGAACACCGTCGAGGCGTTGAGCGCGCTGGCCGCCGGCGGGTACGTCGGTCGCGACGACGCCGCCAACCTCACCGCCTCCTACGAGTTCCTGCGGTTGCTCGAGCATCGGCTGCAGCTGCAGCGCTGCAAACGTACCCACATCCTGCCGCCCGACGACGACGTCGAGGCGCTGCGCTGGCTCGCCCGCGCCGCGCACATGCGTCCGGACGGCACCCGTGACGCGCTGGGTGTGCTGAAGGCCGAGATCAAACGCAACTCGCAGCGCGTCGGCCGGCTGCACGCCAAGCTGTTCTACCGCCCGCTGCTGGAATCGATCACGCGGCTGGACAACTGGGCCGTCAGCATGGGGCCCGAGGCCGCCGCCCGTCAGCTCGAGGTGCTCGGCTACTCGTCCCCGGAGCGTGCCCTCAACCACCTGCGCGCGCTCACGGGCGGCGGCACGCGGCGCGGACGGATCCAGGCGCTGCTGCTGCCGACGCTGCTCGACTGGCTCGGCGACACCCCCGACCCCGACCGAGGCCTGCTCGCGTACCGGACGCTGTCGGAGTCGCTGAACGACCAGCAGTGGTTCCTGCGTGCGCTGCGCGACGAGGGCGCGGTGGCGCAGCGGCTGATGATCGTGCTCGGCGGGTCGACGTACCTGGCGAACCTGCTGACGAACGCGCCGGAGGTGATCCGGCAGTATGCGGACGGCCCGAGCGGTCCGATGCTGCTCGACCAGAAACCGGCGGACGTCACGCGGGCGATCATGAATGCGGCGGGCCGCTACGACAATCCGCAGCGCGCCGCCGCGGCGGCGCGGTCGCTGCGCCGGCGTGAGCTCGGCCGGGTCGCGTCGGCGGACCTGCTCGGGATGCTGGACGTGCCGTCGGTGTGCGCGGCGCTGTCGTCGGTGTGGGCGGCGGTCCTCGAGGCGCAACTCGCGTCGATGATCGCGGCGAAGGAGCAGGAGACCGGGCGTCCGGCGCCGGCGCGGTTCGCGGTGATCGGGATGGGCCGGCTCGGCGGATTCGAACTCGGCTACGGCTCCGACGCTGACGTCCTGTTCGTGTGCGACCCGAACGAGGGGGAGGACGAGTCGAAGGCGGTGCGCTGGGCCGTCGGCATCGCGGAGCAGATGCAGCGGCTGCTCGGCGCGCCGAGCCCGGACCCCCCGCTGGAGATCGACGCGAGCCTGCGCCCGGAGGGCCGGCAGGGACCGCTGGTGCGCACGCTCGGGTCCTACCGGGCGTACTACGAGCAGTGGGCACAGCCTTGGGAGGTGCAGGCGCTGCTGCGGGCGCACCAGGTCGCGGGCAACCGGCAGCTCGGCATCGACTTCCTGCACGTCATCGACCCGGTCCGGTACCCGGAGGGCGGGGTGTCGCCGGAAACGGTCCGCGAGATCCGCCGGATCAAGGCGCGGGTCGACTCGGAGCGGTTGCCGCGCGGCGCGGATCCGTTGACGCACACCAAGCTCGGTCGGGGTGGGCTCGCCGACGTCGAGTGGACGGTGCAGTTGCTGCAGTTGCGCTTCGCGCACGAGGTCAAGGCTCTGCACAACACGTCGACGCTGCAGTCGCTGGACGCGATCGCGTCGGCGTCGCTGGTGAACCCCGCCGACGTGGAACTGCTGCGGGAGGGATGGATCACCGCGACCCGGGCGCGTAACGCGCTGGTGCTAGTGCGCGGAAAGCCCAGCGATCAGCTCCCCAACCCGGGCCGCGAACTCGCGGCGGTCGCGCGGGCCGCGGGTTGGACGAGCGACGACCCCGGCGCGTATCTCGACCACTACCTCAAGGTGACCCGGCGGGCGCGGCGGGTGGTGGAGGAGGTGTTCGGCACCTAGCGGTGCTTGTCGAGCCAGGCGAGAATGTCGCCGATGACCTCGTCGCGCTCGGGTTCGTTGAGGATCTCGTGGTAGAGGCCGTCGTAGAGCTTCAGGGTGAGGTCGGGGGAGCCGGCCTGCTCCGCGATCGACTTCGAGGCAATCGACGGCACCAGCTTGTCGGCGGTCCCGTGCAGCACCAGCAGCGGCAGCCTCAGCTCGCCGATTCGCTGGTAGACCTGTCCAATAGTCTTCATCACCTCGGCGCCGGACTGTGCGGGCAGCTTGCCGCCGTGGAAGTTCAGGGGGTCGGTTTCGTAGTCGTGCACGATGGCGGGGTCGCGGCTGACGGTGTCCGAAGGGACCGGCAAGGTGCCCAGATTCGGGGCGACTCGCGCGACGAGCGGGGCGAGGATCTGGAGCACCTTGGGTGCGCCCGACGCGTCCGCCAACGGCGCGGAGAGCACGACGCCGGCGAGTTCGACCGGCCGGCGGGTGATGTAGTGCAGGGTGACGAGTCCGCCGAGGCTGTGGCCGAGGACGAACCGCGGCGCTCCGGCGTGGCGCGTGGACGCCTCGGCGAGCATCGACCCGAGGTCGTCGGCCGCGGCGTCGATCCGGCCGATGTTGCCCCGTGGTCCGTCGGACTGGCCGTGCCCGCGATTGTCCGCGGCATAGGTGGCGTACCCCGCGGCGGCGAGTTGTTCGCCCACCCAGCGGTATCGCCCGGCGTGCTCGGCGAACCCGTGCACGATCACGACCACTGCGGAGGGGGTCGCGTCGGGCAACCAGGACTGCCACCTGATCATTTCTCCCTGCGCGCCGACGAACCCGCCGTGGGTGGTTTCGGTCATGCTCACTCCGCTCTCGTGGTTGGCACACATGGTCACACGGCCGGGTCCCGGCTGGCCTGACTGTCACCCGCCCAGATCGCCGGCGTTGGCGATGCGGGCGACGGGCGTGCCGTCGTTCCAGGAACCCATGTCGCGGACGCGGTCGCATTCGGGCCTGGCGTCACTGCAGAACACCGACCGGTCGGACGTCTGTCCGAACCCTTCGGCTAGCGCCGCATCGGTCGGGCGCCAGTAGCCCCACCAGTCGATCGCGTCGAGTGGGGAGCCGCCGCCGAGGAAGACGTCGCCCGCGAGCGATCCGGAATGGTCGGAGACGAGCGGGGGCGTGCCGCGGTCGTCGGAGGGCACCCGCAGCCAGTTGCGCTGTGCGCGTGGAGTCGGGGCGTTGCGCCATATCGCGTCGGCGGCGCCGTTCGAAGTGCCCGCGGTCGTTGCGGCTTCGATCACCAGCAGCCGCGTCGCCGGATCGAGGCCGGCGAGCGTGGTCCTGCTTGCGTCGATACCGGTGAACGCGGCGTAGTCCAGGCCGGCGGGGTCATGCGCGACGACGACCGACGGTCGCGGCAGGTCCCCGGGACTCGCGGCCAGTGACAGCGCGACCAATCCGCCGATCGAGTGTCCGACGAAGCCGACCCCCCCGTCGGGTCGCACGTGGCCCGGCCGGGCGAGTTCGTCGAGCGCGGACCCGATCGCCCGCCGCGCCGCATCCCGGTAACCGGCGACGTCGAGCGTGCCCTCCTCGGCATAGACCACGACGTTTCCCCGGCGCGCGAGGTGGCGCAGTTGCGCGTCGGAGAGGTCGCGGGTGTCGACACCCTGCGCGCCGTGCAGGTAGACGACGACGGGCGCGCTCGCGGGTGCCGGATCAGCGGGCTCGTAGAGCACGAAACCGCCTGGGATACCGCTGGTTCCGCTGACAGTCACGCCGGCGTGCGGGTAATCCACCGATCCCGGGCCGGTGGCGGGCGGTCCCGGCGGTGACGGTCGCGGCTGGGCATGGGCGACGCCCGACAGCAGCAGCACGAGGCAGACCATGGCGAGCAGAGCGGCCGCACGCATCCACGGACCTCCCGGAGAGTCGGTGGTGTGAGCGTATCGGACGAGGTGCGGCGACTCTCGGGGCCGCAGGCGATCGAAATCAGACCAACGAAAACGACCCCTGACGCTGGACAACGTCGACAGACGTTCTCACGGGTCAGGGGCCGTTTCGGCGACGGCTGGCAGGGCTGAACCCTGTGCTTACACGTCGAAGTACAGCGCGAACTCGTACGGGTGCGGGCGCAGGTTGACCGGCGCGATCTC
>DATDBL010000341.1:0-6431 GCA_036524855.1 Aldersonia sp. | reverse complement strand
GTGACCGCGCCGGTGGCGAGGTCGACGCGGGCGACGCCGGCACCGCCCGGGACCAGGACCTCGCCGGGGCGGCCGGGGGACAGACTTGCCGCCGGGGCAGGCATCGTCACCGCGCGGGGTGGATCGGTGTTGTCGGGGTCGAGGATCTGCAGCGTGGCGCGGTCGGGGCCGATCACGGCGAGCAGGCCGGTGGTCGCGTCGAAACTCAGGAAGTCGACCGACTGTGGCGCGTTCGGGAGGACATCGGCCGCGGCGGCCGGCGGGGAGACGGCGGGCGTCGCGGGTTCGATCGTGGGCAGCTTGTCCCCGGCGGGACCCTGCGAACAGGCGGTGACCAGTGCGAACGTCGCCACCAACCCGGCTGTGCGGCACGTTCGCCAACCCCCGCGCATCCGTCCTCCTGCTCGTCGCGACGCGTCCATCTGATCACGCCCCGAGTTCCCGCCCGGCATGCCCCACGCGTCGCTGACGTGGGCGGACTACCGTTGAGGGCGACGCCAGGGCTGTTCAGCGACAGGAAGGTCGGCGTGACATCGGATCCGGCGCACACGTTCACCGTCGAGTACGTCTCGGTCGGGCCGTACGCGCACGGGTTCGGGACCGCGGCGGACGGGCGCGCCTACGCGTTCCGGGTGCTCGGCGCAACGATGCACGTCGAGGTGTACCGCGAGGGTCTCGACTCCCCGGTTCCGGACCAGGAGGACATCGCCGCGATCGCGTCTGCGAAGGTGACCGACGTCGACGTCGATGACGAGCGCAGTATCGTCGCGATGGTGCGGGACATGATCGCGGAGGCGAAGCCGGTGAACCTGCCGCGCGAATCGGGTGCGACGACCGTACGCGCGTTGCTGCACCGGATCAGCTCGGTCATCGATGCGATCTGAACTCTGTTGCGCGCTGTTGGGTGCGGCGCTGCTCGCGGGGTGCGGTAGTTCGGTCGACGAGTCCAAGGTCGCGGCGGCGCGGTCCTCGGCCAACGCCGCGTTCTCGTCGGCGGCGGCCGCGTCCGCGACGTCGGCTTCGGCCCCGGCGGTGCCGACCGCGGCCGAACTCGATGCCCGAATCAAGGGCGCACTGGATCCGTCCCTTCCCGACGACGTGCGGCTGGCGCTGATCCAGAACGGTGAGGCGTTTCGGCCGGCGATTCCCGACCTCTACAAGGCGCTGCAGGAGAACCCGAACGCCACCTACCAGGTGGTCGACCCGGTCTTCGACAACCACGACGGCACCCTCACCGCGACCGTGCAGTTGGACAGGGACGGCACCGGCGCGAACGTGCGGACCGCGAACGTGCACTTCGTGCTGATCGACGGGGACTGGAAACTGTCGCGGGTGGACCTGTGCGGGCTGCTGCGCAGCGCCGACTACCACACCCCGGCGTGCGGCTGAGCCGGTGTACGCGCGGCTCGGGCGGACCGTCTGCCGACACCGATGGGCCGTCCTCGCCGTTTTCGTCCTCGCGTTGCTCGCCTTCGGCTGGTCCGGCCGTGACCTGAATTCGCGTCTGTCACAAGAGGGTTGGTTCGATGAGACCACGGAGTCCGCGGTCGCGTCGAGGCTGGCGGATTCGACGTTTGGCCGCGACACCGACGGGGACGTCATCGCCCTCTACACCGCTCCGCCGGGGCAGACCGTCGACGACCCGGCGATCCGGGTGGCGGCTCGCACGAAGTTCGCGGAGTTGCTGGCGCGCTACCCGGACGAGATCGCGAAGATCGACAGCTACTGGGATCAGAGGTTCACAGCCGGGTTCGCGGACGCGTCGCGCACGCATGCGTTCGCGAGCATCGGGTTAGCCGGCGAGGGCGTCGAGACGCTGCGTCACTTCGACGCGATCGAAGGCGACCTGGGCGTCGAGGGACTGACTGTGCAACTCGCCGGCGTGCAGCCGGTGGTGGGTGCGATCAACGAGGGCATGCAGCACGACATCCGGCGGGCGGAACTGATCGCGCTGCCGGTGATCGCGGTGCTGCTGTTCTTCGTGTTCGGGGGTGTGGTGGCTGCCCTGCTGCCGGTGGCGGTGGGGGTGCTGACGATCCTCGGCACGCAGGGAGTGCTGCGGGCGCTGACCGACGTGCTGGCGGTGAACGCGTTCGCGAGCGCGGTGGTGACGCTGGTGAGTCTCGGGTTGGCGATCGACTACGGGCTGTTCACGGTGTCGCGGTTCCGCGAGGAGTTGGTCGCGGGCGGTGATGTCGAGGCCGCGGTGGTCGCGACCGTGGCGCAAGCGGGACGCACGATCGTGTTCTCCGCGGCGGTGGTCGCGGCGAGCCTGGCGGCGTTGCTGATCTACCCGCACGGGGTGCTGCGGTCGGTGCCGTACGGGGCGATCAGCGCGGTGGTGCTGGCGGCGGTGCTGTCGGTGACGGTGCTGCCTGCGCTGCTCGCGGTGTTGGGTCCACGGGTGGACGCGGGGAGTTGGTCGCGGTTCTCCCGTTCGAAGACCGCGGAGCAGTTGGACGCGGGGGTGTTCTCGCGGCTGGCGGTGTGGGTGATGCGACGGCCGTGGGCGGTCGCGGCGCCGCTGGTGATCGGGTTGCTGGCGTTGGCGTTGCCACTGGGCGGTGCGGCGTTCGCGGGGGTGAGCGAGCGGTACCTGGCGCCGGACAACCCGGCGCGGCTGGCGCAGAAGTCGTTCGACTCGCTGTTCCCGGAGTACCGGGTCGAGCCGGTGCGGCTGCTGGTGATCGGGGCATCCAACGCGCAGCTGGGCGAGATCCGAGCGGCGGCGAGTGCTGTGCCGGGGCTGACGGGGTCGTTCGAGTCCGCCGCGCCGACCCGGGACGGGCTGAACCTGCTCGAGGCGGGGTTGGTCGACGACACGCGGGCCGGTCCGACGGTCGAGGCGTTACGGGCGCTCCCGGTGCCGGAGGGGGTGACGCTGATGGTGGCGGGGCTGCCGACGCTCGAGTACGACAGCATCGAATCGTTGATCGCCGGGTTGCCGCTGCTCATCGCGATCCTGGTGGCGTCGTCGTTGGTGTTGATCTGGCTGGCGTTCCGGTCGGTGGTGCTGGCGGCGAAGGCGATCGTCGTGAGCGCGTTGAGCCTCGGCGCGACGCTGGGGGTGCTGACCTGGATGTTCGTCGACGGGCACGGCGGCGGGGTGCTCGGCTACGGCACCGGGCCGATGATGTTCGCGGTGCTGGTGCTGATCGTGACGGTGGTGTTCGGGCTGTCGACCGACTACGAGGTGTTCCTGCTGTCGCGAATGGTGGAGCGTCGCCGGTCGGGGGAGACGGTGGCCGAGTCGGTGCGGTTCGGCATCGCCCGCACCGGTCCCGTCATCACCGCGGCGGCGGCGATCCTCGTCGTCGTGTGCGGCGCGTTCGCGTTCTCGGATCTGGTGCTGATGAAGTACATCGCGTTCGGCATGATCTTCGCCCTGATCCTCGACGCCACGGTGATCCGGCTGCTGCTGGTGCCGGCGGTGCTGAAGCTGAT
This sequence comes from Aldersonia sp., assembly GCA_036524855.1. GTDB lineage: Bacteria > Actinomycetota > Actinomycetes > Mycobacteriales > Mycobacteriaceae > Aldersonia. Next base: position 2,987 of record DATDBL010000341.1, on the reverse strand, counting down.
CTGGCGTTAGCGGCGGGGGCGTTGGGGCAGGACGAGCTGGGCGCCGGTGACGGGGTGGGCGAGGACCTCGACGGGGTGGGCGTAGACGCGGGTGAGCAGGTCCGGGGTGAGGACGGTGCGGGGTGGGCCGTCGGCGGCGATGCGGCCGTGTTCGAGGACGGCGACGCGGTCGGCGTAGGCGGCGGCGAGGCCGAGGTCGTGAAGCACGACGACGACGGCGCTGCCCGCGGCGGCGCGGTCGCGGGCGACCCGCATCACCGTCTCCTGGTGGCCGAGGTCCAGCGCCGCGGTGGGTTCGTCGAGCAGCAGGGTCGCGGTGTCCTGCGCGAGCACGCGGGCCAGCGCGACGCGGGCACGTTCGCCGCCGGAGAGCGCCGGGAAGGGTCGGTCGGCGAACGCGGACACGTCGCAGATCGCCATCGCCTCGGCGATCCTCGCCTCGTCATCGTCGGACCTGACGGTGCGCGCCCACGGGGCGCGGCCCATCGCGACCACCTGTGTCCCGGTGAAGCCGAAGCCGACCGTGTGGCTCTGCGGCAACACCGCGCGGCGCTGCGCCATCTGCACGGGGTGCCATTCGTCGAGCGGGCGTCCGGCGAGTTCCACGCGACCCGTCGCCGCCGGTTGCTCCCCGGCCAGTGCCGCGAGCAGGGTCGACTTGCCGGCGCCGTTCGGTCCGACGAGAGCCACGACCTCACCCGCCGCGACCGTGAAGTCGACGTCGTGCAGCACGGTCACGCCGCGGCGCTGCACCGACAGTCCGGCGGCACGTAGGGTCACCTCGCCTGTTGCCGGCCTTGGAGGTTCGGGCAGCCGGCCGCCGAGGGCGTCGCGCACCCGATCGATCAGGTTGGTCACGCCCACCCGCCTTGGCGGGCGCGGGTGCGGCGCAGCAGCCAGAAGAAGAACGGCCCGCCGACGAGCGCGGTGAGCATGCCCAGCGGCAGGTCGGCGTTGGGGACCAGCGTGCGGGCGCCGAGGTCGGCGAGCAGCAGCACGATCGCGCCCGCCAGCGCGCTGGCGGGCAGCAGGATGCGGTGCGCGGGCCCGACGACCATGCGCATCAGGTGCGGCACGATCAGCCCGACGAACAGGATGATGCCGGTGAACGCCACCGCCGACGCCGCGAGGATCGCGACGAGCACGATCGCGAACTGACGGAGCCGTTCGACGTCGACACCGAGGTGGCGGGCGGGGCCCTCGCCGAGGGCCCGCAGGTCCAGCTTCGACGCGATCGTCTGGGCGCCGAGGATGCCGAGCAGCGCCATCGGCGCGACCACCGCGACCGCGTTCCAGGTGGCGCCGTTGAGGCTGCCGAGCTGCCAGAACACGACCTGGTCGCGCGCGTTCGGCTCCGCGACGAAGACGAGGAATGCGATCAGGCCGCCGGCGAACGCGTTGATCGCGACACCGGTCAGCACCAACGTGACAACCTCCGTGCGGCCCTCGCTGCGGGCGAGCACGTACACGAGCAGGGTCGTGATCAGGCCCGCCGCGAACGCCGCCGTCGCGACCGACCAGGTCGCCACGAACGCGCCGCCGAGCACGATTACCGTCGCTGCACCCACCGCAGCGCCCGACGACACCCCGATCACGCCCGGCTCGGCCAGGGGATTGGCGAACACGCCCTGCAGCAGCGCACCCGAGCAGCCCAGCGCCGCCCCGACGACGATCGCGAGCGCCACCCGTGGGAACCGCACCTCCCACAGCGTCACTTCGCCGACCGGATGCGCCGGCATCGGCCCGATATCCAGGCCGATGCGGTGCGCGATCGAGCCGAGCACCTCCGCCGGCGTCGTCGGCACCTGGCCCACGCACGCCGACACCACCGCCGCGACCACCAGCAACACCGCGAGTGTGACCAGGGTGAGGGTCGCGCGGGAGGCCCGGGTGCGCGACGGGGTGGCGGTCGAGGTCATCGATCCTCGGGATACACGGCCTGCGCCAGCGCCGCGACGACCTCGCCGGTGTTGGGACCGAAGCTGAGCAGCACGCTGTCGGCCATGTCGACGACGCGCTTGTTCTGCCCGGCGGGGGTCTGCGCGACGCCGGGCACCTTCTCGAGGCCGTCGACGCCGCCGATGGATTCGAGGCCGTCGGTCATCAGCAGGATCACGTCCGGCGCGGCGACGATCATCGCCTCGCTGGTCACGGGGACGAACGACGCGGTGAGCCCGGCGGCGGTGCCGGCGTCCTCACCGCCGATCGCCTCGATGAGGGCATCGGCGCCGGACCCGGGACCGGCGAGCAGGGTCAACGCCGTACCACGCAGGTAGAGGAACGCGATGCGGGGCCGGTCGTGCTCGCCGGCGCTCGCGGTGGCGTCGGCGATCTCCTGCTGGGTGCGGGCGGCGAGCGCGGCACCCTGCTCGGGGACACCGAGCGCCGCCGCGACCGCCTCGATCTGCGGGGAGACGCCCGCCATGGTGCGGGTGGGGTCGAAGAAGACGACGTCGACGCCGGCGGCGCGCAGCTGGTCCTGCACCGCCTGCGGGCCGATGCTGGTGTCGGTGAGCACGACCGTGGGCTGCAACGCGAGGATCGCCTCCGCGTTGAGCGAGTTGCCGCCGGGGGTCACGTTCGTGACGTGCTCGACCGCGGGGAACGCCGCGGAGACACTACGGCCGACGAGATTGTCGCCGAGGCCGAGCGCGTAGACCGTCTGCGCGAGGGTGCCGTAGCGGTCGACGGCGACGATGCGGCTGACGTCGTCGACTCTCACCTGCCGGCCGTCGAACCCGGTGACGGTCGCGGGGAGTTGCGGGGACGGGTCGGTGGCGATGGGGACCGGGTCGAGGTGTTCGACGGTCGCGGTGGTGCGCCCGGCCTGCTGCTGCTCATCGGTGGTGGACACGTGCGAGCCGCACCCGACCAGCAGGGCGGCGACCGCGACCAGGGCCACGAGCAGTGCACGACTCATGCAGGCAAGGCTAGCCAGGCAGGGCGCTCACGTCGTCGAGCGCCGCCGCGATCTTGCGGGGCAGCTC
>DATDBL010000340.1:0-12075 GCA_036524855.1 Aldersonia sp. | reverse complement strand
GGCCGTCGATCCCCGTCTCCCCCTGCACAACCCTACTTCCGAAGGAGCTTGAGCCGTGGTTTCCACCGCGCCGATGTCGGCGGCGAAGACTGCCGATGCCGAGTCCACCGTGCGTTTGACCGTCGCGCAGGCGACGGTGCGGTTCTTGTCGAATCAGTTCGTCGAGCGTGATGGCGAGCGTTCGAAGTTCTTCGCCGGCTGTTTCGGGATTTTCGGGCACGGCAACGTCGCCGGGTTGGGGCAGGCGTTGCTGCAGGCCGAACTCGACGCCGTGCAGGCGGGCACCGAACCGGAGTTGCCCTACGTGCTGGGCCGCAACGAGCAGGCCATGGTGCACACCGCGGTCGCCTACGCCCGCCAACGGGACCGGCTGGCGGCGTGGGCGATCACCGCCAGCGTCGGACCCGGCTCGACCAACATGCTCACCGGCGCCGCGCTGGCGACGATCAACCGGTTGCCGGTGCTGCTGCTGCCCGCGGACACCTTCGCCACCCGCGCCTCCGCGCCGGTGCTGCAGGAACTCGAACTGCCCGCCAGCGGCGACGTCACCGTCAACGACGCGTTCAAACCACTCTCGCGCTACTTCGACCGGGTCTGGCGCCCCGAACAACTCCCGGCGGCCCTGTTGGGGGCGATGCGGGTACTCACCGACCCGGTCGAGACCGGCGCCGCGACCATCGCGATCCCCCAGGACGTGCAGGCCGAGGCCCACGACTGGCCGGTGTCGCTGTTCGCGCCCCGTACCTGGCACGTGGCCCGCCCCGTGCCCGAACGCCTCGTCATCGAACGCGCCGCACAGATCATCGCCTCGGCGCGGCGGCCGCTGATTGTGGCCGGCGGCGGGGTGATCTACTCCGGCGCCACCGACGCGCTGGCGAATTTCTGTGAGCGCACCGGGATCCCGGTCGGGCAGAGCCAGGCCGGCAAGGGCGCGTTGGCGTACGACCACCCGCAGTCGGTCGGGGCGATCGGCTCCACCGGCACCACCGCCGCCAACGCGCTCGCGTCCGAGGCGGACGTGGTGATCGGGATCGGCACCCGCTACAGCGATTTCACCACCGCCTCGCGCACCGCGTTCACCAACCCGCAGGTGCGGTTCGTCAACATCAACGTCGCGTCCATCGACGCGGTCAAACACGCCGGGATCGGCGTGGTCGCCGACGCCCGCGAGGCCCTCGACGCGCTCGACGCCGCCCTGGCCGACTACACCGTCGACGACGACTACCGCGCTCGCACCGCCGAACTCGCCGCCGCGTGGGAGGACACGGTGTCCTCGGTGTACCGGGTCGAGGACCCGAGTGTGGGGTTGAACCAGAACCAGGTCATCGGGTTGGCGAACACGCTCTCGGACCCCCGGGATGTGGTGGTGTGTGCCGCCGGGTCGATGCCCGGGGATCTGCACAAGCTGTGGCGCACCCGCGACCGCAAGGGTTATCACGTCGAGTACGGGTTCTCCTGCATGGGTTACGAGATCGCCGGTGGGCTCGGGGTGCGCATGGCCGACCCCAGTCGCGACGTGTTCATCATGGTAGGCGACGGGTCGTATCTGATGATGGCCACCGAGTTGGCGACCGCCGTGCAGGAAGGCATCAAGGTCATCGTCGTGCTGGTGCAGAACCACGGCTTCGCCTCCATCGGGTCGCTGTCGGAGATGCTGGGCTCCCAACGCTTCGGTACCTCGTATCGCTACCGCGACGGCAACGGCCGCCTCCAAGGCGACAAGCTGCCCATCGACCTGGCCGCGAACGCCGCCAGTTTCGGCATCGACGTGCTACGCGTGTCCACCGCCGCGGAGTTCACCGACGCGGTCAAGACCGCCAAGGCCAGCGACACCAGCACCGTCATCCACATCGAAACCGACCCGCTGATCGCCGCACCCGACAGCGAATCCTGGTGGGACGTCCCCGTCTCGCAGACCTCCACCCTCGACTCCACCCAACAGGCCTACGAAACCTACGCCGAATGGAAGCAGATCCAACGCCCCTACCTCCGACCCACCGACTGATTCGAAAAGACAAGGACTGCAACGATCATGAGTGATTTGCGTATTGCTGTGTTGGGTGTGGGCATGATGGGTGCCGATCATGTCGATCGGATTTCGTCGCGGATTTCGGGGGCGTCGGTGACGGTGGTCAACGACTATGTCACCGAGCGGGCCGAGGAGATCGCTTCGGGGATCGCGGGGTGTCGGGTGATTACGGATCCGTTGGACGCGATCGCGGACCCGGAAGTGGACGCCGTGGTACTGGCCACCCCGGGCCCCACCCACGAGAAGCAGTTGCTGGCGTGTCTGGAACATGGCAAGCCGGTGCTGTGTGAGAAGCCGCTGACCACCGATGCCGCCACCTCCCTGGAGGTGGTGCGCCGGGAGGCGGAGCTGGGCAAGAAGCTGATCCAGGTCGGGTTCATGCGCCGCTTCGACCACGAATACGAGCAGTTGAAGACCCTGGTGGATTCCCCGGAGATGGGGCGGGCGTTGCTGCTGCACTGCGTGCACCGCAACCCCGCGGTCCCGGCGTCGTTCGATTCGTCGATGGTGGTGAAGGACTCGCTGGTGCACGAGGTGGACGTGACCCGGTTCCTGTTCGACGAGGAGATCACCGCGATCCAGATCCTGAAACCGGCGATCACCTCGAATGCGCCGGCGGGCCTGCAGGACCCGCAGATCGCGATCCTGACCACCGCGTCGGGCCGGCATGTGGACGTGGAGTTGTTCGTCACCACCGGCGTGGCCTACGAGGTCCGCACCGAACTGGTCTCCGAGCACGGGTCGGCCTTCATCGGACTCGACGTCGGCCTGGTCCGCAAGTACGGCGTCGCGGGTGGGGACGGTCGCTCCGGTGCCGGTCGGTGGGGTGGACAGATCACCCCGTCGTTCGTGGAACGCTTCGGGCGCGCCTACGACAGTGAGGTGCAGCGTTGGGTGAACGCGGTCCGTTCCGGTGCCGAGACAGGGAATTTCGTCGACGGTCCGGGGGCGTGGGACGGCTACGCCGCGGCCGCGGTGTGCGCCGCCGGAGTCGAAGCCCTGGAGTCCGGTGAGCGGGTCGCGGTGGCGATGGTGGACCGCGCCTCAATCGAAGGAGCCTGAGGATATGAAGATCGCACTGGATCCGACCCCGTTCCATGCCACGCACCGGTTGCTGGAGTTCCCCGCCCTGGTCGCCGAACTGGGGTACGAGTATCTGCAGTTGACCCCGCATGCGGACATGATCCCGTTCTTCAACCACCCCAAGGCCGACGACGCGTTGGTGCGCAGGTTCCGCAGGGCGTGTGCGGATGCGGGGGTGGGGATCGCGTCGGTGTTGCCGGTGCTGCGCTGGTCGGGCCCCGACGAGGACGCCCGCGAGGCGGCGGTGCGGTATTGGAAACGCGCCATCCAGATCACCGTGGACCTGGGGGTGAACGTGATGAACACCGAGTTCTCCGGGCGCCCTCAGCAGGCCGAGGAATCCGAGCGGGCGTTCTACCGGTCGATGGAACAGTTGCTGCCGATCATCGAACGCGAAGGCATCGACGTGCGCATCGACCCGCACCCCGACGACTGGGTCGAGGACGGGCTGGCCGCGATCCGGGTGATCCGCGGGGTGAACTCCCCGAACATCGGCATGGTGTACGTGGCGTGTCACACCTACCACATGGGCAACAGCATGCGGGAGATCATGCGTGAGGCCGGGGACCTGCTGCGGCTGGTGCACGTCGCGGACACGATGGATCACCACGCCAGCCACGGCCTGCGCTACATCACCAACCCCCCCGGCAACGAGGTGCGGGTGCATCAACACCTCAAGATCGGCGACGGCGACGTCGACTTCGACGACTTCTTCGGCGGGCTGGCCGAACTCGGGTTCTACGACCGCCCCGACACCGTGATGGTGTCGAGCGTGTTCGCCGAGAACGAGAACGCGCACCAGGTGTCGCGCTACCAACTCGACACCATGCGCTCCTACATCACCAAACACCAGAAATAGAGCAAGGGATACCCAGACCGATGACGAATACGATCACGCACTGGATCAACAACAAGCCCTACCCCGGCACCGGCGCCACCACCGCACCGGTGACCAACCCGGCCACCGGTGAGACCACCGCGCAGGTGGCGTTGGCGAACCTGGAGGACGCCCGCGCGGTGATCGACGCCGCCGCCGCCGCGTTCCCCGCCTGGCGCGACACCTCGCTGGCGAAGCGGACCGCGATCCTGTTCCGCTTCCGCGAACTGCTCAACGAACGCAAGCCGGAAATGGCCGAGCTGATCACTGCCGAACACGGCAAGGTCCTCTCCGACGCCCTGGGTGAGATCAGCCGCGGCCAGGAGGTGGTGGAGTTCGCATGCGGGATCCCGCACCTGCTCAAGGGCGGCTTCACCGAGAACGCCTCCACCAAGGTCGACGTGTTCTCCCTGCGCCAACCGCTCGGCCCGGTCGCGGTCATCTCGCCGTTCAACTTCCCCGCCATGGTGCCGATGTGGTTCTTCCCCCTCGCGATCGCCGCCGGCAACACCGTCGTGCTCAAACCGTCGGAGAAGGACCCGTCCGCGTCGCTGTGGCTGGCCGAGCTGTGGGCCGAGGCGGGCCTGCCCGACGGGGTGTTCAACGTCCTGCAGGGCGACAAACTCGCCGTCGACGAACTGCTGGAAAACCCCGCCATCAAGGCGATCAGCTTCGTCGGGTCCACCCCGATCGCCCAATACGTGTACTCGACCGGCACCGCGCACGGCAAACGCGTCCAAGCACTGGGTGGGGCCAAGAACCACGCCATCGTCCTGCCGGACGCCGACCTCGACCTGGCCGCCGACGCGATGGTCAACGCCGGGTTCGGCTCCGCCGGGGAACGCTGCATGGCCATCTCCGCGGTCGTCGCCGTCGGGCCGATCGCCGACGACCTGGTCGCCAAGATCGCCGACCGGGCGCGCACGATCAAGACCGGGGACGGCACCCGCGACGCCGACATGGGCCCCCTGGTCACCAAGGCGCACCGCGACAAGGTCGCCTCCTACGTCGACGCCGGCGAAGCCGCGGGCGCCACCCTCGTCCTCGACGGCCGGGATGTGACCCCCGACGGCGGTGCCGAGGGGTTCTGGCTGGGCCCCACCCTGATCGACCACGTCACCCCCGACATGAGCGTGTACACCGACGAGATCTTCGGCCCCGTCCTCGCCGTGGTCCGGGTCGAGTCCTACGACGAAGCCCTCGAACTCATCAACGCGAACCCGTACGGCAACGGGACCGCGATCTTCACCAACGACGGTGGCGCGGCACGGCGGTTCCAGAACGAGGTCGAGGTCGGCATGGTCGGCATCAATGTCCCCATCCCCGTCCCCATGGCCTACTACAGCTTCGGCGGCTGGAAGAACAGCCTGTTCGGCGACACCCACGCCCACGGCACCGAAGGCGTCGCCTTCTTCACCCGCGGAAAAGCCATCACCAGCCGCTGGCTCGACCCCAGCCACGGCGGCCTCAACCTCGGCTTCCCGCAAAACGCATAGGCGGCTCCGCCGCCCGTGGGCGCTTCCGCATGCCAACGCCCCACGAAACCACAAACCCGCAGCTCACGACCCGTGAGTGGTTAACGAGTCTATAGACTCGTCAACCACTCACGGGTAGGGGAGCTCACGGGGGGCGTAGCCGCAACACGGCGAGCGCGGCCCGGTGCAGTGCGGCGCCGTATGAGCGCCCGTAGCCGGCCGCGTGCACTGCGAGCGGATGCAGTTGGTGCAGCGGGACTCTCGACTCCCATCCTGCACGCAGCGGGTGCACCGACTCGTACCCGGCGACCACCTCGCTCAGGTGCGGGCACCCGAACAGGTCGAGCATCGCGAGGTCCGTCTCGCGGTGTCCCCCGTGGGCGGCGGGGTCGATCAGGACTGCTCCATCGGGTGACCACAGCACGTTCCCGTTCCACAGGTCACCGTGGATCCGGGACGGGGGCTCGGCGTCGTCGAACGCCCCGCCGGCGACCACCGCACCCGCGCGCTCGACGTCGGCGAATTCCGCGGTGCTGACACTACCTGCGGCCACTGCGATCTCGGCGAACGGCAGCACCCGTTCGGCCACGTAGAACGCACCCCAATTCGCGTGCCGTTTGCTGCTCATCGGCCGCTTGCCGATGAACAGCTGTCCGTTGTAATCGGCTGGTGGACAACCGAATTCTTCGCCATCGACACCGGCGGAGTGCATCCGAGCCAACGCGCCGCCAAGCTTGCGCGCGGCCGGGACCGACGCACGCCCGGGCGGCACCCGCTCGAGTTCGATGAAATCGCTCCCGACGTCGAGCACCCGCGCGACGGGCGCTCCCCCCGCGGCCAGCCAGCGCAGCCCGGCCGCCTCCGCCGAGAAGAACTCCGGGTGCGACCCGCCTCGCTTCCGGAACACCTACCCGCCGGCGAACGGTGGCAACACATCCACGGCAGCGCCGACTGCGAAGTCCGGATCCCGGGTCAGCTCGTCGCCGACCAGATACGCCGCCACCGACAGCACCCGCGCCATGCCCGCACCGTGCCGCTCCCGCAACGCCACGTCGACGTCGCGCACGGTCGGCGAATCGGGCAGCGTCAGCGTCTCCTTCGCGCACCCGGCGGCATCGGCCGCCGCGGCGAAGTAGCGCACCTCGATCTCAACCACCGATCGCCCCCATCGTGCGCACGGGCGGCTCGAAACCCGCCTCCGAGATCCCGTGCCCGGCCCACTTGTTCCACATCGCCGCCCGCCACAGCCGCGCGAGTTCCTCGTCGCCCGCGCCCGCCCGCAGCGGCGAACGCAGATCCACCTCGTGGTCGCTGAACAGACAGGAGCGGATCGTGCCGTCCGCGGTCAGCCGGGTCCGGTCGCACGAGTCGCAGAACGAGCGGGTCACCGACGCGATGATGCCCACCGTCTCGGGACCACCGTCGACGAGCCACTTCTCCGCCGGCGCCGCCGGGTCGTCGCGACCCACCCCCTCGAGCGTGAACCGCTCCCCGAGCACGTCCAGCAGTCGAGCCGCGGTCACCATCTGCTCGCGCGCCCAGGCGTGGTCCGCGTCGAGCGGCATCTCCTCGATGAACCGCAACTCGCATCCCGTGTCCAGGCAAAAGGCCAGCAGGTCCGCCGCCCCGGCGAGCGTATTCGGCATCAACACCGCGTTGACCTTCACCGGCGCCAGCCCCGCCGCCTGCGCTGCCGCGATCCCCGCGAGAACCGACGGCAACCGGTCACGGCGCGTCAGTTGCGCGAACTCGGCGCGGTCGACCGAGTCGAGGGAGACGTTGATCCGTGTCAGTCCCGCCTGGGCGAGCCCCCGCGCGCGATGCTCGAGGCCCACCGCGTTCGTCGTCATCGTCAACGGCACGCCGGGGATCCGCTGCGCGCAGCCCGCGATGATCGCCTCGAGGTCACGACGCATCAGCGGCTCGCCCCCGGTGAAGCGCACCTCCCGCACCCCGAGCATTCGCACCGCGAGGTCCACGACCCGCACGATCTCGTCGGCACTCAGCAGATCCGCCGCCGGGATCGCCGGCAGACCCTCCTCGGGCATGCAGTACGTGCAGCGCAACGAGCATTTCTCGGTGATGGAGACCCGAAGGTCGCGCGCGACCCGGCCGAAGCGGTCGATCAGGTAGGGCACGTCCGGGCGATCGCCCGAGTTCGGCGCGTCTGCCGCGTCTGCGGGGGGCCGCACCCGCGGCATCCCCATCTCGACCAAGGTCATGATTCGAGTATGCCCGCATCGGGCAGGCCTTCGCGGGCGACTTCTGCCGCAACCCCCGCGGCACGGCGCTAGCCTGCAGATATGACGCGCTCCGTCGCCGATCACGCCCACGCGGTGGCGGCACTGTTTCCCGACGACCTCACCGCCGAGACCGTCGCGGTGACCGCCGCACTGGGCCGTGTGCTCGCCGCCGACGTCACGTCGCCGCTGGATCTGCCGGTCTTCCGCAACTCGCAGATGGACGGCTACGCGGTCCGCGCCGCCGACCTCGTGACGGTCCCGACGGAACTCCCCGTCGCCTCCGTCACCGCCGCGGGCGACGCACCCGCGACCCTCCCACCGGGCCACGCCATCAAGATCATGACCGGCGCACCGCTGCCCGACGGCGCCGACACGGTAGTCCCGGTCGAGGACACGAAAGCCGACGGCAGCACCGTGCGCATCGAACACGGTCGCTCCCCGGGTGAGTTCGTCCGCGACCCCGGCGCCGACGTCCACCGTGGCGAACTTCTGCTGCCCGCAGACGTGACGATCGCGGCCAGGCACGTCGCGGTGCTGGCCGCGGTCGGCATCGGCGACGTGTCGGTCCGCCGCAAACTGAGGGTCGCCATGCTCACCACCGGCGCCGAACTCGTGCCCGCCGGGGAACCGCTCGGGCCGGGCCAGATCTACAACTCCAACGGCATCGCGCTCGCCGCCGCCGCCGAGGCCAACGGAGCGGAAGTCACGTCCGTCGCGCACAGCACCGACGATGTCGCCACCTTCACCACCCGGCTCGACGCCGCACTCGCCCAAGCCGACGTCGTGTTCACCTCCGGTGGCGTGTCGATGGGCGACTTCGAGGTGGTCCGCGAGACCCTCATCCCGCGCGGCGGCTGGTTCCACCACGTCGCGATGCAGCCGGGTGGCCCGCAGGGCCTCACCGTCGTCGACGGTGTCCCGGTACTCAGCTTCCCCGGCAACCCGGTCAGCACCCTGGTCTCGTTCGAGGTGTTCGCCCGCCCCGTGCTGCGCCGCCTCGCGGGACTCCCGACGCTCGAATCGCAACCAGCGCGGCTCGCCTCCGACCTGCGTTCCCCGCCGGGCAAGCGGCAATTCCACCGCGGACTGCGCACCGAGAACGGGGTCGAACTCGTCTCCGGCCCAGGCTCGCATCTCATCGCGGCGATGGCGCGTGCCGACGTCCTCATCGACGTCCCGTCCCAGGTAACCGAACTGCCGATCGGCGCGGACGTGCAAGTGTGGGAACTATGAGCGAGCTGACCCACCTCGACAGCGAGGGCCGCGCCCGCATGGTGGACGTGAGCGCGAAGGTCGATTCCGCCCGCACCGCGGTCGCTGCCGGCGAGTTCGTCACCACCCCCGAGGTAATCGCGCTGGTACGCGCGGATGACCTACCCAAGGCCGACGTCCTCGCCACCGCCCGCATCGCCGGCATCGGCGGCGCCAAGCGCACCTCCGAACTGATCCCGCTGTGCCACCAACTCGCGCTGTCCTCGGTGAAGATCGCGTTCGGCTTCACCGACACCTCGATCACCATCGAGGCGACCGCGAAAACCCGCGGGCCGACGGGCGTCGAGATGGAGGCGCTGACCGCTGTCGCCGTCGCGGGACTGACCCTCCATGACATGGTCAAGGCCGTCGACCCCGCCGCACTCCTGACGAACGTGCGGCTGCTCACCAAGCAGGGCGGCAAGTCCGGGCACTGGACGCGCCTCGCTACTCCGCAACCCGCCACGAACGGAGCCGCCGTCCTCGTCGCCTCCACCGGCGTCGCAAACGGCACCCGCGAAGACAAGACCGGTCCGGTGATCACGGAATGGCTTGCCGCCAAAGGTATGCCGGTTCGCGGTCCGCTCGTCTACGCTGACGCCGACATCGCCGCCGGGATCGCCGACGCCCTCACCGGCGCCCCCGCGCTGATCATCTCCACCGGCGGCACCGGCGCCTCCCCCACGGACGCGACCCCCGAGGCCACCCTCGCCGTGCTCGACCGCGAACTGCCCGGCGTCGCCGAGGCCATCCGTGCCAAGGGTGCCGCGAAGTTTCCGCACGCGTCGCTGTCGCGCGGCGTCGCCGGTCTCGCGGGCCGAACGGTCCTGATCAACCTGCCCGGATCCCCCGGCGGGGTTCGCGACGGCCTCGCCGTCCTCGACGACCTCCTCGATCACCTGCTCGCCCAAGTCGCCGGAGGTGGCGCCCATGAGTGACCTGCTCGCCCGCATCTCGACCGAACCACTGGACCCGGCCGTCGTCGACCACGCGGTCGCCGGCCCCACCCACGGCGCAGTTGTCCTCTTCTCCGGGGTGGTCCGCAATCACGATGGCGGGCAACCGGTCTCGATGCTCGAATATCAGGCCCACCCGGATGCCGAACGATTCCTGCGAACCTGTTGCAGCGAGGTCGCGGCGAAGACCGGCCTGCCGGTGGCGGCTGTCCACCGGGTCGGCGAACTCCACGTGGGCGACCTCGCACTCGTCGCCGCGGTCGCCGCACCGCACCGCGGCGAGGCGTTCACCGCCTGCGCCGAACTCGTCGAGCGCATCAAGCACGAGGTGCCGATCTGGAAGCGTCAGCACTTCGCCAACGGCCTCTCCGAGTGGGTGGGGCTGTAACCGCGGCTCAGTTCCCCTCCAGCACCCCGGACTGCATGACGGCATCGACGATCGCGCTGGCCAGGTCGGACACCAGCCCGAACATCTCCTCGTCCGCCAAGGAACTGCTGCCGGAAAGCCCGAGTTCGTCCAGCAGTGGCTGCAGCACCTGCACGACCACAGCGATCAGGCCGTCCTGATCACCCTCGGTAAGCAGCGGGACGGACGGAGAGGTCTCGGTGTCCGGGGTGGTCGCCGGCGGCGTGGAGGAGCGCGGCGTGGTCGAGTCGGTCGACGGCGACTCGGTTGAGGGTGCGGCCGGGGTCGCCGGCGAACCCGGCCGCACACCGCGCGCGTCGGCGACGCCGGGCAGCACCTCGGAGACTGGCGCAGCCGCGTCCCCGCCGAGCAGATACCCGACGATGCCGGTCGTGATCGCGACCGCGTGCTTGAGTTGTCCGTCGCCGGTCTCGAGCGTGCGAGCATCCTCCGGGTCGCCGCCGTTGCCCATCTCGACGAACGCGAGCGGGACGGTGGTCAGCGCCGGGCCGGCGATGTCGGCGCGGGTCTGCAGCCCGTCGACCACGCCGGCGTAGTTGGCGGGGCTGAACCCGGCGCGGGTGTAGGAGTCACGGATCGTCTGCGACAACGCGAGACCCGCTCCGGACTGCGCGTCGTTGGCGGCTGGATCGGGGATCGGCAGCGCGGGGATGATCAGATGGAAGCCGCGGTTGCCGGCCGGTGCGGAGTCCGCGTGGATGCTCACCGCGACGTCGGCGCCGGACGAATTGGCCGCGCGAGCGCGCTCGTCGATGCAGCCGCCCCACCCGGCGTCGTCGTTGCGGCTGAGCACCACCCGGGCGCCGAGCAACTCCAGCGACCGCTTGACCAACTGGGTGACGTTCCAGTTGATGGTGTGCTCTCCGACGCCGTTCACGCTGGTCATGCCGGTGGTCTGGCACTCCTTCGTGCCGCCGCGGCCGTCGTCGACCTGACGCGCGAGATCCTGCCCGTCGGCGGAGCCCTGGTGGCCCGGGTCGAGGAACACGGTCTTGCCCGCCAGGCGGCTGGCCAGGGTCTCGGCGGGGGTCGCCGCCGCGGCGCCGGGGAAAGAGAGGGTGTACGCAATCATCGCGGTCATCGCGGCAAGGCAGGCGAGCGCGCTCACACCGACCCTGAGGTGGTTCCGGGCCAAATCGAATCGAGCCATATCGGATCGACGCCTGGCCGCACGCGACCCTCGCGCCGCCTCCTTCCCCTCTAGGTACAACAGTCCCAGGAGACTACAACAGTCCCAATAGATTACTGTCGCAACAAGAACACGGGAAAGACAACGTAAGGGTCGGGCCGTTACCCAACTGTTGTCAGACAAGCGCCGCCGCGACACCTTGCCGGATCGGGCACTTCAGACATTTCATCGCTTCGGCGAGCGGCAACAGCGGATCGAGGTGGCCGAACGTGGGCCGGCGGAGAACAGGACCGCCGGCGGCACGGGGTCAGGCGAGAACGATGGACTGGCCGTCGACCGCAACGGCGACGGGATCGAGCGGGCGCGTGGCCGGGCCGTTGGCGACCGAGCCGTCGAGATTGAACTTGCTGCCGTGGCAGGGACAGTTGATCGTGCCGCCCGACACCGAGTTCACATTGCACCCGGCATGCGTGCACACGTTCGAGAAGCCGCTGAACGACCCCGCGGACGCCTGCGTGACGACCACGCCACTGAGGATCGCGCCGCCACCGACCGGGACGTCCGAGGTCTGGCCGATCACCTGCGCGGAACTGTTCGCCGGGGCG
>DATDBL010000339.1:0-60964 GCA_036524855.1 Aldersonia sp. | reverse complement strand
GGCATCGGTGTGCGTACAGGAAACTTCGCGGACATGGCCGCGAATGCGCGGGCTGCGACGCCTGGGCGTGAGCGTCCTCGCCGAGGGACAGTGACGCCACCTGCCGGTCACTGGCGGGAGGCGACCGCACCATCGTGCTCCTGCGGATCCATGGACTGAGGGTCGACCCCGACCGAGCGCCACTGGTGTACCACGGCAGCCGGTTCCGGCGCCTGGCCGTCTCGTGAGCCTGGCACCGCGCCCCCACTCGGCGCTGCCACACATGAACCGCGCCTGGGCCGTTACTAGGCACGCCCACTCCGCCCGAAATCCACCCACCTCGAAGGACAGCCACATCATGCACAGCACCGACTCGTCCCTGGGCGCCGACCGGACCGCCCGCAAGCTCACTCGCGGAATCTCCCGGTATGCGTGGTTCTCCCTGCTGTTTCTCTGGTTGATCTACGCCTTGAACGCCAACTCCCGGCAGATGATCTTCTACGTGCTGCCGTCGATCACCGACGAGTTCCACACCAGTCCCGCCGAGATCGGCCTGTTCGCCGGCGCGATCACCGCCGCGACCGGGCTCATCGCGATCCCCGCGATGTTGTGGGCCGACCGCGGCGGTCGCGGTTGGGCACGCAAGTACCGGCACCTGCCGTTGGTGGTCGCTTACGCGTTGTTCACCTTCCTGACCGGATTCAACCTGCTCACAATCACCCTGGGCGGACTGTTACTCCTGCAGCTGATCTCGCATGCGATCGCCGGCGCGGGTGAGGCCGTCGAGGTCACCTCCGCGGCGGAATGGTGGTCGCGCGAGCGCCGAGGGTTCGCACTCGGGCTGCACCACACCGGGTTTCCCTGGGGCACCCTGATCGGCGGCTTCATCGTCGCCGCGCTCCTCGGTGCCTACGGCGCGTCGAACTGGCGACTGCCGTTCCTGCTCTTCCCGATCCCCGTCGTCGTGGTCTTCGCCGGCTACTGGTGGTTCGCGACCAAGCAGCGCTACGCCGCGGTCGTCGATCACCTCGACGCGGCCGGGGAGACCAAGCCGGTGGACCCCGAACAGCCCGAGCCCGCTCCCGCGAGCGTCGACTCGCTGAGGCAAAGCCTGCGAAACCCGAACATCAGCCTGATCGCTGTCGTCGGACTGTTCGCCACCGTCGGCTACATCGGACTGAGCTTCTGGCTGCCGCAGTACCTCGCCTTCGTGGCCCACTACGATTTCGCGCACGCCGCCGCGTTGAGCGTGGTGTTCACCGTCACCGGCGGCCTCGGCATGATCGGCTGGGGATGGATCTCCGATCGGCTCGGGCGCAAGCTGTCGCTGATCATCGTGTTCCTTTGGCTAGCCGTGGGTTTCTGCCTCTTCCTGAACGCGTCGTCGAGTTTGGCATGGCTGATCGGCGTCCAGTTGTTCATCGGCTTGGCGATCAACGCGCCCTACACTCTGGTGTATGCGGTCGCGATCGACTCCGCCAGACCGAGTACGACCGGTGTGGCCAGCGCGATCGTAGGCGGCGGTCTGGCGCTCGGCGGCGGCGCCGGTCCATTTCTGGTCGGAGTTGTCATCGGCCACGGTGGCGGCTTCACCAGCGTCGGCGGCTACCACGCGGCCCTGTATGTCCTCGCCGCGCTGATGGTGCTCGCCGCGATCGTCGCCGCGCTGCTCACCCGCGAGACGACCGGGTGGTTCCAACGTCGCGACCGAGCCCTCGTGGCCGCACGCTCGTGCCTCCCGCTCGAAGCGGCGGCAGACTCGACGCACTGACGATTCCGCGCCGGCACCGCACAGGTCGGGAACTCGCGCACATGGTCGAGACCGGCACGCTCGACCTGTCATACCAACGGACCGAGCCGCCGCGGAGGGGGTCGAATTCCCGACGGCCTCGCCGCGACATCTACACCAACAATGATCATGCCAACAGCGCTGCAAATCGTCACCGCGGCCACGCGGCGGGTCGCGCCGACAAACACAAGGGAACTCCCATGACTGCCATCGACGACACGTACACGCCCGCCACGATGCTCGTCGACCTCACCCCGAGCGACGCCGAGCGGCGGTCTCTGGCGCGAGCCGGGACCGCGGTGGCTGCCATCGCGCTCGGACACCCCGTGCTGCTGGTGGGCACAGAGCAGGCCCCGACTCGCGGCGAGATTGTCTTCGCGGCATCTCGTGCGGCGGTGGAGTCGACCGCGTTCGCGGTGCGGCACTCGTCCGGATTTCTGCAGGTCGCCCTTCCCGCCCAGCGCTGCGTTGAACTCGGACTTGTCGCTCAGCGCGGTGCCGACGCGGGCATCCTACGTCAATGCGTCACTGTCGACGCCGCCAACGGAGTCGGCACCGGTATCTCAGCGGCGGACCGCGCCGCGACCGCCCGCCTACTCGCGCACCCCGATGCCACCGCGGAGTCGTTCACCCGACCCGGCCACGTTGTGCCCCTGCGCGCGGACCTACACCATCCGGCGAGTGAGTTCGGATTCGCCGAGGCGGCAGTCACATTGGTGATGCGGTCCGGCGACACGGGCGCTGCAGCGGTGCTCGCGACGGTGATCGGCGTCGACAACGACACGACGCTGGCGGCCGGGCATGAACTGCGGGAGTTCGCGCGCGATCACCGCCTGCCGATCGTTGCGATCGACGACCTCGCCGTCGACTTATGCGCACCGGCATTTGCTGTCGATACCGGGGTGCAATTGGCGGCCGATGCGGCCCGCTTGATGTCGTTCGACGAACACATTGTCCTCGCCGTCGGCGATGTTCGCGGTGCCGGGACCGTTCCCGTCCACATCGTTGCCATGGACCGAGTCCTACTCGAAGCCAACGCGCACACCAACCTCCCTCGAGTCGTCGTCGGCGTCACCGAAGCCAGCGCTCGACAACGCTTTCTGGACCGGGCGTTGACCGACGGCGATATCGTGCGCGCGGCGCTGCGCGCGACAGGAGCGCGATCGATTCGCGCCTTCGCCCCGGGAGTCATTCGAAGCTGCGCGGCACATGCGCCGGTTCCCCAGCGCCTCCTGCGTCGGTGAAGGTCCGCCTACGTAGCACGAGTTGCGGTGCGGAATCCTCAGTCGCCGGTGAAACGCTCGTTCACGAGCGTGTGAACCCAGTCGCCGTGCCGGGGTTGTCACCGCTCGCCCGCCGGTCGTGCAACTCGATCCGATTCTGCGGGAAGGGGAAGCGACCTCGGCACGAGCGCGAGCAGGTCTCGATACCAGCAGGCGTTGTCGAGGGATGCCCAAGTAGTCTGTCGGGCTTTCGCCGGCGCTCTCCGGCACGACGCAGCTCGCCAAGCGGTCCGTCAGTGGCGGCGCCACGTTCGCTGGAGGTGTCGTCCTGGCCGACCCTGCCCGATTCACTGAATTGGCGACGCTGTACGCCACCCTGCCGTTCGATGCCGGCGTGCCGACGAGCGTCGGGCGCCTGGCGGGCGTACCTGTGCTCGTCACCAAAGCGGACGCGGACGCGGTGATCCCGGTCGAGTTGCAGGCGCGCTCCTGGCAGTACCTCCAAGGCGATTCCGGAGCCGAGCTGACCGCACGGCGCTCACCAGGCGGGCACACCCTCACCAACGGCGACGTCGAGGCGCTCGCCGGCTGGCTCACGGACCGGATCGGCTGATGGACCTCGAACGTGACACGACCGGACGCACAGTGACCCCGCCGACTTCTGCAAAGCCATCGCCTTCTCTGCTCTCAGCCTGCCAACTTCGTGAACGATATCGCCCTGGGCGTCGACGGCGGCGCCGTCACCGGCCTGCTCTCAGCCCAGCAATCTCCGCCTACATCCCCACACCTCCACCCGCGCCAATGACAGGACCTCCCATGACCATTCCCGCTCCCGCCCGTGACCTCGCTGTCCTGATTGCCCGCGTCGCCATCGGCATCGTGTTCTTCGAGCACGGATGGCAGAAGCTGTTCACCAACGGCATCGACGGCACCACCTCGTTCTTCGCCCAGGTCGGTGTGCCGGCCGCACCGGCCTCCGCCTGGTTCGCTGCCGTGATCGAGCTTGCGGGCGGCGCCGCCCTTATCCTCGGGCTCGCCGTCCCCCTCGCCGGGATGCTCCTCCTGATCGACATGATCGGGGCCTTCGTTTTCGTCCACGCCGACGCCGGGATCTTCGTCGAGCAGGGCGGCTACGAACTCGTCCTCGTACTCGGCGCAGCCGCCCTGCTGCTGGCTGTCATCGGCGCCGGTCGCTACAGCGTCGACCACCTGCTCATCGGTCGCCGCCGAACCGCCCAGCCCATGGGCGTCTGACTCGACATTGCGCGGAAGGCCGGCCTCTCCGAAACGCGTTCCGGCCGGGCGCGGTCGGCACCGGTGAACCCATCGCCCCAACCACATCGGGTGAACGAGTTGGGATGGATTGTCAACTCCCATTCCCCCGAACGGTTGTCGAGGCGCCCGAGTGTCTGCAGCCACGGCGTGTGGCCCGGTGCCTGGTCGCGATTACCCCACGCAGACTGGTTCGCCGAACGGTTTTGCCTAGAAAGGCGATTCACGGTCGCAGTCGCCGACCTCGCAGAGCCGATCCTGCCCTGATCGGACGACCCCCGTTTCCCCCGCATGCGAAACCATGTCCACGAAACATGCGCTCGTGGAGCACCACCATCCAGGCGCGCCTCGACTTTGCGGAGCAGAAGCGCCGGCGGGGGTGCAGGTGCTCCTCACGTCTGCTCGAACATCGACCGGGCCACCGCAGCCGTGTATCGAGTCCGATGGTGTCCGTCAGGGCGAGCGGGCCGATCGGGTGGGCGCAGCCGGCGACCATGTCGATGTCTTCGGTTGGGGCCACTCCGGAGTCGAGCAGGCGGATCGCCGACGGGCGCAGGGTTGAAGAATGCAAGCCGATGACCCGTTCGGATGCGAGGTCGCCGCCGCGAGCTTCACGATCGGGGTCGATGAGGCGTTGCCGGTGATCGGCGCGCTCGTTCGAACCGAAACGGCCCGCCTCGCGGTGGAGGAAGGCGGGCCGCTCGGGTCCTGATGCGGACGACTGGTGTCGTGCGCTGTGGTCAGGACGTCCTCGGTGCCATCGGCTCGTTGATGGTGGTGACGCACTGGATCGCTGCGGCGATGGCGACAGGTGCGCCGACGAGGCAGCCGACCGCGGTCGTGTCGGCACGGTTGCGGACAGCCCGGTCGTCGGCCGTGGCCGATCCAGGCGGGAGCGGCTTGTCCTGCGGCTGTGGGCTGCTCTCAGGTCAGCGGCCGCGGCGCGGCGGTGCGTCGGCGATCGCGAAGAGCAGGCCGCCGAGCATGGCGAGGTTCTTGTGGAACTGGATTCGTTGCATGCTGCGGGCGGCGGGGTCCTCGACGGCCCAGAACCCATGGCCGGCAAGGGTGGTCGGAACCAGGGAGGCGGCCAGGATCGCCGCCGACATTCTGGGGTAGATGCCGAGGGCCAGCAGCGCACCGCCGAGGGCTTGGGCACCGCCGTTCGCACGGACGACGAATGCGTCGTCCCGGGGCATGGGCAGGACCTTGCGCATGGCCGCCAGCGTCTTTCCGGCGACCTGGACGCGGCCGCCGGGTTCGCGGACGGTGTCCCATCCGAGCAGGGCGTAGGTCGAGCCGGTGAGCGCCCGCGCGGCGGCGCGTGCTGTGTTCATGGGGTTCCTCGTTTCCGGTTGCGGTTCTCGTGCTGCTTCGCCGTGCCGGATCGCAGAATGCGATGCGGGCGGGCCGCGCGTCGTGCGTGCCGACCCGGGTCGGGTGTCGTCTCGTGCGGTGTGCGTCGCTCCGGTCAGCGGAAGGCCTGCTGCCCGGTGAGGGCTTGGCCGATGATCAGGGTGTGCATCTCGACGGTGCCTTCGTAGGTCAGCACCGATTCCAGGTTCGTGGCGTGGCGGATCACCGGGTACTCCAGCGAGATCCCGTTGGCGCCGAGGATGGTGCGGGCGGTGTGGCAGATGGCGAGCGCCTCGCGGGTGTTGTTGAGCTTGCCGAAGGAGACCTGTTCGGGTCGCAGGCCGCGCTCGTCCTTGATCCGGCCCAGGTGCAGTGCCAGCAGCGTGCCCTTGGACAGTTCCAGGGCCATGTCGCTCAGCTTCGCCTGGGTGAGCTGGAATCCGCTGATCGGGCGCCCGAACTGGACGCGGTCCCCGGCGTAGGCGAGGGCGGCGCGGAACGCGGAGCGCGCCGCGCCCATCGCGCCCCACGCGATGCCGTAGCGGGCCTCGCTCAGGCACGACAGCGGGCCGCGCAGGCCACTCACCTCGGGCAGCACCGCGGTCTTGGGGAGCCGGACCGAGTCGAGGACGAGCTCGCTGGTCACCGATGCGCGCAGCGACATCTTGTGCTTGATCGCGGGTGCGGAGAACCCGACGGTGTCGGTGGGCACGACGAACCCGCGGACTCCCTCGTCGGTGCGGGCCCAGACCACGGCCACGTCGGCGACCGACCCGTTGGTGATCCACATCTTGCGCCCGTCGAGGATCCAGTCCTCCCCGTCGCGACGCGCCGTGGCGCGCATGCCGGCCGGGTCGGAGCCCGAGTCGGGTTCGGTGAGGCCGAAGCAGCCGATCGCGGTGCCGGCCGCCAGCTGCGGCAGCCACTGCTGCTTTTGCTCGTCGGAGCCGAAAGCCCAGATCGCATACATGGCCAGCGATCCCTGGACCGACACCAGCGAACGCAGGCCCGAGTCGGTGGCTTCCAGTTCCAGGCATGCCAGCCCGTAGTCGACGGCGCTCATCCCGGCGCAGCCGTAGCCGTCGAGGTGCATGCCGAGTACGCCGAGTTCGCCGAGCTGCTTGGTCAGGCCCCGAATGTCGTCGATCGCGCCGTGCTCGAACCACTGCGCGACGTGGGGTTCGACGTTCCGGTCACAGAACGCGCGCACGGAGTCGCGGATGGCCTGCTCCTCGGGCGTGAGCATGCTGTCGATCTCGAGCAGGTCGAGCGGATTGGCGGGTCGGGTGTTGTGGGCGTGCATCGCTTCTCCGTTGAGTTGTGGGTGGGTGGGTCGGTGGCGGGTCGGTGCGGCCCGACCCACCGGGTCGCGGCGGTAGTGCGGCGCGTGGCGCGGGGCGCCGCCGGCTAGGGTCGAAGCGCGGTGCCGGTGTCGGGAACGAT
The DNA here is from genome assembly GCA_036524855.1 of Aldersonia sp. GTDB lineage: Bacteria > Actinomycetota > Actinomycetes > Mycobacteriales > Mycobacteriaceae > Aldersonia. The sequence continues at coordinate 53,902 of DATDBL010000339.1, read as the reverse complement.
CTCGACGTCGAGTGCGCCGAGGCCGCTGATCTGCGCGTGCAGCGTGTCCCCGACCTGGGTCCAGACGCCGGTGCTCAGTCCCACGCCGGCCGGTGTGCCGGTGAGTACGACGTCGCCGGGTTCGAGCGTGACGTGTTCGCTGATGCGGGCGACCAGTTCGGGCACGGGCCAGATCATGTCCTTGGTGTTCGCGTCCTGGCGCAGCTGCCCGTTGAGGCAGAGCCGCAGCTGCAGGTTGCCGTCGTCGACGAAGCGGGCCGGGACGATGCCGGGACCCAGCGGGCAGCTGTCGTCGAACACCTTGCCGCCGAACAGGTCGAACTTCACCAGGTGTTTGGGGTGGCGCTGCCAGTCGCGGGCCGACATGTCCAGGGCGACGGTGTATCCCGCGATGTGATCGCGCGCCTTCTCGACGGGGATGCGGCGGCCGGCCTTGCCGATCACGAACGCCAGTTCGATCTCGTAGTCGAACTTGTCGGACTGGGCCGGGTACCGAACGGCGGCGCCCTGCCCGACCAGGGTGGTGGTGGGCGGCTTGAGGAAGAACACCGGGACGTTGGCGTCCTTGCTGAAGTCGGTGTGGCCGCCGTCGCCGATCACGTGGTCGTAGTAGTTCGACCCGGTGCAGATGAGTTTGTTCGGGAACTGCAGCGGGGTCAGCCAGTCCTCGCGGTGCTGCGGTGCGGGGATCGGGGTCCCCCGGCGGGTGCCGGTGGTGATCGCCTCCGCCGCGGCGAGCAGGATCGGCTCGGCGCTGTCCCAGTGGGTGAACACCGTCATCAGCCCCGCGGCCGGGTTGGGTGCGAGGACCTCGGGCGCGACGTCGGCGATCCGGTAGTGCGCCTCGTCGAGCACGAGCACCGGGGTCGGTGTCGCGTCGACGCGGATCGTGGCGAGGCTGAATGTCATCGCGATCGGTCTTTCGTGTCCGGGGCCGGTGCGGTGTTGGCGCCGGCCCACCGGTCGAGCGCATCGGCCGTGGTCGGGGCCGGGTCGCGCAGCAACGGGAGCGCGGCGGCACGCACGCGGTCCTGCCCGGTGGCGTCGAGGTAGTCCACCGGCGAGGTGCCGTCGACCCGCGCCAGGGCCAGCGCCGGCAGCAGCGCGGCGACCCGCGCGTCGAGCGCGTCGACCGGTTCCCAGTCGACGTGGCGGGCATGACCATCGACGAGTTCGCTTGCTGCCTCGAGTATCTCGGTGGCTGTACCGGTCACCTTGATCGCTTTGATCACCAGATGGCTGAGGCAGAAGGCGATGTCGAAGGCGGGGTCCCCGAACCAGGCGCATTCGGCGTCGAGTAGCACCGGTCCGTGGGGTCCGAGCAGGATGTTCTTCGGGCTGACGTCGCCGTGCACGACGGCGAGGTGGGTGCCGGCGGTGGTGGCGGCCAGCGCGTCGAACCGGGTTGCGAGATCGGGGTGCGCCTCGGCGGTGACCCGCAGGAACGGGTCGATCCGCAACACCGTGAAGTTGTCGTCGGTGGCGAAGCGGGTGGGACTGTCGGGGTCGGCGGCGCTGGCGGAGTGCAACCGGCCGACGAGGTCGCCGACCTGACGGGCGGCGCCGGCGTCCACGCGCCCGGCCAGCAGCTCCCGCTTCCACACCGGATAATCCTGCGGCGGCAGGAATTCCATCGCGAACAGCCCGGCCTGCTCGTCGTGGCCGAGGACGCGGGGCACCTGGGTCGGGGCGATCGCGCCGGCGCTGCGCAGCCAGTCGTACTCGACTCGGTTGCGCGAGATCGGTGCCCACCATTCCCGGTCGACCTTCAACTGCGCCAGGGCGCCTTTCACGCACACGGTCCGGTCGCCGAGCTCGGCCTTCCACAGGTCCGAGGACACTCCGCCGTGCAGCGGGGTCAGCACCGCCTCCGCACCGGGGGCCAGCAGTCCCTGCGCGCGCAGGAACTGCTGGACCGCGGGACGGGGATCGCTCCGAGTCACCGCACCGGTTCCGGGGACAGGGCCGGCAGCCGGCTGAACTGCAGCGAGGTGTCCTCGGCGACGCGCAGCAGCTGGTTGTATTTGGCCAGCCGCTCCGAGGAGCGCACCGACCCGACCTTGATCTGCCCGGCGGCGGTGCCGATGGCCAGGTCGGCGAGGAAGTCGTCCTCGGTCTCCCCCGACCGCGCCGACACCACGGGCACGTACCCGGCGGTGGCGGCGAGGGCGAGGACGTCGAGGGTTCCGGTCAGAGTGCCGTTCTGGTTGACCTTGACCAGGACACCGTTCGCGCAGCCACGGTCGATCCCCAGCGCGAGCCGGTGCGGGTTGGTGGTGAACAGGTCGTCGCCGATGAGCCGCACCCGCGTCCCGACCGCAGCGGTGATCTCGCGCCAGCCCGCCCAGTCCTCCTCGTCGAGCGGGTCCTCGACCGACACGATCGGGAATTCGTCGAGCCAGGAGGTGATCATCTCGATCATCTCCGCGCTCGTGGCCCGTCGGCCTTCCCGGCGCAGGTGGTAGTCGCCGGTGGTGGCGTCGTAGAACGAGGCCGCGGCGACGTCGATCGCGACGGCGATGTCCTCGCCCATCCGCAACCCGGCCCGCTCGACCGATGCCGACAGCAGCTCGAGTGCGTCGCGGCCGGTGCGACAGCCGGGGCTGAGCCCGCCCTCGTCGGCCAGCAGGGTCGGCAGGCCCCGCTCGGCGCAGACCAGGGCCGCGGCGCTGCGCACCCGGGTGGCGAACTGGATGGCTTCCAGGATCGAGTCGGCACCGACGGGGACGACGAGGAAGTCCTGCACGTCCATGCCGCGCCCGGCGTGCAAGCCACCGGAGAGGATGTTGACCATCGGCATCGGCAGTGTCGGCTCGCCGACACCGGCGAGGTCGGCGATGCGGCGGTGCAGCGGTTGACCGGCGGCCGCAGCCGAGGCGCGGCAGATCGCCAGCGAGGTCCCCAGCACCGCGTTGGCGCCCAGCCGCGACAGGGTCGCGGTGCCGTCGAGGTCACGCAGCAGCTCGTCGGCGCCGCGCTGATCCATCACGTCGCGTCCGCGCAGGGCCGCGGCGATCTCGCCGTCGACGTGCTGCACAGCCGAGAGCACACCGAGACCGTCGAAGACCGCGGCGTTGCCGTCGCGCAGCTCGTGGGCTTCGTGGGTTCCGGTCGAGGCGCCGGAGGGAACCGAGGCGCGCGCCCGGGTCCCGTCGTCGAGGTGCACTTCCACCTCCACAGTCGGCCGTCCACGCGAGTCGAACACCTGGCGCCCGTGCAGGACACGGATTTTGCTCATGGAAGCCACTCCTTCATCGGTTGGTGCTGATCGAGGGTCGAGAGTTCGGGTGGTTGCAGGGGTAGCGCACGGGGTCCCCGCGCAGGGCGCGCACGACTTCCTCGGCGGCGCTGCGGCGCAGCTGGGCAACCGACGCGTCGGAGGAAAACGCGATGTGCGGGGTCAACACCACCGCCGGATGGGCGAGCAGCTCGGGGGCCACCGTGGGCTCCTCTTCGAGCACGTCGAGTCCGGCGCCGCCGAGGTGGCCCGATTGCAGCGCCGCCACCAGGGCGGCGGTGTCGACCAGCCCGCCGCGGCTGACGTTCACCAGCAGAGCACCCTCGCGCATCAGGGCGAGCTCGCGCGTCCCGATGAGGTGGTGGGTCTGTTCGGTCAGCGGGGCGTGCAGCACGACGACGTCGCTGGTGGCCAGCAGCTCGTCGAGCGGCACGAGCGCGATCCCGTCGGTGTCGTCGGGCGGGTAGGGGGTGCTCGCCTGCACGCGGGCGCCGAGGGCGCGCAGCTTGAGCGCGCTCGCCCGGCCGATCCGGCCGAATCCGACCACCCCGCAGGTCAGTGTCGCCAGCCGGCGCAGCCGTGCCCCGGCCGGCGCCCAGGTGCCCGCGCGGACCTCGCGGTCGGCGGCGACCAGTCCCCGCGTCCACGCCAGGACCAGCCCGACCGCGTGGTCGGAGACCTCTTCCACGCAGTAGTCGGGCACGTTGGTCACCCGCACACCCCGCTCGGTCGCGGCGTCGACCGCGATGTTGTCCAGACCCACACCCATCCGGGCCACGATCCGCAGCCTCGGGGAGCTCGCGATCGCGGTGGCCGACACCGGCGCCCAGCAGGTGAGGATCGCGGCGGGTTCGTGACGGGCGACCAGATCCTCGATCGTGGCGGTGTCGGCGGCCTCGGCGGGACCGGCCACGACGGTGAAACCCGCGGCCTCGAGCACGCCGCGCTCGATGCTGTCGTCGGGCCACGCACGGTCGGTGAGCAGCACGGTGGGTGGGGTGTCGGTGTTCGTCATCGCGGTACTCCCGTCGCGGCGTGCAGAACCAGATCGTCTCGGGCGTCCGGCGCGAGGCAGCGCAGACGCTGTTGACCCAGGCCGGTGACCTCGGCGCGGATCTCGTCGCCGGCGCGCAGATAGCGTCCGTAGTGGGCGCCGAAGCCGGCCGGGGAGCCGGTGCACAACACGTCGCCGGGCTGCAGCCGGGTGTGTCGGGTCAGGTAGTGCAGCTGACGCTCGATACCGAAGAGCATGTCTCCGGTCGTGTCGTCCTGCATCACGGTTCCGTTGAGCCACAACCGCAGCCGCAGCCGCGACGGATCGGCCACCAGCCATGCCGGCACGAACCAGGGCCCCAGCGGCAGCGACCCGGGCATGCCCTTGCACTGCAGCCAGTCGCTGCCCAGCGCGGCGACGTCACCGCGCACGATGCGCGAGCGCACCGTCAGATCCTTCGCGACGCAGTACCCGGCGACCGTCTCCGCGCCCGGGGCCGCCGATCCCGGCCCCGCCGTCGCGCCCAGCACCACCGCCAGCTCGACCTCCCAGTCCAGGGTGTCGATGCCCGGCGCCAGTGTCAGGGTGCTGCTCGGCGGTGCGACGCGCTGCGAACTGGTCAGGCACACGTACGGGTCACCGGCGACCGCGCGCTCGCGCAGCATCGCCTGCGCCGCCGTGCGGCGCTCGGCGGCGCCGTCCGCCTCGCCGGCGTCCTCCGCGGCCTGCACCACCTGGCGTCGGTAATTGCCGATGGTGCAGAAGGTTTGGCGCGGCGCCAGCGGCGCTTCCAGCTCCAGGGCCGCGACGTCGATGCCGTAGCCGAGAATCGCCGTTGCCGTGTCCTCGCGGGTGGTCAACGCCCGCAGGCTCGCCCGCGTGGTCGGCCACTGCTCGACGATCTCGCTCACCGACCCCGACCGGGCCAGACCGGATTCACCGAAATCATTCAGCGGCAAAGCTTTACCGCGCGCGACCAACCACGGTAGGGGCGACCCGTCGCCGTGGCGGCCCTGGGCCAGAACGACGCCGGCTCCCGGGCTGCCCTCGTCCTCACCGCCCGGCGCCTGCTGTGTCTGTAGCATGTGCTAACGATAGCATTGATCGACTCCGAGCGCCAGAGGCGATGTCGGCGAGATCCCCCAGAGAAGGCCGACATTCGCCGAACGTTGACAGATGCATGTTCGGGTGATGTGCTATCGATAGCAAACGATCGGTCCTGTGAGGAGTATGAGCATGGAGATACGACGGGTCGTCACCGGTGTGGACGGTCGCGGAAAGTCGGTCTTTCTGTCCGACGGCCCGGCACCGCACAGCCACGACTGCGCGGCGCTGCCCGGGCAGGCGCAGACCTGCATCTGGTACACCGCCGCGGTGCCCACGACGGTCCCACCGGAGGGCGAACCGACCACGGCCCGCGGCCGCGTCGTCGCCCCGCCCGGCGGGGACAGCTTCGTGATCGTCCGGTTCGCGCCCGATTCGCTCACCACCACCGAGGATTTCGACGGGCAGCGGCTGCATGCGGAGTTCGGCGAGTTCGCCTCCGACATCGCCGCCAGCTCCGATCCCGACAACCCAGGCATGCACCGCACTCAGAGCCTGGACTACGGCGTCATCCTCGACGGGGAGGTGTGGCTCGAACTCGACGACGGTGCGCAGACCCGGCTCACCCGAAGTGACACCATCGTGCAGATCGCCGCGCGCCACGCCTGGCACAACAAGTCCGACGCCCCCGCCACGGCCGCGTTCCTGCTCACCGGCGCCGAAGCCTGAGCCCACGCCGCGTCGATGCCGAGCGCGCCGACACGGCGAACGACCCGCGGCGGGTTCCGGTGTGCCGGTGACCCGCCGCGGGTCTTGGGTGGGAGGCCGTCCCCGGTCAGGGAATGACGAGGTAGTTGCTGAATCCGCCGCGGCGGTCCTTCAGGCCCGAGATCGCGCGGTTGACCTCGGCGAGCGGGAAGCGCTCGTGTTCGAGGTAGCTCAGATCCAGCGTGCCGGTCTCGGCCATGTTCGCCAGTTCCTGGCCCTGTGCGGCGGTGAACCAGTTGGAGCCGATGATCTGCACCTGCTCGTCCATGAGCCACTTCATGTCGACCGGGACGGCGTCGGCGACGCCGCCGACGTTGACGATCCTGCCGCCGCGGCGCACCCCGTGCATCGAGTCGAGCATCGTCTCGGCCGAGGCGCGCGCACCCAGGGCGCTGATCACGAAGTCGGCGCCCTCGCCGTCGGTGAGAGCCTTGGCCCACTCCCCGGACGGCTTGTCACCCAGACGCAGCACCTCGATCCGCTCGGGCGCGAGGGACTTCACCCGTTCGAGCAGCTGCTCGTCGCGGCCGGTGCCGAGGATCTTCGACACGCCCATGGCCAGGCACAGCATCGTGGCGGCGACGCCGAGGGTGCCGGTGACGCCGTCGATGAGCCCGACGGTGCCGGGGCCGGCGTCGGCGCTGCGCAGCGCCGCATAGGAGGTGCCGATGTAGCCGAAGCGGCCGGCCTGCTCGAAGCTGACGTTGTCGGGCAGGTGCACCAGCGCGTGCTGGGGTGCGGTCATGTACTCGGCGAACCCGCCGTAGGGGTAGAGGTCGAAGATCCGCTGCCCGTCGGGCGAGGTGCTGAAATACCCGTTGAGGGTGAAGTAGCGGCAGCGGCTGTGGTGCCCGGCGCGGCACGCACGGCAGGACCCGCACGAGCGCAGCGGGCTGACGTAGACGCGTTGGCCCGGGCGCACGCCGATCACCGCGTCGCCGACCTGCTCGACGAGGCCGGTGGCGTCGAGGCCGAAGATGGCGGGGAACTTCGCCAGCGGCTGGCGCGGAAACCAGGTCGGCCAGTTGTTGATCACGTTGGCCATGTTGGGCACGATTCCGCAGGCCTTCACACGGACGAGCACGTCGGTGGGGCGCGGGGTGGGGATCTCGATCTCGTCGATCGACATCGGTTCGCCGATCTTGTGCAGCCGGGCTGCGCGCATCAACGTCATCGGTGCGGCTCCTTCGAAGCGGGTGGGGTGGTGGAAAGGCGGGGTCGGATCAGCTCTGGGCCGAGGCGGCACGGTCGGGCAGGTAGCTGTCTTCGAGCTCGATGTCGAGCAGCGCCATGATGCGGACACCGGAGTTGTACCAGGCGATCGTCAACGCCAGCTCCACCATCTGCTTGTCGTCCAAATGCCGTGCGGCGCCGTCCCAGGTGCCCTGGGCGACGGTGACCTGCCGGGTCGATTCGGCCGCCAGACGCATCACGGCGCGCTCGATCTCGTCGAACACCGGCGCGGTCTCGAAGACCTCGATCGCGCCCAGCTGCTCGGCGCTCACACCGGCCTTGGTGGCATGGGACTGGTGGTGGGCGATCTCGTACACCGAGCCGGTGACGTGGCCGACGGTCAGAATCGCCAGCTCACGTAGGCGCGGGCTGAGCTGCGCGCCCCGCATCGCGTTCGCATAGGTCAGGAATCCGTCCAGCTGGGTCGGTGCGTTCGCGAGCGCGCGGAAGATGTGGGCGGTCGGCATCTTGCGCTCGGCTTCGAGCCGATCCCACAGCGGCTGGGCGGCGGCGGGGGCGCTCTCGCGGGTGAGGTAGGGAACTCGGGCCACGGTGTTTCTCCTGATTCGTCGGCGGGGGGTGCGTGTGCTCAGTCGGCGCGACCTTCGAGCACCAGCAGCTTCTCGAGGGTCATCGGGTCGGGCAGGGTGTGGGGGTCCTTGACGGGAACACCGGTGAAGTTCGACGCCTCGACGTACCACTTCTGCAGGGCGGGAAGGCCCCAGCGCGCGTTCGTGGCCAGCGCCGTGGCGTCCCAGCGGATGGCCTCGGTCTCGATGTCGATGGTCTGGTAATGGCTCTGGAACACCTCGACCCGATGCCCGTCGGGGTCGCGGATGTAGGCGAAGAGCATCCCGCCGGGGCCGTGCCGGCCCGGGCCGCGCTCGACGTTGTCGCCGTAACCGGCGAGCCCGGCGAAGTCGCAGGCGGTGAAGATGTCGCGGCTCTCGGAGACGGTGAACGCGAAGTGGTGCAGCCGCGGGCCTACACCGGTCACGATGGCCAGATCCAGGCAGGTGCCCTTGCGGTACATGAACGCACCGATCATCGTGTCCTCGTCGCCCACCAGGTATTCCGAGTTGCGGAAGCCGAGTTCGCTGTAGAATGCGCACGATTCGTAGGTGTCCGGCGCAAGAATCTGGTAGTGGTCCAGCCGCTGCACGTGCGCGCCGTGGTAATCGGCGAAGTCGATGTGCTTGCGCGGCCGGGTCTGCATCGTCGCGCACAGCTCCAGCGGGGTCCCGATCGGATCGCTCACCAGCAGGGTGCGGCCCTGATACGGCCGCTGCACGAACTCCGCCGGCAGGCCCCGCTCACGGAACCACCGGTACGCGACGTCGAGTTCCTCGTCGAAGAACACCCGGAACCCGATGCGCCGACAGCTGCCGACCTCCTCGGTGTCGGCCTCGAGCACCAGGCTGTGATGGCACGCCTCGGCCAGCCCCCGCAGGTAGCAGGTCGTGTCGTCCTCGTCGGAGACCACCATCCCGAGCACCCGGGTGTAGAAGTTGCGGCTCTCCGCGAGATCGGCGACGGTCAGGCGGAGATGGCTCGACCGGGTGATGTTGAACGCCGGTCGCAGGTTTACGGGCGGCACCGTCATGAGACGAATCCTCTCTGGAAGGGGTGAAACGATTCTGCTATCGATAGCATCCACGGAGGTCGGTCCTCCGCGGAACGGGCGGCGTAGGGATGGGGCGAGATCATCCCGCTTTGCGGGTGTGCTGCGGCGGTGGGGGGCCGGTGCTGCCGCGCACGACCAGGGTGCCGGGCGAGACGGAGGTGTAGGCGCCTTCGTCGGCGGAGTCGTTCGCGAGCCGGTGCACCAGCCACAGCCCGCACGCTTCGGCCATCTCCTGCAGCGGCAGGCTGATCGTGCTGAGTCCTGGTCCCCACCAGGAAAACGCCGGCTCGTCGCCGAATCCGACCACCGAGAGCTCGGCGGGGACCTCGACGCCGAGCACACGCAGTTCGTCCAGGACGCCCAGCGTCGGCTGTACCGAGCCGAGCACGACCGCCGTGGGTGCCGGCGAGGTGTCGAGCAGGCGGCGGATGGCTCGGCGTCCCTCGTCGATCGAGGACGGGGGCACCTGCTCGACGAGAGTGTGGGAGCGCTCGCCCTCGCGCATCGCGGCGCGGTATCCCGCGAGCCGGGCCCGGCCGGTGGGCAGGCCGGTGGGGCCGCCGATGTAGGCGATCCGTTCATGCCCGAGTTCGATCAGGTGGGTGGTGGCCTGCGCGATCATTGCCGTGTCGTCGGTGCCGAACCAGTGCGCACCCAGCGAGGTGTGCCGGCGCAGCAGCTGCACGTGCGGGATCTTCTGCAGCAGGCGGATCGACTCGGTGTGCGGGCGGGCGGTCGGCACGATGATGACGCCGGCGACCCGGTTGGCCGACAACTCGCGCACCTGGCGCAGCTCGTTGGTGCGGTTGTCGTCGGTCTCCGAGAGCATCAGCTGAAACCCCTGCGCGCTGAAGCTTTTCGACAGCTCGTGCGCGATCGTCGAGTAGAAGCTGTTGCGGATGTCGGGAATGACGAGCCCGACGACCTTGCTGGGGACCCCGCGCATCATCCGGGCGGCGTGGTTGCCGACGTAGCCGAGTTCGGCGGCGGCTTGGCGCACCCGTAGCTTCGTCGCGTCGCTGATGCGCTGATCGTCGGCGAGGGCGCGCCCGACGGTGGACACCGACAGCTCAACGCGCTCGGCGATGTCTTTCGTGGTGACCACTGCGCCACCGCCTTTCGCTCGACATGGGGACATGGTACCGACCCGTGGGCCGGACATCGGCGCCACGCGTCGCGGCGTTCACCGCGCGCCGGCCGATCCGCGCACCGAACGGTGCCCCGATCCGCGCGCATCGGAACAAGGAAGAAAGGCGCCGGAAATTGCCGGATAAACAATTCGCCGACCGGACGAACCATTCCACTTCGCACAATGAACAATTCCAACTCCCGGGCTCGCGGAAGGGGCGTACCGGCACCTCCGTCGACCAGCTGTTGCTAACGATAGCACAGTGCCCTAGCTGGGTCAACACGTCTCTATCAGCAGGTTTTCGACGGTCGCGGCGGGCCGCCGAGCGGCGTACGGGGGCGGTCGGCGACGGAATTCCCAATTTCCTCTTGACGTACGGCTCGACACCTCGCATCATGGTGTTCGCCACATTGTTTCCGTGGCCCGCGAACGACGGAAGCGCAATTCAGAGCGCCACGGAAATCCCGCCTTCGGTTCCCGCCGTCCTGGGCCTACGTCGGCTTCGACACTTCCGCGAACCGTCGCGACGGCCCCAGAGCTCTTCCCGGACAGGAGACACCCAGTGAGTAACACCGCTCCCATCGACGCAGGCCGCCCCGTTCCGCGCGCTCTGCCCAACGAGCAGCCGGCCCCGCTGCCGAAGACGGTGGTCGTCGTCGGGTTCGGACTGATGGCGCTGTCGTTCATGATCAACGCGATGGACCGCCAGGTCTTCGCTCCCCTGCTGCCGATCATCCGCTCCGAGTTCGGTTTCAGCCTCTCCCAGAGCGGACTGCTCGCCACCGGCTTCACCCTCGGCTTGGCCGTGGCCGGTCTGCCCGCCGGCTATCTGGTGGACCGGTTCTCCCGCAAGACCGTGCTGGTGGTCAGCATCGTCATCTACTCGCTCGGCACCCTTGCCCTGTCGATGTCCACCGGATTTCTGGACATGTCCGTCTACCGGATCGTCTCCGGCCTCGGCGAGGGTATGCAGGCCGCGGCGCTGTTCGCCGCCGTGGGCGCCTACTTCGGCCGCCGCCGCGGCTTCGCCCTGGGCGCGGTCGGGTTCGCGTTCGGGCTCGGCGTGATCCTCGGCCCGCTGCTCGGCGTGCACGTCGCGGCGATGTTCGACAGCTGGCGCGCGCCGTTCGTCGCGTTCGGTGTCGCCGGTCTGGCCGTCGCGCTGATCTCGTCGTTCGCCCTCAGCCGCGGCATGACCGAACGCGACATCAAGCCCACCACAGTCTCGGGGATCACCTTCGACTACATGCCGGCCTCGCCGTTCAACCGCAACAGCATCTGCCTGGCGATCGCCTCGGCGATCGCCGGTGTCGTCCTCTACGGATTCCTCGGCCTCTATCCCACGTTCCTGGTCAGCGAGCTGAAGGTGAGCACCGCCCAGTCCGCGCTCGCCCTGAGCTTCGTCGGCTTCGGTGGTCTGCTCGGCCTCGTCGGCGGCTGGCTCGGCGACCGTGTCAACCAGCGCACCCTGCTGATCGTGGGCTTCGTCGCCGTCTCGGTGATCTCGATCTTCATCTACCAGGTCCAGGCGACGCTGGGCTGGCAGTGCCTGTTCGCGTTCGTGATGGGTGTCTTCGGCACCGGCGTGCTGTTCCCGAACATCAACAGCGCCATGCAACGTGCTGTGCGCCCGCACCAGGTCGGCCGCGCTGCGGGCCTGTTCGTGACCAGCTACTACGGCACCGCCGCGTTCTCCGGCCTGACGCTCGGATGGCTCGCGAACACGATCGGCTGGCGTCAGGCCGGTTTCTGGCAGATCACCGTCCTCCCGCTCATCGGCATCGCCGCGCTGCTGTTCGTGCGCACCGACGAGTTCAACAACGCCGCCCGCCCCGCGGTGCACTGAGGTCACCCCGGACATCGACCGGCCCGCCGGGCGCACGGGCGCGGGCAGCGGATGTCCTAGTCCACGTGCGTGTTTCACCTCCCCGAACCCGGCGCACACCGTTGCGCGCCACGCCGAAAGGATCCGACCGTGAGTGACCCCACCGACACCACTCCGCCCCCGCAGCGCGGCCCGCTCAGCGGGATCGTCGTCGCCGACTTCGGCCGCGTCCTCGCCGCCCCCTACGCGACCATGCTCTTCGGCGACCTCGGCGCCGAGGTCGTGAAGATCGAGCGCCCCGGCGCGGGCGACGACACCCGGACCTGGGGGCCGCCGTTCGCCGGCGGCGAAGCGACCTATTTCCTGTCGGTCAACCGCAACAAGCGCTCCTTCACCGTGGACCTGCGCGACCCCCGACACCGTGCGGATATCGAGGAGTTGCTGCGGCGCGCCGACGTCCTCATCGAGAACTTCCGCCCGGGCACCATGACCCGCTACGGACTGTCCTACGAACAGGTCCGTGAGATCAACCCGCGGCTGGTGTATTGCTCTGTTACCGGATTCGGCGCCGGGAAGGGCGCCCACCTACCTGGCTACGACCTGCTCGTGCAGGCCGTCGGCGGGCTCATGAGCATCACCGGACCGCGCCCCGGCGAGCCGGTGAAGGCCGGCGTCGCCCTGGTCGACGTGCTCACCGGGCTGCACGCCGCCGTCGGGATCCTCGCCGCGCTACGCGCGCGCGAATCCACCGGACACGGGCAACTTGTCGAGGTGAACCTGCTCGGCTGCTTGCTGTCGAGCCTGGTCAACCAGGGCGCCGGCTACACCGCGGCCGGTGTCGTGCCCGCCATCCTGGGAAACCGGCACCCCTCGATCGCCCCCTACCAGCTCTTCCCCACCGCCGACCGCCCGGTCGTCGTGGCCGTCGGCAACGACAGCCAATTCGCCTCGTTCTGTGGAGGTCTCGGCATTCCCGACCTCGCCGAAGACCCGCGCTTCGCCACCAACCCCGACCGAGTCGCCAACATCGACGCCCTCGACGAGATCATCTCCACCCGCATGGCCACCCACAGCGCCGACCACTGGTTCACCGTCCTCTCCCGACTCGGGATCCCGTGCGGACCGGTCAACGACATCGCCGACGCCTTCGCCCTGGCCGGCGACCTCGAGCTCGACTCCACCGTCACCGTCGGCGATCCCGGTGACACCGTCACCCTCATCGCCAACCCGATCCGGCTCTCCGACACCCCACCCAGCTACCGACGCCGACCCCCACGGCTGGGCGAGCACACCGACCAGGTCCGCGACTGGCTTCGACAACAGCCCCCGACCGGTACCACCGGGTCGACCGGGCAGGCGCCCACGGTACCCGAAAATACCCGGGCCGACGATAATTCCGGCGCCGAAAGCGTCGGACGCGTCCGCACACCACCTGCGTTCACCGGTCCACTGCCAGGATCACGGTCATGAAAGCGGCGGTACTCTCCGAGTACGGGACACCCCCCCAGCTCACCGACTTCCCCGACCCCCGACCGGAACCTGGCCAGACCGTGGTGCGCGTGGGCGCCGCCGGCGTGCACCACCTGGACCTGTTCAAGGCGTCGAGCACACCCCAGGACGCCCGCTTCGACGTCCCGTACGTGGTCGGATCCGACGGCGTCGGCAGGACACCGGACGGACGTCGGGTGTTCTTCGACCTGCCGGTACCCCCCTACGGATCCTGGGCCGAACAGGTTCTCGTGCGCGAGGCCGACCTCCTCGACGTCGCCGACGGCGTCGACGACGCCACCGCCGCGGCACTGGGAAACACCGGTCTCGCCGGATGGCTCGCCCTCAGCTGGCGCGCCGAGCTGCAACCGGGCGAATCCGTGCTGGTGCTCGGCGCGACCGGGCAGGTCGGATCGATAGCGGTGCAAGCCGCCCGCGCCCAAGGCGCCGGCCACGTCATCGCCGCCGACCGCAACCCCGAACGGTTGCAACGAATCCGCAGCCGCGGAGCCGACGCCACCGTCGTCCTCACCGACACCGACGACCTCCCCTTCGCTCTGCGTGACGCCGCCGGCGACCACGGGATCGATGTGATCATCGATCCTCTGTGGGGCGAGCCCGCGTTGGCCGCCATGCAGGCGGCCTCCCCCCACGCCCGACACATTCAGATCGGCCACTCGGCGGCCCCGACAATCGCCCTGCCCGCCACAACGATCCGCACCGCCAGACTGCAGATCCTGGGATTCGCGATCCTCGACGTCCCCGCCGACATACGGCGAGCGGCCTACCTGACACTGACCGAACACGCCGCACGCGAAGACATCACCGTCGACGTGACACCGATACCGCTCTCCGAAGTCGCCAGCGCATGGCAACAGCAGCAGAAAGGCGCCCCCACGAAGCTGGTCCTGACCCCGCACACCGAGCCCCTAGCGACAAAGGGTCGGTAGCGTTGACACACACACCGGGGTCTCGCGGCGCAGGGTCACTGGCATCGCGCGCCACTGTTTTCGGTGTCGTCGCCGTCCCGCTGCATTACCCGCAACGATAGTGTCATGCTGCCCGCCGTCGCCGCCGACGATGTCGCCGCCGCCACCGACGCACCCTCGTCGTCCACCAATCCGCGCTCGTCTGAACGACCTTCATCTCGACCACCAAGGACACTCCCATGACTCGTCCCACCAGGTCCGTCATCGTCGGCGGAGCCCGGACACCCGTCGGTCGCCTGATGGGTTCGCTTGCGACCCTGTCCGGATCCGACCTCGGCGGAATCGCCATCAAGGGCGCCCTCGCCAAGGCCGGGGTGGCACCCGGCCTTGTCGAGTACGTGATTATGGGCCAGGTCCTCACGGCGGGCGCCGGTCAGATCCCCGCCCGCCAGGCGGCGGTCGCGGCCGGCATCCCGATGTCGGTGCCCGCCCGGACCGTCAACAAGGTGTGCCTGTCCGGCCTCGACGCCATCGCACTCGCCGACCAACTCATCCGTGCCGGCGAATTCGACGTCGTCGTCGCCGGCGGGCAGGAGTCGATGACGCAGGCACCGCACCTGCTTTCGAAATCACGGGCCGGGTTCAAGTACGGCGACACCACCCTCACCGACCATCTCGACTTCGACGGCCTGCACGACATCCTCACCGGCCAGGCGATGGGCGCGCTGACCGAAAACCGCAACAGCACCGTCGACAAGATCACACGGGCCGACCAGGACGCCTTCGCCGCCGCCTCGCACCAGCGCGCCGCCGCGGCGTGGAAGAACGGCATCTTCGACGACGAGGTCGTTCGGGTCACCCTTCCCCAGCGCAGGGGCGATCCCGTCGTCGTCACCGCGGACGAGGGCATTCGCGCCCACACGACACCCGACTCGCTGTCGACGCTGCCGCCCGCGTTCAGCAGCAACGGCACGGTGACCGCCGGCTCCGCGTCGCAGATCTCCGACGGCGCCGCCGCCGTCGTGGTGATGAGCAAGGCGAAGGCGGAGGACCTCGGACTCGAATGGATCGCGGAGATCGGCGCCCACGGTGTCGTCGCCGGACCGGATTCGACCCTGCAACTCCAGCCGGCGAAGGCGATCGCGCGGGCCTGCGCCCGCGACGGGGTGGACCCCGCCGCGCTCGATCTCGTCGAGATCAACGAGGCCTTCGCCGTGGTGGGCATCGCGTCGACTCGGGAACTCGGGATCGACCCGTCGAAGGTGAACGTCAACGGCGGTGCGATCGCCATCGGACACCCGCTGGGCATGTCCGGCGCCCGGGTCGTGCTGCACCTCGCCCTCGAACTCCGGCGGCGCGGCGGCGGAACCGGCGCCGCGGCGCTCTGCGGGGGCGGCGGCCAAGGCGACGGCCTGCTCCTGCACGTGCCCCGCCGGGTCGAGGAACATTGGAGCAGCGGTTAGCGGTGAGTTAGCGATGCAGGCCGGCGTGGTCGACCGGGTGCTGCCGATCATGGTGCCCGGCACCGGAACCCGCTACTACGACGCCAACGACAAGCCCGCATTCCATGGTGGCGCGGCGGTGCACTACCGGCTCGGGTATCCGTTCAAGAACCCGTTCGCCCAGCCCGACCTCGAGGCCACCCTGCACGCGGCACTGCACGAAAACCCGCGCATCGACGTGCATTTCGGTACCGAGGTGCTCGACATCGCGCAGGACGACGAATCCGTCACCGTCACCGCCACCGACCGCACGGTTACCGCCCGCTACCTGCTCGGCTGCGACGGTGGGCGCTCCACCGTCCGAACGCATCTCGGCATCACCATGACCGGTCGCAGCCATCCCGATGTGTGGCTGGTCGTGGACACCCTGGGCGATCACCATACCGAGCGCTTCGGCATGCACCACGCCGATCCGGAACGCCCGCACGTCGTCGTGCCCGGCCTGGACGGGCGCTGCCGCTACGAGTTTCGGCTCTTCGAGGGTGAGGGCGAACCCACCGACACGCCGCCGTTCGAACTCATCGCGCGCCTCGTGTCGCGTTACCGCGAGATCACACCCGAGCAGGTCGAGCGCGCGGTGAACTACCGCTTCCACGGTCTCGTGGCCGACGACTGGCAACGCGGGCGGTGCTTCCTGCTCGGGGACGCCGCCCACATGATGCCGCCGTTCGCGGGCCAGGGACTCAACTCCGGCATCCGCGACGCCGCCAACCTGTGCTGGAAGATCGCCGACATCGTCGCCGGCCGGTTGCACGAATCCATCTTAGCCAGTTACCAATCCGAGCGCGGACCGCACGCCACCGCGATAGTGCGCGCCTCCGAACGGCTAGGCCGGGTAGTGATGACGACCAATCCCCGCATAGCCCGTCGCCGCGACGAGTTGATCGGCGCCGCGCTCGCCACCCCCGAGGGACGCGACTTCTTCGAGAACATGCGCTACCGCCCGCCGCACCGCTACGATGCCGGGCTGATCGCGCCCGGGCAGGACGTCGGCGTGCCGATCGGGCAGCCGCGGGCCTTCGACACCACCTCCCGCACGATCGTCGCCCTCGACGATGCCCTCGGCGCCGACTGGGCCCTGGTCGGCGTGGACCTCACCGACGCCGGCGAGTGGGCCGCGGCCGATGCAATCGCCTCCCGCCTCGGCGCCACCACCGCGTGCGTCCCGACCACTCAGACCATGCCGCGGCTGGACCGTCGCGTCCTCGTCGACGTCGACGGCCGCCTCGACGCCGAGTTCGAGCCCTACCGCGGCCGATTCGTGCTGCTGCGGCCCGACCACTTCGTCGCCGCCGCCTGGTACCCCGACGAGACCGCCAGCGTCGCCGACGTCGTCGGCACCTGGACCCCCTGATTCCACCCCCATAAGAAAGAAGGACACACACCATGGCCTACGCCAGCTACGAACACTCCGGCATCCGCGCCGTCGCCGAGGTCGTCGGCGACACCCTGATCCCGCTGCGCGGCATCACCGAGATCGGCCCGGACACCACCACCGACGTCCTTGCCGCCGCCGAGCGCGACACGGCCGCCACGGTCCCGCTCGACGCGGTCCGCCTGCTGCCGGTGGTGCCGAACCCGACGAAGGTCGTCTGCGTCGGGCTCAACTACCGCGACCACATCCTCGAGACCAAGCGCGACTTCCCCACCTACCCGGTGATGTTCCCGAAGTACGCGTCCAGCCTGCTCGGTGCGCACGACGAGATCGCGCTCCCGCCGGAATCGACCGAGATCGACTACGAGGGCGAACTCGTCGTCGTCATCGGTCGGCCCGGTCGGCGAATCGCCGAGGCGGACGCGCTCGCCCACGTGCTCGGCTACACCGTCGCCAACGACCTCACGATGCGCGACTACCAGTACAAGACGCACCAGTGGATGCAGGGCAAGGCGTGGGATGCCTCCACCCCGGTCGGCCCCACCATCGTCACCCCCGACGAGATCGACATCACCCGCAGCGGCATCCGCACCATCGTCAACGGCGAGAGCGTCCAGTCCTCGGACCTGTCCCAGCTCGTGTTCAGCGTCGCCAACCTCGTCGCGACGATCTCGGAGTTTACGAAGCTGCAACCCGGCGACCTCATCCTCACCGGCACCCCGGGCGGCGTCGGCTGGCGGCGCAAGCCGCAACTGCTGCTGCACCCCGGCGACACCGTCACCGTGGAGATCGACGGGATCGGGGCGGTGACCAACAAGCTCACCGCCGAAGAGGTCTGAACGGTTTCACTTCAGCCTCGTTTGTCACACGACTCGGTGTATGCGTGACAATGGTCGGGTGAACGACGCCGACCAACTCGCCGTCCCCGGGCCGACGCGGGGCTCGCGCCTGCATCCCCGGGTGACGAGTTTCCGGTCCCGTCGCGGCGCGATGACCCCCGCCCAGCGGCAAGCCTGGGACCGGACGTGGGCGCGGGTGGGCACCGAGGTCGGCGACGAGCACATTGATCCGACCAGCTGGTTCGGCCGCGCAGCGCCGCTGATCATCGAGATCGGCTGCGGCACCGGCACCGCGACCACCGCGATGGCGCGGGCCGAACCGCACGTCAACCTGATCGGTATCGAGGTCTATCAGCCGGGGCTCGCGCAGCTGGTGCAGCGCGTCGAGCGCGACGACATCGGCAACATCCGGCTCATCCGCGGCGACGCCGTCGACGTGCTCGAGCACATGGTCAGACCGGCGTCGCTGACCGGGGTCCGGGTGTTCTTCCCCGATCCGTGGCCGAAATCACGCCACCACAAGCGGAGGCTGCTGCAACCGCCGACCGTCGCCCTGATCGCCGACCGGCTCGTGCCTGGCGGCGTGCTGCACGTCGCCACCGACCACGCGGAGTACGCGAGCTTCATCGCCGAGGTCGGCAACGCCGAGCCACAGCTGACCCCGCTCGACTGGGACTCGCCGATGACCCACGAGCGCCCGGTGACGAAGTTCGAGGACAAGGCCCGCCGGGCGGGTAGTCCGGTCACCGAACTGGTGTGGGGCAGGATCAGGGCATGAGCGGAAGCGTGGCCGTGCCCGACACCGACACCCGATCGGCGCCGGCGGGACGCGTCCGGCGGGTGCTGTTGGTCTGGGACGCGCCCAACCTCGACATGGGGCTCGGCGCGATCCTCGGCGGCCGGCCCACCGCCGCCTACCGTCCCCGGTTCGACGCGCTCGGGCGTTGGCTGCTCGGCCGTACCGCCGACCTGTCCGGCGCCCGCTCGTTGGAGCCCGAGGCGACGGTCTTCACCAACATCGCCCAGGGCAGCGCCGACGTCGTGCGGCCGTGGGTGGAGGCGCTGCGCAACGTCGGCTTCGCGGTGTTCGCCAAGCCCAAGATTGACGAGGACAGCGACGTCGACGCCGACATGCTCGCCCACATCGCGCTGCGCGCCGAGCAGGGCCTCGCCGGACTCGTCGTCGCCTCCGCCGACGGGCAGGCGTTCCGCGAACCGCTGGAGCAGATCGCCGCGCGCGGTGTGCCGGTTCAGGTCATCGGGTTCCGTGAGCACGCGGCGTGGGCGGTGTCGTCGGAGATCCTCGCGTTCGTCGACCTCGAGGACATCCCCGGCGTGTTCCGCGAACCGCTGCCACGGGTCAGCCTCGACTCGCTGCCCGACGAGGGGGCCTGGCTGCAGCCGTTCCGCCCGCTGTCGGCATTGCTGTCGAGCCGGTCCAATTCGGGAGTCGCCTAGTGTTCGCGCGTTGGGGCGCGCTGGTCTACCGGCTGCGCTACACCGTCATCGGCGTGATGGTCGCGGGCCTGCTCGCGCTCGGCGGGTACGGCCTGGGCCTGGAAGACCACCTGAGCCAGAGCGGCTGGGACGACCCGGGTTCGGAGGCGTCGCGCGCGGCGGTCCTGGCGGACCAGGTCTACGGCCGCGACCACACCGCCGACGTCATCGCCCTGTACACGGCACCCGAGGGCGAGACCGTCGACGATCCCGAGTTCAGCGCCGCGATCGTCGCCAACCTCAACAGCCTCCCGCGCGACCATCCCGACCAGATCATCGGCGTCAACTTCTCCTACTGGAAGACCGACACCGGTCAGCAGGTGCCGCTGGCCGACGCGTCCAAGCAGCATGCGTTCGCGTCGATCGCCATCAAGGGCGACAACGACACCGAGCTGACCCGCAACTTCCGCGACGTCCGCGACGCCTTCTACATCGACGGCGTCGACGTCCAACTCGCCGGGCTGCAACCGGTCGCGGGCACGCTGAACGACACGATGGCCAGCGACGTGCTCCGGATGGAGCTGCTCGCGATCCCTGCCGTCGGGGTGCTGTTGTTCTTCGTGTTCGGTGGCGTGGTCGCGGCGGCGTTGCCGCTGATCGTCGGCGGTCTCACGGTCGTCGGCGCGTGGGGCATCGTCCGGATCATCACCAACGTCACCGAGGTGAACTCGTTCGTTTCACCCGTCGTCTCGCTGATCGGGTTGGGCCTCGCGATCGACTACGGCCTGTTCGTCGTCAGTCGGTTCCGCGAAGAGATCGCCGAGGGCTACCCGACCGGCGTCGCGGTCCGCCGCACGGTGATGACCGCCGGACGGACGGTGGTGTTCTCCGCGACCATGATCGTCGCCTGCCTGGGTGGGCTGCTGCTGTTCCCCCAGGGGTTCCTCAAGTCGGTCGCCTACGGGGCGATCGCGACGGTGAGCCTGGCGGCGCTGACGGCCGTGACCGTACTGCCCGCGATGCTCGGCATCCTCGGTAAGCGGATCGACGCGTTCGGCCTCAAGCGGTTCCGCAAGACCAAGACCGCCGACGAGATCGACGCCAGTATCTGGGGCCGGCTGACACGCTGGGTGATGCAGAATCCGCTCAAGGTCGCGATCCCGATCGTCGTCGGACTGCTGCTGCTCGTGATCCCGGTGAAGAACATCGAGTTCGGCGGGATCAACGAGAGGTACCTTCCGCCGGACAACCCGACCCGGCTCGCGCAGGAGGAGTTCGACCGGATCTTCCCGCTGCGCGGCACCGAACCGATCAAGCTCGTGATCACGTCGAGCGACACCCGCGCCGTCGGGCTGATCCGGCAGGAGGCAAGCAACGCACCGGGGCTGACCGGACCGTTCGCGCTGCCGACGACGCAGGCCAAGGACGACGTCTGGATCCTGTCGGCGACGTTGACCGACCGGAACAACGCGCAACCGACCATCGACTACCTGCGCGCGATCAACGTCACCGACGGCACGCAGATGCTGGTCGGCGGCACCCCCGCAATCGAACGCGACAGCATCGCCGCCCTGCTGGACCGGATACCGCTGATGATCGCGCTGGTGCTACTCGTCACGACGCTGCTGATGTTCCTGACGTTCGGGTCGCTGGTGCTGCCGATCAAGGCCGCGTTGATGAGCGCCCTCGGCCTCGGTGCGACGCTGGGTATCCTCACGTGGATCTTCGTCGACGGGCACGGCGCCGAACTGTTGAACTTCACGCCGGGCCCGATCATGTCGCCCGTGCTGGTCCTGATTATCGCGATCATCTACGGCCTGTCCACCGACTACGAGGTGTTCCTGCTCTCGCGCATGGTCGAGGCGAGAGCGCGGGGGGCGAGCACCACCGAGGCGATCCGGGTGGGATCGGCGCAGACGAGTCGCATCATCACGGCTGCCGCGCTGATCCTGATCGTCGTGACCGGCGCGTTCGGGTTCTCCGAACTGGTGATGATGCAGTACATCGCCTACGGCATGATCGCGGCGCTGATCATCGACGCCACGCTGATCCGGATGTTCCTCGTCCCGGCGACGATGAAACTGCTCGGCGACGACTGCTGGTGGGCGCCACAGTGGATGCTGCGGATCCAGCGCAAGATCGGCCTTGCCGAGCCCGTCCTCGATGACGACCGGATGCCAACCGAGATGCCGGATCTCACGGCGCAGGTGGGGGCTGCGGCCGACTCGTCGGACACCGAGCCGACCGCGTCGGACGCTCCGGAGCAGGAGGCGGTGGCGTCGGACACGGAACCCGACGATTCCGGCCGCCACCACCGCAACGACGGCGTGAGCGTCAACGAACCGCTGCGCCGGCAGGGCGGATCGTAGCGGCGTCGAGAGGGCAATGGTTGTCGGTTTCGGGGCTCGAGTGCAGAACCCGACAATGGTTGCCCTCTCGACGTTCAGATGTTTCGGCAGGTATGTCTGACCACGACGCCCCCGCCCCCTGGCGGAGGCTTGATGGATTCGACGCTCACCTCAACGCCCGAGAACTCGCCGGGGATGTAACCACCCGACCGCGGCGCCATCCAGCCGCGGGGCTCCTTCTTCTTGCGGTGCTTTCCGACCACGGGGGTACGCCTCTCCGGAGTGGGTACGTCCAGTATCGGAGCCACTGTTCGGCTTCGACGGATTATGCATTCTTTGGATGCGCTGACGGGATTGTGCGATGGAATCATAAGTTTTGATACTTATGTTGCCTGACGAGCTGCCGCGACAGAACGGCGTACGTGCCAGCCCCCAGTAGGCCACGGAGAGGTCCTGTCAGGCGCTACTCCAAACGTGCCGAGGGCATTGGTGTCGGGTTTCGGGGTCGAACCGACCCTTGGCTACTCTTGGCTGGCCTCTCGGCGTTCAGACTCGCACGGGCACGCGCGCATTCGGGACAGATCCACCACCGCGCGCTCGAACTCGGCGCGACCGCCGTTCTGGTTGAGGCCGCGGTTGCTGCAGTGCGGGACCTTGCGGCCGGCGAAGTCGTACAAGCCGGAGCGTCGCACATCGGCCCGACGCCACCCGTCCCGCGCATTCGCGCCCAATGGAAGAACGATCTCTAGATGCGGTAGCAGCGCGACCAGACGCCTTGTCGACGGCGCACCTCGAGCGCGTTCCGCCGCGTAAGAGCCACCGTTCTTGGCGTTCTCCGTCGGAAACGGGCAGACGTTCCAGTGCACGATCTCGCGCCAATCGATCCCGTGCTTCAAATACATCTCGCGACAGTTGCGTGCGGTCCGGTCGTCGTTGTCGAGGCTGAGCAGGCCCGATCCGGTACCGGTCTCGGCCTTGGTGCTCGGGTTGTCGAGCAGGACCAGTGCGCGCGCGTCGACGCCGCCAAGATCGGGATCGACGTATGGCACCATGCCGCGGGCGAGCCCGTTGTGATCGGCGATCTCGTCCGCCAAAGCGTTGATCGGTGCAACGTGCGGATCCCGGATGCGGCACAACTTGTCGGCGACGACGTCGGGGTAGGCATTGCGGCCGTTGATCATCATCAGCCGGCGTTCTCATCGACATCGCGGCGCGCCTCGACGGGTTCCTTCTCTCGTGCGCGGCGCGCGAAACCGCCGATATCGCGCCCGAATCGGCCCGCCGCCAGCGCTGCCGCCCCGGCGCCACGGCCCGCAACCGAACTGATGTGCACCACCCGACCACCGACCTCCGAAAGGGCATCACCGACCGTTGGGCGCGAATACTCCGACCATTCCGCGCCCTGGTGACGGCGAGCGGCGGAAAAAGCGTCAAGATCTCGCTGCAGTTGCTCGCTGTCATTCTTGAGGTTCGCCGTCGACTGCCATCGAAAACCGTCGAGCCGGTTCATCTTTGCGTAGCTCGCGAGTACACCTCCGGCCTGAGTGACGAGCGCGACGTCGTTGCGAAGTTGCTCCGCCATGAGGTCGCGGGCATCGGACACGACATGCGCAAGGTGCGCCGGCTCGACCAACGACACCCGCGCAATACGCAATCGCTGCCAGCGATAGAGCGAGTCCTGCGCGATCACGAGCAGGTGCAGGCTCTCGCCGAGCCGGTTGTCACCGACCGCGCGATGCAGATAATCGGCCCGGATCTGCACCGCCTTCGATTCGTCGAAGCCCTCAAGGGTCCGCCGAACATGCGCTCGCAACCGCTCGACGTCGACCACGAGGTCGGGTCCGAGCGATGCGATCGAATCCCAGTCCGTCTCGGGAAACACCGAGGTCTTCTCGTAGCTCTCGCTGACCCGCCGGACCATCGCGTTGCGACCGACAACGTCGCCGACCCGGTTGGCCGCGAGCATGGTGAGCATCTGGTCGACCTTGTCCTCGACCCGCGCGATCGATTCGCTCACCTCGGCAAGGGCGCTCATCAACGCCACCTGAACGGCGATGAGTTGCACGGAAAGCGCGGCCGTCGGTGTGAGCGATACCGACTTCCACTGCAGTTGCTGCTTGAACAGGCCGGCCTTGTCGGTCACCATCATCCGGTTGTAGCCGTTGCTGCCGGGTACCACCCGATGCAATCGGAGTGCCTTCATGCTCTCCGGCGATAGCTGAACGAACTGACCGCGCGTTAGAACGTTGGATAGCATTCCGGCCGCCCCGGCGCCCGCATTCAGCGCGTTCGTCTTGCCGATTCCGGACACCGTGAATGCGTCGCCCGCGATGCCACGCAGTCGCTGCAGGTAGCCCTCGACAATGTCGGGGTCTCCCGCCACCAACAGACCCTCGGGCTCAACTACGACGTCCAGCTCACACCCATTGGCCGGAACCAACTCGGCACCCGCGGTCTCGGTCACACTCACTCCTGATTCGCTACGAATTAGCTGCGAGTGTACTCACGTGGTCCGACAAGCCACGACGACCGGCGCCCCTACCTCCCCGACTGCCCCCACCCACCCATCATCGAGCGGAACGACGCGCCGAACGGGTGTTTGGCGGAGATGGAGCCGAACCGGATCCGACCGCGTACCACGAGGTGCAGGGGCCCGATGGGCGGGCCGGTGCGCACCTTGTTGGTCGCATTCGCGCCGACGAGGTCGACGCCGTTGAGGTCGACGGTCGCCTCGGAGGGAACGACGAGGGTGACGTTGCTGGCGAAGTCGTCGACCTGAATCTCCACCACCTGGGTCCGCATGACGCCCTCGGTGAAGTCGAGGGTCACGCTCGACATACGCGTGTTGACCCGCAGCACCGGCGAGACGTGCCACGGGCCCTTGCGGGTGAGGTTGGACATGCGCCCGCGGATCACGTCGACGTCGGCGCTCGCCGCCGGCGCCTGCTGAGGTGCCGGCGCCGGTGTGTACGCCTGGTACTCCGGACTCGCCAACTGCAGCCCCGGCAGGTCGATCAGCACCGCGTTCAGCTCGCCCCGGGTCTTCGCGGCGAGTGCGGTGTCCATCCGTTCGGTGAACTCGCCGAGCGAGAGCATGCCCTGCCCCACCGCCCGTTGCAGCAACTGGCCGACGTGCTCGCGTTCGGCATCGGATACCCGCATGTCTCTGGCGTCCATGCCCCCAAGGATAGGTGCGCTTGCGATCAGCCCGCCGGGCTCGTCCCGGCGTCGCCGGTGCCCGGTTCGCCCGACGGCAGCCGCGTCGCGTCGTCCGATTCCGCCGGGAACATCGGCTCGCCAGTATTGACCTCCCCGTCGTCCTCCCCGCTGACCGCCTCCGGGTCCTCGGCCAGCAGCGACCGCACCGCGGTGTTCAGCATCGCGACCAGCGGCACCGCGATCAACGCACCGGGTATACCGGCGAGCACCAGGCCGGTCGTGATCGCGAGCACGACCGCCAGCGGGTGGATCCGAACCGCTCGACCGAGGAACAGCGGTTGCAACACGTGCCCCTCGAGTTGCATCACCGCGACGATAACCCCGAGCACGATCAACGCCGTGACGAAACCCTTGGTGACCAGGGCGACGAACACGGCGAGAAACCCCGTGACGAATGCACCGATGATCGGCACGAACGCGCCGATGAAGATCAACGAGGCCAGCGGCAGAGCCAACGGCACGCCCAGGATAACCAGCCCGGCACCGATGCACACCGCGTCCACGGCCGCGACCGCGACCGTCGCACGGACGAAGCCGACGAGCGTCTCGAAGCCCTGGCTACCGGCCAGGCGCACCCGCCGCCGCGACGCCTCGGGCACGATCTTGGTCACGAACTCCCAGATCTGCTGACCGCCGTAGAGAAAGAAGATCAGCGTGAAGATGATCAGCAGCGTCCCGGTGGCGACCTCGCCGATCACCGTCGCGGTGGTCAGCGCACCACTGGTCAGCGCATCCTGGTTGTCCTGTATCTCCTTGACGATCGAGTCGCCCGCCTGACGGATCTGGTCTTCGCTGAGGTTGAGCGGATCACCGGTCAGCCAGTCCTGGACCTCCTGGATGCTGGTCGTGAACTGATCCGTGAGCTCCGGTAACCCCTTGATGAACTGTTCGACGACGAAGGTGAGCACACCCGCGACCACCCCGACCGTGCCGACGAGCGTCACCACCACGGCGAGCGATCGCGGCACTCCCTGGCGGTCGATCCAGTCGACCACCGGCGACAGGAGTGCCGACGCCAGCAGTGCGATCGCGACCGGAACGATCACCGTCGAGAGCTTCTGCACGACCATCGCGAGAAAGATCACCGCGACGGCGATCACGAGCAGCCGCCACGACCACTCGGCCGCAATTCGCACCCGCGGATGGACCGCGTCGGCCGCGCTGCGAGCCGGAGCCTGCGCCGGCGGCGGTGTACTCGACTCGTCGCCGCTCACCCGCGCGAGCTTAGCCCGGTCGGCGGGCGAAGCCGGGTACCTGGGGGACCGCTAAATTGGTCACCGTGTCAGCGCCCCTGGATGCGGTCAAACAGACCATGCAGACGCGCTGGCCGATATACATGGCCTCGATGCTGCTCGCCAACGGCTTCGGCGCCATTCTGTCCTACGCATTCATCCGCTACGGGTTACCGATCCCGGAGACCGAGCCGCAGGTCGACTACCAACGGCGCAACCTCGTCCTGTTCTCGTTCGTGCTCGCCATCGGCGGCCTGATCAGCCTGGGTGCGTCGGCGCTGATGCTGCGACCGGTGGTGCGCTGGCAACTACGCGGCGGCGCGCCGACCAAGTCCGAGCAGATGGCGGCCCTGCACGCGCCGCTGCGACAGGCGATCGTGCACCTGTTCCTGTGGATCATCGGCGGGGCCATCATCGCGATTCAGATCATCGCGGTTGCACCCCAACTTGCCGCCGCCGTCGTCATCACGGTGTGTATGGCGTCGACGATCGTCTTCGGCTTTTCCTACATGCTCGGCGAGCGGATCCTGCGGCCTGTCGCCGCCGACGCGTTGGCCTCCGGCGACTTCGACCGCACCCTGACCCCCGGCGTCGGTACCCGCATGATGCTGACCTGGGGCCTCGGCACACTCGCCCCCACGATCGGCATCGTTCTGCTGTGCGTCACCCAGCTGTCCACCCAGTTGCAGTTCTCCAGCGACTCGCTCGCGGTCGCGATCCTGCTGCTGTGCGCGCTGGTCGCGATGCAGGCGCTGGCGCTGTCGATGCTCACCGCCGCATCGATCTCCGATCCGGTGCAGCAACTGTCGAGCGCCATCGCCGAGGTGCAGGCAGGCGTTGAGGACGTGCAGGTCGAGGTGTTCGACGGCAGCGAGATCGGCCGCCTGCAGGTCGGCTTCAACCGGATGATGGAGGAGACCTCGGAGCGGCGCGCGTTGCAAGAGTTGTTCGGTCAGCACGTCGGCGAGGACGTCGCCCGCCGCGCGCTGCAGTACGGCACCGAACTCGGCGGCGAGACCCGCTTCGTCGCCGTGCTGTTCGTCGACATGGTCGGCTCCACCGCGACCGCCGCCGAGCGACCGCCCTCGGAGGTCGTGAACCTGCTCAACGAGTTCTTCCGGGTCGTCGTCGCGGTGATCGATGAGCACAACGGCTTCGTCAACAAGTTCGTCGGCGACGCCGCGTTGGCCATATTCGGCGCGCCCTTGGACCGCCCCGACGCCCCGACCGCCGCTTTGTCCGCCGCGCGCGCGCTGCGCCGGGAACTGGCTCGGATCCCCGACCTCGACGTCGGCATCGGCGTCTCGGCCGGCCTGGCGGTCGCCGGCAACATCGGCGCGGCGAACCGGTTCGAGTACACGGTGATCGGCGACCCGGTGAACGAGGCGTCGCGGCTCACCGAACTGGCGAAGCTGCGCCCGACGCGCGTGCTCGCCTCGAGCAGCGCCGTCTACTTCGCCGACGAGGAGGAGCAGCGGCACTGGACGCTCGGCGAGGACGTGCAACTCCGGGGCCGACGGCGCACGACGCACCTCGCGTGGCCGGTCGACTTCGACTGAACCGTCACCTGCGACGGTTACCCTGGCCGGTATGGACGGGCTGTCGGCGCACCGACCGCCCGCGACCGGGCCGGGGGGCCGACGCCGCCGTTTCGTATGGCTGCAGTGGGTCGCGGGTGTCGCCCTGCTGGCGCTGCTCGTCGCCGAAGGTGTGTACCTGTGGCCGCGGCTGCACGAATCGTGGCAGGCGCTGACCGAGATCCATTGGGGCTGGGTGTGCGTGGCCGTCGCCGGGCAGGCGGTGTCGCTGACGGGCTACGGCGGCATGCAACGTCAGTTGCTGCACGCGGGCGGGGTGTCCGTGACGCACGCCCGCTCGACCGGCACGGTCTTCGCGGCTACAGCGATGGCGTTGACCCTGCCCGCCGGGCAGGTGTTCGCCACCGCCTTCACCTACCGGCAGACCCGGCGCTGGGGAGCGAGTCCACTGGTGGCGTCCTGGCAGCTGGCGATGTCCGGAGTGATCGCCGTGGCGGGGTTCGCCGCGATCGGTGTCACCGGTGCGCTCCTCGTCGGCGGGTCCGTGAACCCGTTCATGCTGATCCTGGCGTTGGCCGCCGTGGTGGCGCTCGGCTGGGCGGCCCGCTACGCGGCGCGGCATCCGGATTCGATTCGCTGGGCCGCGCACGCCGTCGTCACCCGGCTCAACCGGCTGCGCCACGCGCCGGCGGAGGCGGGCATGACGCGGGTCGACGCGGTGCTCGCCCAGCTGGACTCGGTGGATCTCGGCCGCCGAGATGCGTCGTTGAGCGTGGTATGGGCGGTCCTGCACCGGGCTGGCGACGTCGCGACGTTGGCCGCTGCATGCTTCGCGGTCGGGGCCGACCCCCGGCTGTCCGGGCTGCTGATCACCTACGCCGTCGGCAAGGCCGTCGGTACGATCCCGTTCGCCCCGGGCGGACTTGTCCTCGTCGACGCCGCGCTCATCGCCACCCTCACCTCGGCAGCCGGGCTGCCCGCATCCCAGGCGGTTGCATCCGCGTTCGTCTACCGCGTCGTCAGTTTCATCTGCGTCGCCCTCGTCGGCTGGCTGGTCTTCCTGCTGATGTTCCGCCACCGCCAGCACGAGACCCTCGAATATGCCGTTGAACTGGAGCGAGCAGAACTGGAGCGAGCAGAACTCGACCGACTGCGTGAGCATCCCGGCGAGCTGTGACTGGCATCACAGGAAGGCAGGGATGACTGGGCGGGTGCGCGTGGTTAGAGTCAGTAGTTGAAGTTACAACTACTTGGAGGTTTCCGAAGATGACCAGCACCACGACCAACGTTCCCGCCCTCGCCGCCGGCACCTGGGCGATCGACGCCGCCCACTCCACGATCGGCTTCACCGTCCGCCACCTCATGGTGAGCAAGGTCCGCGGCCGCTTCACCGGCTTCGCCGGCAAGCTCGTCGTGAACGAGGACGGCACCGCTGTCGCCGAGGCCGAGATCGACGTCAACTCGATCACCACCGACAACGAGCAGCGCGACGGCCACCTCAAGAGCGCCGACTTCTTCCACGCCGAGGATTTCCCCAAGGCCACCTTCAAGTCGACCGGCGCCCGCGTCGTGAACGGCGACTTCACCGTCGACGGGGAACTGACCCTGCGCGGCGTCACCCGGCCCGTCTCGCTCGAGGTCGAGTTCCTCGGCACCAACCCCGGCATGGGCCACGGCCCGGTCGCGGGCTTCGAGGCCAAGACCGTCATCAACCGCAAGGACTTCGGCCTGACCCTGGACATGCCGCTCGAGGGTGGCGGCACCGTTGTGGGTGACAAGGTCACCATCAGCCTGGAGATCGAGGTCGGCCTGCAGGCCTGACCCGATCCAACTCGAGCCGCCGCTTCCGACTCCGGGAGCGGCGGCTTCGTCGTATCTGGCTAGGCTCTGCGCACGTGAAGAGACTCCTCGGTGCCGCGGCACTCGACTTCGTGCTCGTGATCGTGTTCTGCGTGATCGGCCGGCGCTCGCACGACGAGGCGGCGAGTGTGTCGGGTCTGGTGCGCACCGCGTGGCCGTTCGTCGGCGGGATGGCGCTGGGCTGGGCGGTCGCGTCCCGAGGCAAGGGCGGGCTGGCGCCGGAGGCGGTGTGGCCGTTCGGCGTCATCGTGTGGGCGGGGACGCTCGTCGGCGGGATGATCCTACGGGTCGTCGACGACCAGTCCGTCGCGGTGAGCTTCGTGATCGTCGCCGGCATCGTGCTCGCGGTTTTCCTGCTCGGCTGGCGGCTGATTTTCCGCGCGATACGTCGGCGGTAGTGCCACAGTTGACGAATGAGCGAGTCCACCGGCCGCAGTCCGGCCATCAAGGGGGATCAGGACACACGCTTCTTCGGCCAGCCCTGGGGTCTGGCGAACCTGTTCGGTGTCGAGATGTGGGAGCGGTTCTCCTTCTACGGCATGCAGGGCATCCTGATCTACTACCTCTACTACTCCGTCGAAGAGGGTGGCCTCGGCATCGCCGAAGCGTCCGCCACCAGCATCGTCGGCGCCTACGGCGGCACCGTCTACCTGTCCACGATCCTCGGGGCGTGGATCGCGGATCGGCTCATCGGCTCCGAACGCACGCTGTTCTATGCCGCCATCATGATCATGTTCGGGCACATCGCGCTCGCGATCTTCCCGGGCCTGTGGGGTGTCGGGATCGGCCTGGTGCTCGTCGCGTTCGGCAGCGGCGGACTGAAGGCGAACGCCACCTCCATGGTGGGCGGGCTCTACCACGAGAACGACGACCGCCGCGACGCCGGATTCTCGATCTTCTACATGGGCATCAACATCGGCGCGTTCTTCGGACCGCTGCTCACCGGCCTGGCCCAGGACAAGATCGGCTTCCACGCCGGCTTCGGGCTCGCCGCCATCGGGATGGCGATCGGCCTGATCCAGTACACGCTCGGGCGCAAGAACCTGCGCGACATCGGCGCGACACCACCGAACCCCCTGCCCGCCGATCAGCGCATGCGCTGGGTCGCGATCGGTGTCGCCGCGGTGATCGTCGTCGCAGTGCTCGCCTTCGCCGGAGTCCTGAAGGCCGACAACCTCTCCGACGTCGTCGTCGGCGTCACGATCGTCGCGACCATCGCCTACTTCGCCCTCATCCTGTCGAGCAAGATCATCACCCACGACGAGCGCAGCCGTGTCATCGCGTTCATCCCCATGTTCATCGCGAGCGCAGTGTTCTGGTCGCTGTTCCAGCAGCAGTTCACCACCGTCGCGCAGTACGCCGACAAGCAGCTCGACCGCAACCTGTTCGGCTGGGAGTTCCCGGCGTCGTGGGTGCAGTCGATCAACCCGGTGTTCATCATCATCTTCGCGGGCGTGTTCGCCTACGCCTGGCAGGAACTCGGGCCGCGGCAGCCCAGCTCCCCGATCAAGTTCGCCTGCGGCACCGGCATCATGGGCCTGGCGTTCCTGGCGTTCATCCCGTTCGCCGGGGACGGCCCCAACAGCACTCCGCTCGTCGCGCTCGCGGGGATCCTGCTGCTGTTCACGTTCGCGGAGTTGTTCCTCTCGCCCGTCGGGCTGTCGCTGGCGACCAAGCTGGCGCCGCGCGCGTTCACCACGCAGATGGTGGCGCTGTTCTTCCTCTCCGTCGCGCTCGGCACCGCCATGGCGGGCACCCTCGCCGGCTACTACGACGCCGACAACCAGGTCCCGTACTTCCTGTGGATCGGCGGCGCCTCGATCGCGACCTCGGTCGTGATGGTCGCGCTCACGCCATGGATCCGGAAGATGATGGCCGGCGTGCACTGACCCCGCCGCCGGCTCCTGCCGCTGGCGCTTTCGACGTTATTCGGAGGGGCGGTCCTGAGCGCGCATCATCCGCGCCGCCATCTTCACGGCGGCGTTGGTGCCGTCGGCGTTCTGCACCCACACTGCGAACGCGAGGTCGCCACGCTGGCCGACGAACCAGCGGTCGTCACCGCTGCCGGCCGGGAACCCGATGACGTCGGCATAGCCGCGCAGCGCCTCGAAGTCCGGCTTCGCGACCGATTCGCGCCACAGCGCACGCAGGCGTTCGGCGACGTCGGCGCGCAGCGGGTCGAGTTGGTCGCCGGTCGTGCCGGGCTGGCCCACCGTGATCATCGGGTTCGGCACCGTGCCGCGTGCGATCGCCGCCGCGGCCAGCGCCATACCGAACGGGGTGACCTCGAGCCTGTCGTCGTCGACCTGCGCGGTCTTCTGCTCGAGACCGGGGATGGCGAAGTCGACGCCGAGCCCGAGTCGCTTCGCCGATGCGATGGCGTCCTCGTCGGACACCTTCTCCACCGCGGTGTTGGTCTCGACCGCGGCCGCGGCCTTCAGCAGGTCGACGTTCTCGCCGACCGGGTGCATCTGGGTGAACGCGATCGGTCCGAGGTCGTTGGCGTAGCTGTTCTGCGCGACTGCGACCACCGAGCCGCTCGACGGCTGGATCGCCACGATCGCGGCGGGCGTGCCGACGCTGACGACGGCGTCGAGGGCCGCCAACTGGAGCCGCGAATCGAGCGTCGAGGTGATGTCGGGTCCGGGCGGACCCTGGTACCCGGTCATCTGCTGCCGCGCCTGGCCCGGCGCGGTGACCTGCACCGCCCAACCCGCGGTGGCGTCGCGCTCGTCCTGCCACACGGCGCGAAGGGGATCGAGGACGGGCGACACGATCCGCCGGTCGACGGTGATCAGCTTGGGCTGCTTCTCGACGACGACGCCGGGGATCGGCGTCAGGTCGGGCTCGAGGATCTCGAAGTCCGCGTCCCGCAACGAGACCGCGGTGATCGGCTGGCCCTGCGCAACGACGAGTTGCTGCATCAGCGACGGCCCCGTGATCAGCGGCGCGACCGATTCGATCGCCTTCGCGACCGCGGCCGTGCTCGAGCCCGGGTCGGGCATCTGCGCCGGGTCCAGCTTGATCGCGTTGATCGTCTGCTCGGTCATCATCGGGGTGCCGGCGATGTCCTTGACGGTCGGCGGCGGCATGGCCTCGGTGCGCACGAGGTGCGCCTCGCCATCGGGCCCGAGCGCGGGCATCACCACCGACGGCTCCCACAGGATCCGCCACCCCACCGCCAGCTTGCGTGCACTGCCCTGCACGCTGTAGCCCCAGTCGCGGTCCTGGCCGAAGTTCCAGTCGGCGTTCATGGTGAAGAAGCCCGACTCGTTGTCGAGCGAGATGAACTGGCTCAGTTCGTAGTCGACGTTCTCGGCCTTCATTCCGTCGAGCACCTGGCCGATCACCCCGGCGGCGGCGTTCGGGTACGACGTCAACGCGGCGGCCGCGGTCGCGTCACCGTGTTCTATCGCGTCCGCGAACTCGCGCACCATCGCCTCGGGCTCGTTGTGGCCTCCCACCAACGAGCACGAGCCCAAGGTCAAGGTCAGGGCCGCCGCCCCACCCAGCGCTACCGCTGCACGCACCCGGTGTCCCCCATCGAAACTCATGCCGACAATCTCCATGCTCGAATCCCACCCAGCAAGCGCACAAGCCGTTCGAAGCCATTTCGATACCAGCCCGTGTTGCCCCCAACGCGGATAGCATGTCAGCCGATAGTCACGGGCCGATCACGGCCCCGGTAAGGCATCGCTAATATCGCGAAAACGGCCCGGTAGGACTCACACCCGCGGCGCGCGGATGAACCTCCCGGCGGCGTCGATGGCCGGCTGCGACGTGCCGGCGTCGGCGACGAACACGGCGAAGGCGAGGTCGCCTCGGACGCCGACGAACCAGCCGTGCGTTGCCTCGCCCGCCTCGGCGGTCCCGGTCTTGCCGATGAGGTCACCGACGTCGGCGAGGGCAGCGGCGGTGCCGGTCGCGACGGTCTCGCGCATCATCGGCCGCAACGCGTCGGTGATCCCGGCGGGCAGCGCGGGCGGTTGCCGATCGCCGATCCCCGGTTGACCGGTGACCATAGTCGGGGTCGGCACGCCGCCGTGCGCGACGGTCGCGGCGACAAGCGCCATGCCGAACGGCGACGCCGTCACCTGCCCCTGCCCGATCCCGGCCTCGACTCGCAGCGCGGGGGTGTCGGCGGTCGGGACGCTGCCGGTGACGGTGGTGAGCCCGGGGATCGTGTAGTCGATGCCGAGGCCGAACTGGGCCGCGGCGTCGGTCAGCGCGGTGGGTGCCATGCCGACCGCGAGGCGGCCGAACGTGGTGTTGCATGAGCGCGCGAACGCGGTGTGCAGCGGGACCTGCCCGAGGTCGAAGTTGTCGTCGTTGGGGATGGTGCGGCCTTCGATGTCGGCGCTGCCCGGGCACGGCAGAACGGTGTCGGGGTTGACCTGCCCACTCGCGAGCGCGGCGGCGGTAGTGACCACCTTGAACGTGGATCCGGGTGGATACAGGCCGGTGAGTGCGCTCGGGCCCTCGGCGTCGGCGGCGGCGTTCTGCGCGATTGCGAGGACGTCACCGGTCGAGGGCTGCAGCGCGACGATGGTCGCCGGTTGCGTCAGCGGTGCGAGCGCGGCCTCGGCATTGCGCTGCAACGCGGGGTCGAGCGTCGTGGTGATGTCGCTGGCCGGGACCGGATCCTGGCCGGTGAGCCGGCGCGCGGACCCGTCCGGGGCGACCGCCTGCACCACCCACCCCGCCGAGGCGTCGTGGGCCTGCTGCCATAGCGTGGCGAGGTCGTTCCAGGTCGGCGAGGCCAGCGCGCGGTCGGCCGTGAGCAGGCGATTCTGGTCGGCGAGGGTCACGCCGGGCAGCGCAGCCAGTGCGGGACGGATCGGATCGATGTCGGACTGGCGCAGCGTGATCGCAGTGACGGACTGCCCGCCCGCGGCGGCAAGGTCGGCACTCAAAGAGTCGGCGGTGATGGTCGGCACGACGGTCGCCAGCAACGGCGCCACCAGACCCGGATCGGCGGTCGCGTCGACGTTCACCAGCGTCACGACCTGGTCGGTGAGCAGGTCGGCGCCGGTGCGGTCGGTGACGCGGGCCGACGGCTGCGGGTACAGCGTCGCCAACGCGACCTTCTCGTCGGCCGTCAGGCCGGGCGCGAGCAGGCTCGGCGACCAGGTGATCTTCCATGCGTCGCCGGCCTCGGTCGCCGCGCCGTCGGTGGTGTAGGCCCACTTCCGGTTGCCGGCGTCGAGTTGCCAATCGACGCCGAGGGTGAAGGTTTCGGCGTCGCGGTTCGTGGACGCGACCGTCATCGTCATCTCGGTCCCGAGCGCATCGAGCATCTGGGAGAGCGTCGCGGAGGCCGCGGCGGGGTCACTGGTGAGCCCGGCGGCCGCCGCGACGTCGTCGCGGTTGACCGCATCGGCGAACTCCTGCGCGACGGTGTCGGGCTGATCGGGACCGCCGCACGCCGTCACACCGCCGGTCGCGAGCAGGGCGAGCGCACACAGCGGCACCAGAGTTCGACGCATCTGACCGATCCTGCCCGCTTCCGTTCGCCGACAGCGGATTGACGCGCGGCAGTTACTGAGTAACGTTGTAATCACTATTACACCACCCGTGAGTACTTGAAGAGTCCAGGGACTCGTTATCCACTCACGGGTCCGGACCTGGAGGTTTACAAAATGCGACACGGACGAGGGCGCGGCTTCGGGCGCCCCGGAGGCTGGCAGCAGGCCGACGTTCCCGACGCCGGCGACGCGGCCGACTGGTTCGCCGGGCGACTGCCCGGCGACTGGTTCGTCGGCCCCGCGACGGTTGAGGTCGACCGCGAGGAGATCGTCGTCTTCGGCGAACTCGCGAAACCCGAGGGTGAATCGGACGCAGCCGGGCAGGGCCGGATCGCGCGCTTCCGCGAGACGACGCGGGGCGCGCGCATGCAGATCGCCGACGAGGCCGAGGCCCGCTATGGCCGCAAGGTCGCGTGGGGCGTGACGCTGGACGGTCAGCGCACCCTGTTCACCCACCTCGCGGTCCCCGTGATGACGCGGCTGCGCCAGCCGGAGCGAAAGGTGCTCGACACACTGGTCGACGCGGGTGTGGCACGGTCCCGGTCGGACGCGCTGGCGTGGTCGGTGCGTCTCGTCGGGCAGCACTCGGAGAGTTGGCTGGACGAACTGCGCGAGGCCATGAGCAAGGTCGACGATCTGCGCGCCGAGGGACCGCAGCTGTAGAAAATCGGATGCGAGCCGGCGGGGCCGGCCGATACCGTCGGGCAAATGTCCACCCTCGCCCTCTCCGACCTCGCGTTCTCGTGGCCCGACGGCACCGGAGTGTTCGACGGACTCGATGCGACGCTGGGACCCGGCCGGATCGGGCTGGTCGGGCGCAACGGGTCCGGCAAGACGACGCTGATGCGGCTGGTCGTCGGCGACCTGCGACCCGACCGCGGTTCGGTGACGGTGACCGGTCGGCTCGGCTACCTGCGCCAGGACGTCACCTTCCACACCGGGACGCGCGTCGACGAGATCCTCGGCATCGCGCCACGCCGGGCGGCGTTGCACCACATCGAAGGGGGCAGAGCCCACGCCGACGATTTCGAGATCGTCGGGGCCGATTGGGACATCGAGGAGCGCGCGCTGGCGGTGCTCGCGCAGCTCGGGCTCAGCGCGATCGCCGCGACCGCCGCCGACCTCGACCGCACGGTCGCGACGCTGTCCGGCGGTGAGACGGTACTGCTGGCCCTCAGCGCGCAACTCCTCGCCGATCCCGACGTGCTGCTGCTCGACGAGCCGACCAACAACCTCGACCGCTCCGCCCGCGAACGCCTCTACGCCGCCGTCGCACAGTTCTCCGGGACCGTCCTCGTAGTCAGCCACGATCTCGAACTGCTCGACCGGATGGACGAGATCGCCGAGCTACGGGAGGGCCGACTGCGGCGCTTCGGCGGCAATTTCACCCAGTATGAGCGGATCGTCGCCGAGGAGCAGGAGGCCGCGCGTGCAGCGTTGCGCGATGCCGAGCGCGACGTCCGCAAGCAGGGCCGCGAGCTGATCGAGGCGCAGACCAATACTCGACCGCCGTCAGCGCTACGCGCGGATGTCCAGGGAGACCAACCGGTATCCGGCCATCGTGGCGGGCCTGAAGAAGATGGACGCGCAGGTGTCGGCCGGCAAGCTGCGCGGCTCGCACACCAGGCGAAACTCGACGGCGCCAAGGCCACACTTGCCGAGGCCGAGTTGGCAGTGCGCGACGACGACGAGATCCGCATCGACCTGCCCGACACCCAGGTGTTCCCCGGCCAGCAGGTGGTCGAACTCAACGACCTGCACGTGGTCGGTCCGGAGCGGATCGCGGTGATCGGCGACAACGGCGCGGGCAAGACCACGCTGCTGCACCGGATCGTGGCTGCGCCGCCCGCAGTTTCGTGCCGCATGCTGCCGCAACGCCTCGACATCTTCGACGAGGACGCCTCGGTCGCTGAGAACCTCGCCGCCCGGGCCGCCGCCGCGACCTCCGAGGAGATCCGCGGCCGGCTGGCGCGCTTCCTGTTCCGCAAATCCGAGTCCGACGCCAAGCTGTCGACCCTCTCGGGCGGGGAACGGCTGCGGGCCGCGCTCGCGGTGACGCTGTGGGCCGACCCCGCGCCGCGGCTGCTGCTGCTCGACGAGCCGACCAACAACCTCGACCTGTCGAGCCGCACCCACCTCACCCAGGCGATCGCGGGCTTCGGTGGCGCCTTGATCGTCGCCAGCCACGACCTCGCATTCCTGCGCGAGATAGCCCCGACGCGGTGGCTGCGGGTGACCGACGGGCGGATAGAGGAGAGCTAGCAGGTCCGGGTCGCTCCGCAGGCTCCGCCCGGCAGACTGACCGAATGCCCACCGCGCACAACCCGACCGACGACGTGGCGATCTCCTACGAGACCCGCGGCGACGGTCGTCCACTGATGCTGATCCATGGCACCGCCCTCACCAGGGCGATCTGGCGAAGCACCGGATACGTGCGCGCGCTGCAGGACGAGTTCTGCACGATCCTCGTCGACCTGCGCGGACACGGCCGCAGCGACAAGCCGCACGAGCCGGAGGCGTACGCGATGGACCACGTCGTCGGCGACCTGGTGGCCGTGCTCGACGACCTCGCACTCGGCCACGTGGAGGTGTTCGGGTACTCGTTCGGTGCCCGCGCCGCGCTGGCGCTCGCGATCGAGGAGCCGAGCCGAGTCGCGTCGATAGTGCTCGGCGGCGGCAGCCACCGGCACCGCGACGGTGTCTACGACAAACTGTTCTTTCCCGGCTGCGTCGAGGTGCTCGAAACCGAGGGCTGGGATGGGTTTCTCGCCCGCTGGGAGGAGCGCAGCCGGGCGCCGCTCGGCTCCGCGACGAAGGCGGTCTTCCGTGCGAACGACCCCGCCGCGATCGTCGCCTACTTCCACGAGACCGAGGCGATGCCCAGCATCGACGACGACGTCCTGCGCGGCCTGCACCTACCAGCCCTGCTGTTCGCCGGATCGGACGACCGGGTCCGCCTCGAGGACTCGCGCGCGGCCGCGGACCTCATCGAAGGCGCGCAGTTCCACGTTGTCGAGGGCGGCGACCACGGGACGACGCTGATGATGCGCGACGAGGTGCTCGCGTTCGTGGGGCCGTTTCTGCGTTGACCCAAGCAATTCTCGACAGTGCTCGAAGATCGCCAGGGAGACCATGCAGGTCCGTCCTGTCGCCGTCACCAGCGACGAGTTCCGAATCTGTGTAGCTACGGCGAACCGGGCGGGGTCGATGGCTTTGCCGGTGCGGAATGGGTTCCAGTCGGTGTTTCTTGTGAGCCCAACGGACCAGGACAATGAGCCGCGCAGCAGTAGTCATCGGGCAGCCTTACTGCAAACATGGTGTTGACACCATATGGCTTTCAGTACATACTCTGTAGGTGTACGTCGACGCACCCGAGGACTTCTTCGACTGGCTCGACCGCATCGAATCGAAAGCCCGCGGCGGCGACGAACCCGCCCGCAGAACACTCGCACGCGCCGCCGACGCCCTCCAACAACTGCGCGACCTCGAAGGCCTACCCACCTCGGAGACCCCTGACCTCAAACGCGTCCGCCAATCCCGGAACTACCAGGTATGGCGCACCGCACACCCTTACGACCCGTCCATCGCCTTCCGGTTGATCTGCTGGTTTCCTCCGAACGGCGACGCCGTCGTCGTCGCCCTGTTCGCCGCCGACAAAGCGCGCATGGGCGACGTGTTCTACAACAGCGTCGGCCCTCGGGCCGACACCGCGATTCGCGACTGGCTCCACCAAACCCGAGGAGAACACCCGTCATGACCGAACCCACCTCGCGCACCCGCTTCCGCCGCGCCAACGACCGCATTGACAAACTCGTCAGCGACCCGCTGATCGCCGACGACGTCCGCCGGCACCGGGCAGAACGGGAAACCGTCAACCGCATCCACGCCCAAGGACTCGCCGACATCCGTAAGGCCAGCAACCTCACACAGCAACAAGTCGCCGCTGCCCTCGACACCGACCAAGGCACCGTCTCCCGCATCGAACGGCGCGACGACCTTCTGCTCTCCACCTTGCGGCAATACCTCGCTGCCACCGGAGCCGAACACCCGAGGATCGTCATTGAGAAAGACGGCCTGGAGATCACTCTCGACCTTGACGCCTTCGCCTGAGCCACGTCCGCAAATCACACACGATCCTCCCACCGCTACACCACAGCAACCACGAAAACTGGGGACAGCAGCATGCAGCCTCGGTTCACTCTTCCTGGAAAAGCTGTTCCAACTCTCGGTGCCGGTGCCGAATCTCTCCGAGATCTCTCCGAGGAACAACAGCGGCAGTACCTCACGGCGTTCCTGCGGGAGCAGACCACGCCGCCGCCGCAGGGCGAGAACGACGCGGCGGAGCGGATTCGCCGCGCCAGCTACGACCAGATCCCCGGCATCTTCAACACCATGTCCTTCATCGACCGGGTCAGGGTGGCCGACGAAGCGATCCACCGGCTCGTTGTGAGCGACGACGCCCAGCTGGAGATTCGGCACGCCCTCGAAGAAGTGGCGCATACCGGCGTGCACCGGGCAGGCCCTCGCCCGCCCACCCGCGGACCTACCCTGACTGCTCCACCCACTGGACCACCTGAATCACCACCCCGTTCGGATCGGCGACCTGGAAGAACCGCTCACCCCACGGTTCGGTTTGGATCGGCGTCTCGATCACGACCCCTTCGGACTGCAGCCGCGCGTACTCGTCGTCGATCGCGTCGACGACAAACACGATCAGCAAGCCCGCGCCCGCGCTGCCCCCGATCCGCGCCGGCTGGAAGGTCTCGAGCCCGGTGCGCAGGAAGATGACGTTGAACCCCGCGTCGGGCCGTGACAGCGACACGAAGCCGTCGGCGGCCATGTCCTCGGCGAAGCCGAAATGATCCTTCAGGAACCCAGCCGAGGTGACCGGGTCGGGCACGTTGAGCGAAATCGCGGACGAGGTGATGTTCATGGTTGGTTCAATCTACGGCGTGCGTTGAGAGTTCTCACCGCGCGGATTGCTACGGTTGCTGCCATGTCCGCCCCCGGCCCGATCCTCGTGCTGAACGGCCCGAACCTGAACATGCTCGGCACGCGCCAACCCGAGGTGTATGGGTCGGCGACACTCGACGACGTCGTCGCTCTGTGCACGGACACCGCCGCCCGGTTCGGCCGCACGGTCGAGACCTTCCAGTCCAACCACGAGGGCGCGGTGATCGACCGAATCCACGCCGCGCGCGGGGTTGCCTCGGCGATCGTGATCAACCCGGGCGGCTGGACGCACACCTCGGTCGCCCTGCGGGACGCGCTCGTTATCCCGGAGGTCCCGATCGTCGAAGTACACATCAGCAACGTGCACGCGCGCGAGGCGTTCCGGCACCACTCCTACGTCTCGCCGATCGCGGCGGCCGTCATCGCCGGACTCGGCATCCAGGGGTACGCCGCGGCGATCGAGTTCCTCGCCTCCCGTTAGCGCCGCGCGATGTCGCGGCCGACCCCGCGCAGCAGTTCGGCGGCGTCGGCCATCGACCGAGCGAGGTCTGGTTCGCGTTCGGCCAGCGTGTAGCACTCGACGAATCCTTCGGCGCGCACCCGCTCGTCGGACAGCAGGCTGCGGCCCGCGACCACGACAACCGGCGCTCCGACCGCCGCTGCCGCGTCCCGAACCCCCACCGGGGCCTTGCCGTGCAGGGTCTGCTCGTCGATGGACCCCTCCCCGGTGACGACGAGGTCGGCGCCGGCGACGAGGGCGGAGAAGTCGATCAGCTCGAGCACGATGTCGATGCCCGGCTGCGACCCCGCGGCCAGCACCGACATCGCGCCGAAACCGGTGCCGCCCGCCGCGCCCGCACCGGGCGTAAGGCTCGCGTCGGTTCCGGTCGCGACGCGGACCACCTCGGCCCAGTGCGCGAGCGCCGATTCCAGCATCGCCAACTGCGCCTCGTCGGCTCCCTTCTGCGGCCCGTAAACGGCGGTCGCGCCGTGCGGACCGAGCAGCGGATTGTCGACGTCGCAGGCGAGCACGAAGTCCGTGCCGGGAACGGCGGGGTGCAGGTCGGACAGGTCGAGGGTGGCCGCGTCGAGCAGCGCCGCACCGCCCCGCCCGACGTCCTCACTGGCTCCGTTCAGCACCCGCGCGCCGAGCGCCTGCAGCATGCCGGCACCGCCGTCGGTCGAGGCGCTGCCGCCGAGCCCGATGACGACCTGATTCGCGCCGTGGTCGAGGGCGTCGGCGATCACCTCGCCGAGCCCGAACGTGCTGGCGCCGAGCGGATCCAGCCGACCGTCGGGCAGCGCGACCAACCCGACCGCGGCAGCGAGTTCCACCACCGCGGTCTCCCCGGCCATCGCGTAGTGCGCCTGGTGCAATTCACCCGTAGGACCGTCGACGGGGAGCGCGATCGGCTGCCATCCGGCAGCGACGAACGCCGCCACCGTGCCGTCGCCGCCGTCGGCGATCGGCACCCGCACGATCTGCCAGTCCGGATGCTCGGCGGTCAGTCCGTCGGCGAGCGCATCCGCGACCTCCCGCGCACTCAGCGAGCCCTTGAATTTGTCCGGAGCGATGACGATGCGCACGAGGAGCATTCTGCGCGACCGCGGGAGGTACCGTCGAATCGTGCAGACTCGCGTGCAGGACAACCCCGACCTCCACCGGTTCGAGATCTACGCCGACGAATCGCTCGCTGGCTTCGCGGTGTACGAACCCGCCGGCGCGAACCGCGCCTTCGTGCACACGGAGATCTACCCGCGCCACGAGGGTCAAGGTCTGGCGAAGATTCTCATCCGCGACGCGCTCGACGCGACCCGCGACGAGAAGCTCGGCGTGCTGCCGTTCTGCCCGTTCGTGCACCGGTTCGTCGGCAAGAACCAGGACTATCTCGCCCTCGTGCCCGACTGGGCCCGCGAGCGGCTGGGACTCCCCGAGTCGTGAGGCGCCTCAGTACGCCGCGACCGCCCCGTCGAGCGCGCGCTGCAGACCGTCGCGCACCACGCGGGTGATCTCGGCGGGCTTGGCGGGCACGTCGGTGACCGGGGCCTCGAACCAGTAACTCGCCGAACGCACGTCGGTGCCCCCACCGTAGCTGAGGCCGAGGAACACCAGCGCCGGGTCGACGCCGAGTTTGTGCGCTCGGAATGCAATGTGGCCGATGCCCGAGCCGATCGGCTGGACCTGGGTTGGGTCGACGTCGTTGCAGGTGCCCTCGGGGAACACTGCGATGTCGTCGCCGCGGGCCATCCGGGTCGCGCAGACGTCCATCATGCGTTGCCCGGCCGCGTTCACCGTGCGGATGCCGTAGTTCTTCCCGCGGAACACCGGGATCGCACCCATCATTTCGACGCGGCGGCGCACCTTCGGGTCGAGGAACAACTCGTCCTTCGCCAGCACCCGCGCCCGCCCGATGATGGGCCGCAGCGGCGAGCGCCAGGCCGCCGCGGCGAGGGTGTACGGGTCCTTCTCGCTGAGGTGGTTGATCGCGATCAGCAGCCGCCGGCCACTTGCGACGAGCGCCTTCAACTGCTCCTTCGCGCCGTCTGCGTACCCGACGCGCGGGCGGTACCGCCGCGCCAACAGCGCGTAGGCGGCCTTGGCCTGCCAGCGTTTCTGGTGGTGGTCGAGGTAGTAGTCGTACACGGCGTCGCCGTTCTCCAGCGTCACCTCGGGCTTGGGCACACGGCCACAATATCCGCGAGGAATAATCGGACCGCGGCGACGTTGAACCGGGCACAGGTAGTTGAATAATCAACCAAATGGAGGACGCCATGCCTGCGGTAACCGTCGACAACATCCTGGCTCTGCCGAAGATCGTCGAACCGGCCACCGGAGAGGATGCCGCCGCCACCCGCTCGGTCGTTTCGGTGACCACCGCTCCGCGGGGCTTCGAGGGCGAGGGGTTCCCCGTACATCGCGCGTTCGCCGGTGTCCCGATGCAGCACCTCGATCCGTTCATCCACATGGACCAGATGGGCGAGGTCGAGTACGGGGCGGGCGAACCCAAGGGGACGGCGTGGCATCCGCACCGCGGCTTCGAGACCGTCACCTACATGATCGACGGAATCATGGAGCACCAGGACTCCAACGGTGGCGGCGGCACCATCGGCGGCGGCGACACCCAGTGGATGACCGCGGGCGGCGGGATCCTGCACATCGAGACCCCGCCCGAGCATCTGGTCACGTCCGGCGGCCTGTTCCACGGCATCCAGTTGTGGGTGAACCTGCCACGCTCGAACAAGCGCGCAGATCCGCGCTACCAGGACATCACCGGCTCGAAGGTCGCGCTGCTCTCCTCGCCCGACGGCGGAGCCCTGGTTCGCGTCATCGCGGGTGAGATCGGCGGACACCACGGGCCCGGGTCCACCTACACGCCGATCGCACTGGCACACGCGACCATCGCACCGGGCGCGCAACTCGTGCTGCCGTGGAATCCTGACTTCAACGCACTCGTATACGTCCTCGCCGGCGAGGGGACGGTCGGGGCGGAGCGCCGCCCGATTCGCGACGGCCAGACCGCGGTCTTCGGGCCGGGCCACACCGGGTCGAGCATCACCCTCGGCGCGGCCGACCGGCAGGACTCGCGCACCGAGTCGTTGGAGGTGTTCATCCTGGGCGGCAAGCCGATCCGCGAACCGGTCGCGATGTACGGGCCGTTCGTCATGAACACCCGCACGGAGGTGATCGAGGCGTTCGAGGACTACCAGGCCGGACGGCTCGGCACGATCCCCGCGACGCACGCCTCGCTGCGGTAACGATCGCTCGCACGCAGGGTTCGGGCGCGTCTGCGCCCGTACCCTGAACGTCGTAGC
Organism: Aldersonia sp.; assembly: GCA_036524855.1. Classification (GTDB taxonomy): domain Bacteria; phylum Actinomycetota; class Actinomycetes; order Mycobacteriales; family Mycobacteriaceae; genus Aldersonia. The sequence goes on along the minus strand of DATDBL010000339.1, from coordinate 9,989 downwards.
CGGAAGGAGTCTGCAGTGTCCGCGCCCACCACCCCGCATGTCGACGTTCACCGGGGCGGCGACCGGCTCAAGACCCGGTTGTCGTGGCTGGATTCGAAGCATTCGTTCTCGTTCGGCGCGCACTACGACCCGGACAACACCCACCACGGTCTGCTGCTCGTCAACAACGACGACATCGTGTTTCCCGGTCAGGGGTTCGACACCCACCCGCACCGGGACATGGAGATCGTCACATGGGTGCTCGACGGCAGCCTGGTGCACCAGGATTCGCTCGGTCACGCCGGCGTGATCTATCCGGGGCTCGCGCAGCGGATGAGCGCCGGCACCGGGATCCTGCATTCCGAGCGCAACGACTCCTACCGCGTGGCACCGGATACCGACCCGGGGACGACGCCGCCCGTGCATTTCGTCCAGATGTGGGTCGTCCCGGACGAGCCCGGGCTGACGCCCGGCTATCAGCAACTCGAGATCGATGAGCAACTCGCCGCGGGCGACCTGGTGACGGTCGCCTCCGGTCGGCCCGAACACCGCGACGACACCGCGATCACGATCAACAGCCGCCACTCGGCCCTGCACGCGGCACGCATGCATCCGAACGGCACGGTGCGGTTGCCCGATGCGCCCTATCTGCACGTTTTCGTCACCCGCGGCGAGGTCGATATGGAGGGCGTCGGCCCGTTGTACGCTGGCGACGCGGTGCGGCTGACGCATTCGGGTGGTCAGCGCCTCGTCGCGAACGGACCCGCAGAAGTACTGGTCTGGGAGATGCACGCCCGACTGGGCGCACCCGCAGCCTGAGCACCCGAGGAGGACCACCATGTCGCAGCCGCCATACCCCGGTGGTCAGCCCGGCGAGCAGCCCCAGTGGAATCAGGGCGAGTGGAATCAGGGTCAGGGAAATCAGGGCCAGTGGAACCAGGGCCCGCCGCAGCCTTACGGCCAGCAGCCCTATCAGGGGTATCCACCACCGAACTACGGACCACCGCCCAAGCAGGGCAATGCGCTGGCGATCTGGGCGCTCGTACTCGGCATCGTCGCGCTGCTGCTGTGCTGGACGATCGTCGGCGGTATCGGTCTCGGCCTGATCGCCCTGATCCTCGGCCTGATCGCGTGGTCGCGGTCGCGCCGGGACAACCGCGGCGGCGGCGGGATGGCGATCACGGGCGGGATTTTGGGCGTGCTCGCGATTGCAGCGTCGATCTTCCTCGTTTTCATCGGCATCGGGATCTTCAAATGGCTAGGCGGCGACAACCTCGTCGACTGCCTGGACCGCGCCGGTTCCGACCTCGCCGCACAGCAGCGGTGCCAGGACGAGTTCCAGTCGAACATCGAAGACCGGTTCAGCGTCACGATCCCCCCGCCGCCCACCCGCTGACCGCAACTCACAGCACCCTCCCAGGATCCATACGGTCGGCGCGCAGCCCGCTCGCGCACGATGGTCTGCGACCGAGGACACGGAGGTGAGGCATGAACGACGAGGTCCGGCGCAGCCGGGAGCGGGTGAGCCGACGACGGGCGCTGTCGCTGGGTGGGACGGTCGGCCTGGCCGGCCTGATCGCCGCGTGCACGGATCGCAGTGACACCTCGACCGCCGCGACGACGACGGCCGCCGGCACCGTCGCCGCGACCACCGACGATCCGCTGCTCGCGCTGCTGGACTCGGCGCCCACGTGCATTCCGTCGAAGGAGGAGACGCAGGGTCCGTACTGGTTCGACGTCGACTCGATCCGCAGCGACGTCCGCGAGGGCCGGCCCGGGCTCGAGCTGCAACTCGCGATGCGTGTGCAGGACCTCGACGACTGCGCCACCCCGATCTCGAGCGCGGTCGTCGAGATCTGGCACTGCGACGCCGGCGGCAGCTACTCGGGCTTCGAATCCGGCTCGGCCGCGGCCAACGGGCCCGGCATGTCGGGACAAGCCGGCGGACAGGGCGCTCCCGGCGGTGCGCCGGGCGGGCAGGGCGGCCCCCCGGACCGGGCGGACGCTTCCGGCGAAACCTCCGACGGCTCCTACAGTTCCGGCGAAGCCGAAGCCACGACCAGCGACGACGGCACCTACCTGCGCGGCGCGCAGGCCACCGACGCGTCGGGCATCGTGCGGTTCACCACCATCTATCCGGGCTGGTACCGCGGCCGCACCGTGCACATCCACATCAAGGTGCACATCGACCGACAGACCGTGCTCACCAGCCAACTGTTCTTCGACGACGACCTGTCCGACGCGATCTTCGCCGAGGCCTCGCCGTACACCGATCACGCCGGCCGCGGTACCCGCAACGACACCGACGGCATCTTCGACGAGACCGGCATCCTCACGACGGCGCGCCAGGACGCCGTTGTGCTCGCAGCGATCAACCTCGGCATCACCGGATGACGGGTGTAAGGATGGACGGCATGACAGTGCAGAACACGGGGCTGGGTTCGGGGCAGAAGTCGGGAATCGACCTGTCTCACCGCAACACCGAGACCCGCCCGCAGGACGACCTGTTCGTTCACGTCAACGGTCGGTGGCTGGACGAGTACGAGATCCCCGCCGACCGCGCGGTGGACGGCGCCTTCCGCACGCTGTACGACCAGGCCGAGCGCGATGTGCAGATGATCATCCAGGAGTCCGCCGGGGCGGGCGCTCCGCAGGGCAGCGACGCGCAGAAGATCGGCGACCTCTACGCCAGCTTCATGGACGCCGACGCCGCCGAGGCCGCGGGCCTCGACCCGATCGCCGACGAACTCGCCGCGATCCGGGACGCCGGCGACCACGACACGCTGGCCCGGGTGCTCGGCGGGCTGCAGCGCGTCGGCATCGGCGGTGCGCTCGCCGTGTACGTCGATACCGACGACAAGGACTCGACGCGCTACCTCGCACACTTCACCCAGTCCGGCATCAGCCTGCCCGACGAGTCGTACTTCCGGCTCGACGAGCACGCGGAACTGCGCGCCGACTACGCAGCGCACATCGGCCGAATGTTCGCCCTGGCCGGGCTCGACCACGACCCGGCCAGGGTCGTCGAGCTCGAACGCAAGCTCGCCGCGGGCCACTGGGACGTCGTGAAGCGTCGCGACGCGGAGAAGAGCTACAACCTGGTGACGTTCCGGTCGATGGGCCTACAGGTGTCGGGCTTCAACTGGATCGCCTGGTTCGGCGGCCTCACCGAGGGCATCGAACCGACCTCGGAACTGTTCGCCGAACTCGTCGTGCGCCAGCCCAGCTACGTGCGCACCTTCGCCGAACTGTGGACCTCCGAACCGATCGCGGACTGGCAGGCCTGGCTGACCTGGCGGCTGCTGCACTCCCGCGCGCCGTATCTGACCTCGGCGATCGTCGACGAAAACTTCGCCTTCTACGGCAAGCGGCTCACCGGTGCGCCCGAGAACCGCGAACGCTGGAAGCGCGGCGTGTCGCTGGTGCAGGACCTACTCGGCGAGGCGGTCGGCAAGCTGTACGTCGAGCGGCACTTCCCGCCGGCGGCGAAGACCCGGATGGTCGACCTGGTCGCCAACCTGATCGAGGCATACCGCCGCAACATCGCCGATCTCGAATGGATGAGTCCCGAGACCCGGACCGCGGCGCTGGCGAAGCTGGACAAGTTCACCCCGAAGATCGGCTACCCCGACAAGTGGCGCGACTACTCCGCGGTGACGATCGAGCCAGACGACCTCGTCGGCAACTACCGGCGTGGCTACGCCGCCGAGTACGACCGCGACCTGCGCAAGCTCGGCGGACCCGTCGACCGCGACGAGTGGTTCATGACGCCGCAGACGGTGAACGCCTACTACAACCCGGGCATGAACGAGATCGTGTTCCCCGCCGCGATCCTGCAGCCGCCGTTCTTCGACGCCGACGCCGACGACGCGGCCAACTACGGCGGCATCGGGGCGGTGATCGGCCACGAGATCGGGCACGGGTTCGACGATCAGGGCGCCAAGTACGACGGCGACGGCAACATGATCGACTGGTGGAACGACGGCGACCGTACCGAGTTCGGCAAGCGGACCAAGGCGCTCATCGCTCAGTACAACGAGTTCGAGCCGAGCGCGCTGCCCGGCCACAAGGTCAACGGCGAGTTCACCATCGGCGAGAACATCGGCGACCTCGGTGGCCTGTCGATCGCGCTCGAGGCGTACAAGATCGCCCTCGACGGCAAGGCCGCCCCGGAACTCGACGGCCTCACCGGATTGCAGCGGGTGTTCTACGGCTGGGCGCAGGTGTGGCGAACGAAGGTCCGCAACGAGGAGGCGCTGCGCCGCCTCGCGACCGACCCGCACTCACCGCCGGAGTTCCGCTGCAACGGGGTCATCCGCAACATCGACGGCTTCGCCGCCGCGTTCGACGTCCGGCCCGGCGACGCCCTCTATCTCGACCCGGACCAGCGCGTACGCATCTGGTGACAGCCGTGAGTGGTTGACGAGTCCGCCTGGGGCGAGCGAAGCGACGGGGATTTGCCCTGCCTCGTCAACCACTCAGGGTCGCGTCAGGCGTTGACGATCGAGACCTGATCGCCGTTGCGCACGTTGTCGAAGAACCACTTCGCGTTGGTGGGGCTGAGGTTGATGCAGCCGTGGCTGACGTTCGAGTTGCCCTGCTGGTTCACCGACCACGGCGCGGAGTGCACGAAGATGCCGCCCCAGGTGATGCGGGTGGCCCAGTCGACCGGGGTGCGGTAGCCCTCGGGGGCGTCGATCGGCACACCGTAGGTCGAGGAGTCCATGATCATGTGGTCGAGCTTCTCGAGCACGGTGAAGGTGCCGTTCGGGCTCTCGTGGCCCGGCTTGCCCAGCGAGGCCGGGAACGTCTTGACCACGTCGCCGCCGATCTTGACGGTGAACTCGTGCGAGCCGGCGTCCGCGACGCTGGTCATCTCGTCGCTGACCGCGAACTCGGTCTGTGCGCCCGCGGCCTCGACACTCACCTGGGTACCGCGCGGCCAGAAGTCGTCCGGCAGCCACTGCAGGTGGTTGTCGGCGATCCACTCGAAGTGCCCGGGCACGCTCTTGTTCGCGGTGACCTTGATCGTGCTCTCGGCCTCGGCGCGGTCCTCGATCGGCTTGCCGAAGACGAAGTCGATGACGCGCTTGCCGCCCACGACCTCACCGGCGGTCGGGCTGATGCCCGGCGCGTAGTAGGCAGGCTTCGGGGGCTCCGGCAGCAGGTTCGGCGGGATGAGGTTCTGCGGAACAACGTTCGGCGGGATCAGTGTCGGCACACCCGGCACGTCCGGCCCGCCCGGCCACAGCGGGTCGGCCCCGGCTGCCGGGGCGAGCACGACGAGACCGGCGGCGGCGGCACCGACCAGCGCAACCGCGGCCTTCCCGCGCCGAGCGGCCGTGACATTCCTGCGATAACTTTTTCGCATTCGAGTTTCCCAATCCGTTCCCGTGTCGCTAGGTCGTGACCTGCGAACGACAGCACATACGACGGCCTCAGAGGCCGTTTCGAGTGTCCATTAGTACACATCGGGCTCGTCTTGGCCAATCAAAGATTACGATTCGGCTGCGAAAATCGGAGATTTGTGACTAGCGTTATAGTTCTGTGATTTCCGCTGTGACATCCGTCACGCAGCGGTTTCGCCTCGATTCTCGGCAAGTACGTCGAATACGATCGGCCGCCAGGGCCCGGTTGCGATGTTCGCCGGGACGGACGCCGGAATCGGCGCGGCGGCCGCGTCCGCCGGCAATGCGATCGACGCCTCGGCGAGGATCGTGGCGAGCACGATCCGCAACTCGTACTCGGCGAGCGCGAACCCGACGCAGCGCCGGTGCCCGCCGCCGTAGGGGGCGTACTCGAACGGGCCGTACCGGCGGTCGAGGAAGCGCTGCGGGTCGAAGCGTCGGGGATGCCCCCAGACGTCGCGGTGGGTGTGCAGCAGTTCCAGTGCCACGCCGACCGTCGCGCCTGCAGGCGCCCCGACGCCACGGATCTCCAGCGGTGCCGCGAGCCGGCGCAGCACCACCGGCACCGGCGGATGCAGTCGCAGCGTCTCCTTGCAGACCGCGTCCAGGTAGGGCAGTCGTGCGAGGTCCTCGGCCGGCACGTCGGGCCCGAGCGCGCGCACCTCAGCGACCAGCCGCTCACGCACCGCGGGGTGGCGGTGCACGTGATAGAGCGCCCACGCAATCGACGTCGCCGTGGTCTCGTGACCGGCGACGAGAAGCGTGCGCAGTTGTTCGCGCAGGTCGCCGTCGTCGAGCGGAGAGCCGTCGTCGTAGCGCGTCGCAAGCAGCATGCTCAGCACGTCGTCTCCGGTTTGGCGCAGCCCTCGCCGCCGATCGACGTCCTCGTCGAGCAGGGCGTCGAATCGGTCGCGGAGCCGGACGAAGCGGTCCCAGGGCGCGAGCCCGAACACACCACGCCGCAGCGGCGGTACCAGCAGCAGGGCGGTGTTGTAGCTCGCCAGGAGGTCGGCGACGGTTGTCGTGTACTCGTCGCGGCGGTCGCGGCCGTCGAGCCCGAACACCGCCTCGAGGATGACTCGCAGCGTGATCGCCCGGGCGGCCTGGCGCGAATCGAACCGGCTGCCTGCCCGCCAGGTCCGGATCTCGGCTCGGGCCGACTCGCGGATGATCTCGCCATAGGCACGCATGCGCTGGCCGTGGAACGGCGGCATCAGCAGCGCGCGGTCGCGGCGGTGTCGCTCGCCGTCGACGAGGATCAACGACGCCTCCCCGACCAGTGGCGCGATCGGATTCGGCAGCGGCGTGACGAAGGTGTCGGGCGGGGCGCGGAAGATGTCGCGGGCGCCGTCCGGATGTGCCGTGAACAACACCCGCCCGAGTCCGGGGAAGCGCACCTCGAACGGGTCGCCGGAGCGGGCGCGACGCCACCGGAAGTAGTGCTCCGGCGTGACCTCCGCGAGCACCGTGTCGAGCGCGCCGGTCAGCAACGAAACAGGCATGCGGGTTGATACGCAGACGCGTTCGATGTCGTTCACCCGCCACGATGGGCAGAACTCCCCATGCGGCGATACGTGCTGTTCCTCACTGCGGTCCGCGTCGGCTGACCCGGGTCAGCTCGGCCTGCAGCGCCCCGGTGAACTCACCGACCGGCAGCGCGTCGGCGTCGACCTGCACGGTGACCTCGAGCCTGCCGTTGTAGGACAGCGCCGCGACCGCGAGGCGCACGTTGCCCCCGAGACCCGAGATCGGCCAGGCGCTGCAAATCGGCGCGCCGGCCAGCGACAACGCTGCCGGCGGCCCCGGGACGTTGGTGACGAAGCCGGCGATGAGGCGCTGCCGCGCCGCGATCACGCGCAACAGCCGCATCCCGATCCGCGAGCGCACCAGTTCGAGGCTGCCGCGCGAGCGGGCATCGGTCTTCGCCGCAATGGTCTGCTCAGCGATCGTTCGCAGCCGCGCGTCCGGGTCGGACACTTCCAAGGGCAATTCGGCCAGCATCACGCCGACCCGGTTTCCACTCCCGCCAGTCCGCGGGAGCGCGACCGGCACCGACACCCGCAGACTCGGTGGCGCCGCCTCCCGGAGAGCGGAGAGCAGCGCGTCGATTCCCGCCGCGACCGCGCCGAGCAGGGCGTCGTTGACGGTGACGCCCCGGGACTCGGCTCCACGGGCCAGCGCCACGAGATCGACCTCCGCGAATCCGATGCCCACGCGCGGCCCCAGCGGACCGAGCAGCGCGGTCGGCGGGGTTCGGGCCCACATCGTGACCGCCGTCCGGTGGATCCCCGAGGCGACCGTGCGCCACCCGCGCCGCTGGGGCACCGAGACCACACGAGCCGGCCCCGGTGGCGAGGTTCCGTCGAACAGGCCGACGAGCAGCATGATCGCGTTGAGACCGTCGGCGATCGCGTGATGAATCCGCAGCACGACGAACGCGACACCCGGCCCTGGCGCCACGACGAGTTCCCACAGCGGCAGGTCGCGCGGCAGCGATCTCGGCGCGCGGGCGCTCAACAGGTCGGCGAGGGTGGCTGCTGTCCCGGTGCGGACGTGCGCGGTGATGTCGACCGGGCAATCCACCCACCTCGGCTCACGCCGGGTGCCACCGAGGCGCTGGCGCAATCGGGGGATCCCCGCGACCCGGCCGACGACGTGCTCGCGCAACGCGTCCAGATCGATCGACCCGTCCGGCCCGACGAAACCGCCGGGCGCCACCCGTGCCGCGATTCCGATCGCGCTGACGGTGTGGCCGTGCTCGATGCGCAGCGCGGATACGTCCGCCTGCGACAACCGGTCGTTCAGCGGTAGGTCCAGGTCCCGACTGGGCTCGCGACGCAGAACAGGCCCGCCGCCGCGTTCCAGGCGAGTGCACCCGGTCCGTGGCACACGACTCCCTGATCCGCGTCGGCGGCGAGGGCCTGCGAGTTCGCGAGGGCGAATGCGAGGGAGAACGCCCCGCCGTCGACAGAGGTGATCGCTACGCTGTCGGGTCCGATCCCGAGCGCGGTCGGCGTGCCACCGGCGCCCTGGCTCGCGCCGACCCCGCCGTCGAGTCCGATACCGACTGCCGAGGCGCCGGCGTCCGCCTTCGCGTAGCCGATGCCGCCTGATCCGTAGGCCAGCGCCCACCCGGTCGGATCGGTCTCCGACCCGCACGCGGTCAACCCGTCGATGATCGTCATGGTGGTGCCCCGGCTCGACATGCACTGGGCCGGTTGTGCCCCGGCCACCCCCACCGGTCCGATAAGCGCTGTGACCAATGTCGACCCGCAGACCAACGCCGACCCGCACACGATCGCTGCCCCCACACGCATTGACGCCTCCTCGTCCATTCCCCGTCCCCGGACGTCCACAGCCACGGCCAGCGTACCCGTGGGCATTCCGCTTAGGCTGGCTCCGCACCGACCATCGTGAGAGTTGACCGAGCCGTTATGACCAAGGGGTGACCAGTGGCCGAACAGACGCTTTCCGACCCGGGTCGGTTGCGTCGACTCGTCGGGACGCTGCAAGACGCTCGACGCGACGGCGACGCCGAAACCCTCGCCGCAGCAGTCCTGCTCGGAGCCACGCTGGTCGCGCTGCTGTGGGCGAACTCGCCGTGGTGGGAAACCTATTCGACGTTCTGGCACACCCCGGCGGGCGTCAACGTCGGCTCTTGGTCGCTCGAACTCGACCTGCAGCACTGGGTCAACGACGGGCTCATGGCGCTGTTCTTCTTCGTCGTCGGCCTCGAGGTCAAGCGCGAGTTCACGATGGGCGAGCTGACCGACCGCCGCCGCGCCACGGCGCCGATCGCCGCGGCGTTGGCCGGGCTCTTGGTGCCCGCGCTGCTGTTTCTCGCGATCAACCCCAGCGGCGCGGCGGCGCAGGCGTGGGGTGTGGTGATCTCCACCGACACCGCGTTCCTGCTCGGTGCGCTCGCGCTCGTCGGTCCCGCGTGCGGTGCCCGGCTGCGCGTGTTCCTGCTCACCCTCGCCGTGGCCGACGACATCGGCGCGCTCACCGCCATCGCAGTCTTCTACACCGAACGGTTTCGCTGGGTGCCGTTCCTGCTGGCGCTGCTCGGCCTGGTCGCGATCGCCTACTTGCGCAAGCTGCAGGCCTGGCGGGGACCGAGCTACGCGGTCTTCGCGGTGGCGACGTGGGTCGCGCTGTACGAGTCGGGCGTGCACGCGACCCTCGCCGGGGTGATGATCGCGCTGATCCTGCCGGTGTACCCGCCCAAGCGCACCGAAGTGGAGCGCGCCGCGCAGCTGACCCGCGCTTTCCGACAGTCGCCCAACCCGGACTACGCACGAAGCGCGCGGCTCAGCATCGACCGCGCGGTGTCGGTGAACGAGCGGTTGATGCGGCTGTATCAGCCCTACACCAGCTTCGTCATCGTGCCGATCTTCGCGCTGGCCAACGCGGGTGTGCGGCTCACCCCCGAGACGCTGCGGGCGGCGGCGTCGTCCCCGCTGACCTGGGGCATCGTCGCAGGCCTGGTCCTGGGCAAGCTCGTCGGAATCACCGCCGCGACGGTCCTGATCGGCAGGCTGCGTCCCGGCAGCGTCGCGCCCGGCATGACGACGGCGTGGATCGCGGGCGGCGCCGCCCTGT
>DATDBL010000338.1:0-30642 GCA_036524855.1 Aldersonia sp. | reverse complement strand
GGCGTGCCGCGCGGGTGAAAGCGGTGGCGAACGGCCGGCGCAAGCAGCAGCCGCCGCCGCCGCGTGAGGTCCGGTCGCGGCAGCAGCCGGGCCGGCAGCCACGGCAGCAGCCGACCTGGAAACAAGGCCAGCAGGCACGAGGGACAGCACAGGAAAGAGGTCGTTACAGGTGAACCAGGCGGGCGCGGTGTCGGTGGTCGTCGCTGGGGGAGGGACCGCCGGGCACATCGAGCCCGCACTGGCGGTCGCCGACGCGCTGCGCCGGATCGACCCCGACGTGACGATCACCGTGCTCGGCACCTCCCGCGGCCTCGAGGTGGCGCTGGTACCCGAGCGCGGCTACCCACTCGAACTCATCCCGCCGGTCCCGCTGCCGCGCAAGCTGTCCACGGACCTGTTCCGGCTCCCCGGCAAGGTCCGCGCCTCGGTCAAGCGCACCCGGGCGGTGCTCGACGCCACCGACGCAGACGTGATCTTCGGCGTCGGCGGCTACGTCGCGCTGCCCGCCTACCTCGCCGGTGGGCTGGCCCGGCGCAGGAACCGGATCCCGATCGTCGTGCACGAGGCCAACGCCAAGGCCGGCATCGCGAACAAGGTGGGCGCCCGCCTCGCGGGCCGGGTGCTCGCCGCCGTCCCCAACTCCGGCGTTCACCAGCGCGGCAAGCCCGACGCGGAACTCGTCGGCATCCCGGTGCGCTCGGCGATCACCGGCCTGGACCGCAACGCGTTCCGCGGCGGCGCACGGGCCCGGTTCGGGCTGCCGCCCGACGGCCCGGTGCTGCTGGTCTTCGGTGGCTCGCAGGGCGCCCGGTCGCTGAACACGGCCGTCGCCGGTGCGGCGAACGAACTCGCGCAGGCCGGCGTCTCCGTGCTGCACGCGCACGGCGCGAAGAACACCCTCGACCTGCCGCCCGCCGCGGCCGAGCGTGCGGCGCCGTTCGACAAGGCCCCGTACATCGCGTTGCCGTACCTGAGCCGGATCGAACTCGCCTACGCCGCCGCCGACCTCGCGATGTGCCGCTCCGGCGCGATGACCGTCGCCGAGGTGTCCGCGGTCGGTCTGCCCGCCTTCTACGTCCCCCTTCCGCACGGCAACGGCGAGCAGGAACTCAACGCGCGCCCGGTGGTCGCGCAGGGTGGTGGCAAGATCGTCCCCGACGCGCAGTTGACCTCCCAATACGTCATCGACCACGTCGTACCGGCCATACTCGACCGGACGCGGCTGCAGAAGATGAGCGAGGCCGCCGCGGGCGCGGGCCATCGCGATGCCGCCAACGAGGTGGCGCGCATCGTGCTGGAGGTGGCGCACGGGCAGCAGTCCGGACGGCGCGGGGAGTGGACGCCGGGATGAGAAAGGGGTGGACGGTCGAGTGACCGAGCAGGAACCGCGGTCGGCCACCGCACGGTCGGCCACCGCACGGTCGAACACCGCACCGGCGACTGAAGCACCGGCGACTGCCGCGCCCGGGACCGAAAGTCTGCCGCCCGAACTGTCGCGGGTGCACATGGTGGGCATCGGCGGTGCCGGCATGTCCGGGATCGCGCGCATCCTGCTCGCCCGCGGTGGCGCGGTGTCCGGGTCGGACGCGAAGGAGAGCCGGGCGGTGCTCGCGCTGCGGGCGCGCGGCGCCGACGTCCGTGTCGGCCACGACCCCTCCGCCCTCGACATGCTGCCCGGCGGGCCCACCGCCGTCGTCACGACCTTCGCCGCGATCCCGAAGTCGAACCCGGAGCTGGTCGAGGCGCACCGCCGCGGGATCCCGGTGCTGCTGCGCCCGGCCGTGCTCGCCGCCCTGATGCGCGGGCACCGCACGCTGCTGATCGCGGGCACGCACGGCAAGACGTCCACCACGTCGATGCTGGTCGTGGGGTTGCAGCACGCGGGCTACGACCCGTCGTTCGCGGTCGGTGGCGAACTCAACGAGGCCGGCACCAACGCCCACCACGGCACCGGTGACATCTTCGTGGCCGAGGCCGACGAGAGCGACGGGTCGCTACTGCAGTACGACCCCGACGTCGTCGTCATCACCAACATCGAGTCCGACCACCTGGACTATTTCGGCACTGTCGAGGCCTACGTCGCGGTGTTCGACGAGTTCGTCGCCCGCATCCGGCCCGGTGGCACGCTGGTCGTGTGCCTCGCCGACCCCGGCGCGGCGGGGCTCGCGGAGCGGGTGGTCGCGCGCAACCGCCCAGGCCTCACCGTGCTCGGCTACGGCGTGCTCCCGCCCGGCGGCGGCGAGCTGCCGACCGAGGTGGACGGTGTACCGGCCGGGGTGTGGCTGCGCGGCTGGGAACCACGCGACGTCGGCGGGGTGGCGCAGTTCCAACTCGTCGGCGAGGCGAACCCGCGCACGCTTCGCCTCGCCGTGCCGGGTCGGCACATGGCGCTCAACGCGATGGGCGCACTGCTCGCTGCCCGCGCGGCCGGGGCAGACGTCGAGGAACTGGTCGAGGGCCTGTCCGGTTTCGGCGGCGTGCACCGACGCTTCCAGTTCACCGGCCGCGAGCACGGGGTTCGGGTGTTCGACGACTACGCCCACCACCCGACAGAGGTGCGCGCCGTGCTCGGCGCCGCCGCCGAACTGGTCGCGCAGGAGGCCCGCGACGGTGCCCGGTCGCGGCGGGGGCACGTGATCGTCGTGTTCCAGCCGCACCTCTACAGCCGTACCCAGACGTTCGCGACCGAGTTCGCCGCGGCCCTCGACCTCGCCGACGAGGTCGTGGTGCTCGACGTGTACGGCGCGCGCGAGGAACCACTACCCGGGGTGAGCGGCGCGCTGGTCGCGCAGGCGGTCACCAAACCCGTGCACTACCAGCCCGATCTGTCCCGGGTCGGGCGGCAGGTCGCGGCGATGAGCCGCCAGGGCGACGTGATCATCACGATGGGCGCCGGTGACGTCACCATGCTCGGCGGGCAGATCCTCGACGCGCTGCGGTCGCGGCCCAGACATGGGCAGGGCGAGCGCGGGCAGGGCGAATGATCGGGATCAAGCGCCGCGAGCGCGGCCGCGCCGACACCGACCTCGGCTGCGACGATGCCGCTGCCGTGGACGCGGCGCCACCGCGGCGCCACCGCCGGCGGTGGCTGTGGACGACGCTCGCGCTGCTGCTGGTGGTCGGACTCACCGCGGCCGCATGGTTTTCTCCGGTGCTGTCGGTGCGCAAGGTGTCGGTGGTCGGCACGGGCGGGGTACCGCAGGAGGAGGTCCTCGCCGCACTCGACGTGCCGCAGGGGGAGCCGTTGCTGCAGGTCGACACCGCCGCCGCGGCCTCGCGGGTCGCGCAGATCCCCAAGGTCGCGCAAGCCCGGGTGCAGCGGGTGTATCCGTCGACGGTCCGCGTGACGATCTCCGAGCGGGTGCCGGTTGCGTTCTACGACTCCCCGGAGGGGCCGCACCTGATCGACGCGAGCGCGGTCGCCTTCGCGATCGAATCGCCCCCGCCCGGGCTGCCGCGGCTGACGGTGCCGACGCCAGCCACCGGCGACCCCACCACGACCGTGACCCTCGACGTGCTCACCACCCTGCCGCCGCCGCTGCGCCTGCAACTCGGCGGGATCGGCGCCACCTCGATCTCGAACATCCGCCTGACGCTTGCCGACGGCCGCGTCGTCATCTGGGGCAGCGCCACCGATTCCGAGCGCAAGGCTGCCATCGCCCTGCCCCTGCTCGCCCAACCGGGCCGGACCTACGACGTCTCCAGCCCCGATCTCCCGACGGTGCGATAGGCGCCTTTTTCCGCGTGTCGCGGCGCGCCTGCGCACGGATCCGCCGCCCAGCACATAGCGTTTCGCCTCAGTCGGGTACTTGACATAACACTAAGCCTGCTGTTGAGGTTTAGAGTTTGCGACACGCCCGTCGTCCACTGAAAATTCGCGATCGTAAGGAAGGCGAGAGCCCATGACGCCCCCGCACAACTACCTCGCCGTGATCAAGGTCGTCGGAATCGGCGGCGGCGGCGTGAATGCGGTCAACCGCATGATCGAGCAGGGACTCAAGGGAGTTGAGTTCATCGCGGTCAACACCGACGCGCAGGCCCTGCTCATGTCCGACGCCGACGTCAAGCTGGACGTCGGCCGGGAACTCACCCGGGGCCTCGGCGCCGGTGCCGACCCGGAGGTCGGCCGCAAAGCCGCCGAAGACCACAAGGACGAGATCGAAGAGGTGCTCAAGGGCGCCGACATGGTCTTCGTCACCGCCGGCGAGGGTGGCGGCACCGGCACCGGCGGCGCGCCGGTCGTCGCGAGCATCGCCCGCAAGCTGGGCGCCCTGACCATCGGTGTCGTCACCCGCCCGTTCTCCTTCGAGGGCAAGCGCCGCGGCGGGCAGGCCGAGACCGGTATCAACGCGTTGCGCGAGTCCTGCGACACCCTGATCGTCATCCCCAACGACCGCCTGCTCCAACTCGGCGATGCCGCCGTGAGTCTCATGGACGCGTTCCGCTCCGCCGACGAAGTGCTGCTCAACGGTGTCCAGGGCATCACCGACCTGATCACCACCCCGGGCCTGATCAACGTCGACTTCGCCGACGTCAAATCCGTCATGTCCGGCGCCGGCAGCGCGTTGATGGGTATCGGCTCCTCCCGCGGCGACGGGCGCGCGATCAAGGCGGCCGAGATCGCGATCAACTCGCCGCTGCTCGAGGCGTCGATGGAGGGCGCACACGGCGTGCTGCTGTCCATCGCCGGCGGCTCCGACCTCGGCCTCTTCGAGATCAACGAGGCGGCCTCGCTGGTCCAGGAGGCCGCGCACATCGACGCGAACATCATCTTCGGCACCGTCATCGACGACAGCCTCGGCGACGAGGTTCGCGTCACCGTCATCGCCGCCGGCTTCGACGGCGGCACGCCCGCGCGACGGCAGGTCGAGGCCGCGAGCGGCCGCGCTGCGGTCGGCGGCGCCGCCCGCGCCGGCGAGATCGGCCAGCGGCAGAGCAGCAACGGCCAGCAGAGCTACCGCGAGCGCGAGCCCGAACCCGCCCCACGCGCGGAAGAGGTTCCGGTCGTGCACAGCCAGCGCAACGCCGCGCCGTCGGCCGACGAGTTCGACGACGATGTGGACGTGCCCTCGTTCATGCGTCGGTGACCCCGGGAGCGGAGCCTGCGGAGCGACCCATGGTCCCGGGAGCGGAGCCTGCGGAGCGAC
This sequence comes from Aldersonia sp., assembly GCA_036524855.1. Classification (GTDB taxonomy): domain Bacteria; phylum Actinomycetota; class Actinomycetes; order Mycobacteriales; family Mycobacteriaceae; genus Aldersonia. The sequence goes on along the minus strand of DATDBL010000338.1, from coordinate 25,495 downwards.
CCGTGACACACCGCGTCCGCCGCGTCGTAACCACCCGCGAGGGGGGCGTCTCCGCACCGCCGTACACCTCGTTCAACCTCGGCGATCACGTCGGCGACGACCCGAAAGCCGTTGCCGCCAACCGCGACCGACTCGCGCAGCAGCTCGGCCTGCCACGCGACCGGCTCGTCTTCATGGAGCAGATCCACGGCCGCAACGTCGTCGTCGTGGACGGTCCGCAGGACGGGCCGGTCGAGGCGACCGACGCACTCGTCACCACGACCCCCGACCTCGCGTTGGTCGCCCTCGCCGCCGACTGCGTGCCCGTGCTGCTGTCCGACGACGAGGCCGGCGTGATCGCGGCCGCACACGCGGGCCGCGTCGGTGCCCGGATCGGGATCGTGCCGCGGGTGCTCGACATCATGGTCGCCCAGGGCGCGCGACTCGACCGGATCGGTGTGCTGCTCGGGCCCGCCGCCAGCGGACGCCGGTACGAGGTGCCCGCCGCGATGCGCGCCGACGTCGAGGCGCACCTGCCCGGCAGCGCGACCACCACCGCGAAGGGCACTCCCGGCCTCGATCTGCGAGCCGGCCTGCGTCGGCAACTGCTCGAGGCGGGGGTCGGCGCGGTCGCGGTCGACCCCCGCTGCACCATCGAGGACGCGAGCCTGTTCAGTCACCGCCGCGGCGCCCCGACGGGCAGGCTGGCGGGTGTGATCTGGCTCGACAGCACACGAGCATGAACAGGGCCGACGACCTCTCCGCCGCGCTGACCCGCGTGCGCGATCGTCTCACCCGCGCCTGCGAGCAGGCCGGCCGCGTCCCCGCCGACGTCACCCTGCTGCCGGTCACCAAGTTCTTCCCGGCCAGCGACGTCGAGATCCTCTACGGGCTCGGCTGCCGCGCCTTCGGCGAGTCGCGCGAGCAGGAGGCGTCGGCTAAAGTAGCTGCGCTCCAACACCTCCCGGACATCGAGTGGCACATGGTCGGGCGGCTGCAGCGCAACAAGGCCCGCCCGGTCGCGCGCTGGGCGTATGCGGTGCACTCGGTGGACAACGCGCGCCTCGTCGACGCCCTCGAGCACGCCGCCGAACAGGAGCGAGAGGATCCACTGCGGGTGTTCGTCCAGGTCAGCCTCGACGATGACCCCACCCGTGGGGGAGTCCGGTCCGTCGACCTGCCCGCACTCGCCGACCGCGTCGCGCAAGCGCAACACCTGCACCTCGCGGGCCTGATGGCGATCCCGCCGCTGGGCGCCGACGCGACCGTATCGTTCGCCCGCCTCACCGAATTGCACGCCGCCGTCGTCGCTGCTCACCCCAGCGCGACAGGGCTGTCGGCGGGCATGTCGGGCGACCTGGAAATTGCCGTCGAACACGGCTCGACATGCGTGCGTGTCGGTACCGCGTTGATGGGCGCGCGGCCGATAACCTCCCCATAACGTAAATCTCATCAGTCACAACAGGAACATTCGGCGCCATGCCAAGGAAGGTCGATCGATGAGCACTTTGCACAAGGTGAAGGCGTACTTCGGCATGGTCCCGCTCGAGGACTACGACGACGACTACCTCGAGGAGCCGGGTGCCCCGCGCCGCCGTCCGCCCGCCCCCGACGGGTACGCCGACGACTACGCCGATCCCGGCCATTCCGCTCCAGGCTATGAGTACGCCGACAACTACCGCGACGACTACGACCGTCGCCCCCGCATCGAGCCGATCTCGGCACGGTCGGCCCGCCCGAGCACCCCACCGCCCGCACGCGGCACCACTCGCGGCGCGCTGGCCGTCGACGCCGGTCTCGATCGCCGTCGCGTCGATGAACGTCACAGCCGGGTCGACGAGCGGCACAGCCCGGTGTTCGACGAAGGAGGACCGCTGTCCAAGATCACTACGCTGCGCCCCCGCGACTACAGCGAGGCGCGCACCATCGGGGAGCGCTTCCGCGACGGCACCCCGGTGATCATGGACCTGGTCGACATGAGCAACGCGGACGCCAAGCGCCTCGTCGACTTCGCGGCGGGTCTCGCGTTCGCGCTGCGCGGGTCGTTCGACAAGGTCGCCACCAAGGTGTTCCTGCTCTCGCCGGCCGACATCGACGTCTCCGCCGAGGAGCGCCGCCGCATCGCCGAGACCGGCTTCTACAACCAGCAGTAGCCCGCCGTCTGTTGTCGACACGGCACGAGTAGACAACACGCCACTTTGATCACGAGCGGTTTCTCGGGCAGAGTTGACGTGTGCTGTTCCAGGTCCTCTATTACGTGCTGTTCTTCTTCTGGCTGATGTTGATCGGCCGGATCATCGTCGAGTTCATCCGGACCTTCGCCCGCGACTGGCGCCCCAGCGGGGTGCTCGTCGTGCTGCTCGAGGCCCTTTTCACAGTCACCGACCCGCCGGTCAAGTTGCTGCGTCGGATCATTCCGCCGATATCGCTGGGCGGGCTGCGCCTGGACCTGTCGATCATGGTGCTGCTGTTTCTTATCTTCATCCTGATGTCGATCGTCCAGCGCCTGGCGCAGCCCGCCGGTTTGGCGTGACAGAATCGAGACCGGCTAGAGTGTTGTGGACTTCCAGACCGGACACACGTGCCTCGAGAACCGTTTCTCGACCCAACGAGACGGGTGAAGGGATTCCTCCATGCCGCTGACACCAGCTGATGTGCACAACGTCGCGTTCAGCAAACCTCCCATCGGGAAGCGTGGATACAACGAGGACGAGGTGGATGCATTCCTCGACCTGGTCGAGACCGAGCTGACCCGCCTGATCGAGGAGAACGCCGACCTGCGCCAGCGCGTGGGCGAGCTGGACACCGAACTCGGCGACGCCAAGACCGGCACGAGCAAGCCGGTCACGGCGACTCCGGCCAAGGAACCCGAGGCCAAGCCCGCCGCCGTGGCTGCTGTGGCCGCCACCCCAAGCCCGGCTCCGAGCGGCGAGGCCGCGAACCTGCAGGCCGCCAAGGTGCTCGGCCTGGCCCAGGAGATGGCCGACCGGTTGACCAACGACGCGAAGGCCGAGTCCGAGCAGCTGCTCACCAACGCGCGCACCAACTCCGAGCGGCTCGCCACCGAGGCCCGCACCAAGTCGGAGTCGATGGTCGCCGACGCGAAGCAGAAGTCCGAGGCGCAGCTCGCCGACGCCAAGCAGAAGTCCGAGGCGCTGCTCACGGATGCGCAGACCCGCTCCGACTCCCAGCTGAAGCAGGCGCAGGAGAAGGCCGACGCGCTGCAGAACGAGGCGGAGACCAAGCACTCCGAGATCATGGCGACGATCAACCAGCAGCGCACCGTGCTCGAGGGCCGCATCGACCAGCTCAAGACGTTCGAGCGCGAGTACCGCACCCGGCTCAAGTCCTACCTGCAGTCCCAGCTCGACGAGCTGGAGAACCGCGGCTCAGCGGTTCCGGCGAAGGGTAGCGACGCGTTCGCCGATGCGCAGACCAACAACGGGCAGAACTGACGCCCGACCGGTGCCGCGGGGGGTTGCGTGCTGGTACTGACGCTCGCATTGGCGGGCATCGGCTTCGCCCTGTTGATCCTGGCGCTGACCACAGGGTCCGTCGGGTGGGCGTGGGCGAGCATCGTAGTGTGCGTCGTCGGCGCGATCGTCCTGCTCGCCAGCGCGCTGGCGGGGCGAAACGAGCGGGGCGGTCAGGACGCTGGCGAGAAACCAGTAGACTGAGCAGCGAGTATTCGCCATCATTGAGTACCTAGCAGTATTGAGGACCTAGCAGTATTGATTCGGCGCCGATCCGGCCATCACCGGGGAGCCTTCGGAAGAACGGCGGGTTCGTCCGCTCAGTAGACCCGAACGGGTGAGCCCGTCACAGCTCGACAGAGTGGCCCGAGCCTGCTCGGGCAAGCGGGGTGGTACCGCGGTAGCAGCGCAAGCCGGCGCTGCCGTCGTCCCCGTGCCGAACTACTGGCACGAGGAGACGCACCGCCATGACCGGCCAGTCCTATCCGCGCGTCGATCTGGGCGCGAGCGTAGAACCCGACGGCGCCCTGTTCCCTGCCCTCGAGCGCCGCGTGCTCGACGAGTGGGCCGACGACGGAACCTTCCGGGCCAGCATCGACGCCCGTGCCGACGCGCCCGAGTTCGTCTTCTACGACGGCCCACCGTTCGCCAACGGCCTACCGCACTACGGCCACCTGCTCACCGGCTACGTCAAAGATCTGGTACCGCGGTACCAGACGATGCGCGGGCACAAGGTCGAGCGCCGCTTCGGCTGGGACTGCCACGGCCTGCCCGCGGAACTCGAGGCGGAGAAGCAACTCGGCATCACCGACAAGTCGCAGATCGACGCGATGGGACTGGCCGAGTTCAACGCGTACTGCAAGGAATCGGTGCTGCGCTACACCGACGAGTGGCGCACCTACGTCACCCGCCAGGCCCGCTGGGTGGACTTCGACAACGACTACAAGACGCTCGACCTCGACTTCATGGAGTCGGTCATGTGGGCGTTCAAGCAACTGTGGGACAAGGGCCTGGTCTACCAGGGCTACCGGGTGCTGCCGTACTCCTGGTACGAGCAGACGCCGCTGTCGAACCAGGAGACCCGCCTCGACGACGCCTACAGGATGCGTCAGGACCCGGCGGTCACCGTGGACATGGTGCTCGTCGCGCCCGGCTCGGCGCTCGACGGCGCCAACGCGCTGATCTGGACCACGACGCCGTGGACGCTGCCGTCGAACCTGGCGGCGGCGGTGCACGTCGACTTCGACTACGTGCATGTCGCCGGGCCCGACCGCAAGCGCTACGTGCTCGCCAAGGACCGCTTGGCGCACTACGCGCGTGAACTGGGCGAGGACCCGCAGGTGCTGTCCGAACACAAGGGCAGCGAACTCGTCGGTCTGGCCTACGTTCCGCCGTTCGACTTCTTCTGGGGTCCTGAGAATGGCCGGCCCAACGCCCACCGGGTGCTCGCCGCCGACTACGTCACCACCGACTCGGGCACCGGGATCGTCCATCTCGCACCGGCTTTCGGTGAGGAGGACATGGAGGTCGCCACGGCCGCCGGCATCGAGGTGGTGCAGCCGCTCGATCCGGGCGGGAAGTTCACCGCGCTCGTGCCGCCGTACGAGGGCCAGATGGTGTTCGATGCCAACCCGAACATCATCCGCGACCTCAAGGCCGCCGGAAAGATCCTGCGGCACGAGACCATCGAGCACTCCTATCCCCACAGCTGGCGCTCGGGACAGCCGCTGATCTACATGGCGGTGCCGAGCTGGTTCGTCGCGGTGACGCAGTTCCGCGACCGCATGGTCGAGCTGAACAAGCAGATCACCTGGGTGCCCGAGCACATCCGCGACGGGCAGTTCGGCAAGTGGCTCGAGGGTGCCCGCGACTGGAACATCAGCCGAAACCGGTACTGGGGCAGCCCGATCCCGGTGTGGGTGTCCGACGACCCGGCCTATCCGCGGATCGACGTGTACGGCAGCCTCGACGAACTCGAGCGCGATTTCGGCGTGCGCCCGACCGACCTGCACCGGCCGATGATCGACCAGCTGACCCGGCCCAACCCGGACGACCCGACCGGGCGCTCCACCATGCGCCGGGTGCCGGAGGTGCTCGACTGCTGGTTCGAGTCCGGGTCGATGCCGTACGCGCAGGTGCACTATCCGTTCGAGAACGAGGACTGGTTCGCTACGCACAACCCCGGCGACTTCATCGTCGAGTACAACGGCCAGAGCCGCGGCTGGTTCTACACCCTGCACGTGCTCGCGACGGCGCTGTTCGACCGGCCCGCGTTCAAGACCGTTGCCGCGCACGGCATCGTCCTCGGCGACGACGGGCTCAAGATGAGCAAGTCGAAGGGCAACTACCCCGACGTCAACGAGGTGTTCGACCGCGACGGCTCCGACGCGATGCGGTGGTTCCTGATGAGCTCGCCGATCCTGCGCGGCGGCAACCTCATCGTCACCGAACGCGGCATCCGCGAGGGCACCGGGCACGCGCTGCGACCGCTGTGGAACGCGTGGAGCTTCCTGCAGCTGTACGCGTCGAAACCCGGCAGCTGGCGGACGGATTCGCCGCACTTGCTGGACCGCTACATCCTGGCCAAGCTGGCCGCGACGCGCACCGAGATGACCGAGGCGCTCGACGTCTACGACATCGCCGAGGCCTGCGACTCGTTGCGCTCGTTCTGCGATGCGCTGACGAACTGGTATGTGCGCCGGTCGCGTTCGCGGTTCTGGGACGAGGACCGCGACGCGATCGACACCCTGCACACGGTGCTCGAAATCGTCACCCGGCTCGCGGCGCCGCTGCTGCCGCTGGTCACGGAGGTGATCTGGCGGGGACTGACCGGGGAGCGGTCGGTGCACCTGGCGGACTGGCCGGGCGCCGCGGAGATCCCCGCCGATCCCGCGCTGGTCGAGGTGATGGACGAGGTCCGCACCGTCTGCTCGACGGTGCTGAGCCTGCGCAAGGCGCAGGGCCTGCGGGTGCGCCTGCCGCTCTCGGAAGTCACGGTCGCGGCCGAGGACGCCGAGCGGCTCGCGCCGTTCGCGGACCTCATCGGCGACGAGGTGAACGTCAAACGCGTCGACCTCACCACCGACGTCGACGCGCACGGCCGCTTCGAACTCGTTGTCAACGCACGCGCCGCCGGCCCACGCCTGGGCAAGCAGGTGCAGGACGTGATCAGGGCGGTCAAGGCCGGCCAGTGGTCGGAGGATGAGGAAGGAAACGTGAGCGCCGCGGGTCTGCACCTGCTCCCCGAGGAGTACACCGCGAGGCTCGTTGCCGCCGAACCGGATTCGACGGCGGCGCTGCCCGGCAACGCCGGTCTGGTGGTGCTCAACTCGGACGTGACCGCCGAACTCGAGGCCGAGGGCTGGGCGCGGGATGTGATCCGGGAGTTGCAGGAGGCGCGCAAGGCCGCGGGTCTCGACGTGTCCGACCGCATCGAGCTGGTGCTCGATCCCGGCCCGCACGCCGACTGGGCCCGCACCCACGCCGACCTCATCGCCGGCGAGGTGCTGGCCACCAGACTCGACCTCGCCGACCCCGGCCCCGACGCCGTCGACGTCCTCGACGGCGTCCGCGCCCGCATCACCAAGCGCTGACCCCGGCCGGCCCGCCACCCGGCGCCCGCGGTGGCCTGGCGCCCGCGGTGATCACGAGCGAATGGCCCGCGACACGCCGGTAGACGGGGCCACAACGGCGTGATCACGGCGGGGTTGCCCGGCGCCCGCCGTGATCACGAGCGAATGGCCCGCGACACGCCGGTAGACGGGGCCACAACAGCGTGATCACTGAGCGCCCGGGACGCCGCGCCCCCGGCATAATCCCCCTACGGCGCCAGCGCCTCCAGCACCTCGCGCGCCCTCGTCATGGCCGCAGCCGGGTCGACGTCCGGATTGCCCACGGCAGGATCGAAGTTCAGGTCGACGAACACCTCGTCCATGCCCGCGTCGGCGATCCTCTCGAGGTCCGCGCGGATCTCGTCGTAGGACCCCGACAGGGCCTTGCGACGTTGCCCGACGCGCACCACGCCGCGACACACGAACCGCAACGACGCGGGGTCGCGGCCTGCCTCGCGTGCCGCCTCCCGCACTCTCTCGATCTTCTCGCCCAGCGCTTCCGCGTCCTCGCGGCTGCTGCTGACCCAGCCGTCGCCGACGCGACCCGCCCGTCGCAGCGCCACCGGCGCCCCGCCGCCCAGGATCAGCGGAGGGTGCGGTTTCTGCACCGGCTTGGGCGCGATGAGCGACGACGGGATCGTGTAGAACTCGCCGGAGAACGAGACCGGGTCCGGTCCCCACACCGCCCGCAGCGCGGCCAGGTACTCCTCGGCTCGTGCACCGCGGCGGGCGAAGTCGACGCCCGAGGCGACAAATTCCTCCTCGGACCACCCCAGCCCGACGCCCGCGACGAGCCGACCACCCGAGAGCACGTCCAGTGTCGTCAACTGCTTGCCGAGCAACACCGGCGACTGGAACGGCAGGTTCACGATCCCGGTGCCGAGCCGGATTCGCGACGTCACCGCCGCCGCGAAGCCGAGCACCGTCACCGGGTCGAGGACGCTGCGGTACTGCGGCCCGGCCGGCGCGTCGGCGGGCACCAGCAGGCGCTGATAGGTCCACAACGTGGCATACCCGAGTTCCTCGGCGCGCCCGGCGATCTCCGCGACGTTGTCCGGCGTCGCCCACGACCCTCCGACGGGCAGCCCGAATCCGATGTCCATGACGCACCACTCTGCCACGCCGAATTTGTCGAGCCCTGGCGTAGCTTCACGGCTGATGAAGCTCAGCGGCGTGACCGATCCGACGTGCAGCGACCGCTGGGTGCTGCACCTGGACATGGACGCCTTCTTCGCGTCCGTGGAACAACTGACCCGCCCCACCCTGCGTGGGCGCCCGGTCCTCGTCGGTGGCACCGGTTTGCGTGGCGTGGTCGCCGGCGCCAGCTACGAGGCGCGCGTGTTCGGCGCCCGCTCCGCGATGCCCATGCACCAGGCTCGACGCATGGTCGGCCCGTCGGCGGTCGTGCTGCCGCCGCGCGGGGTCGTCTACTCGGCCATGAGCGGGGCCGTGTTCGATGTGGTGCGCGAGCGGCTACCGGTGCTCGAACAACTGTCCGTCGACGAGGCGTTCGGGGAGCCGACCGAACTCGCCGGCGCCGACGCGGCGACGGTGTGGCGGTTCTGCGAGGACCTCCGCGCCGGCGTGCACGAGCGCACCGGCCTGGTCGCCTCGCTCGGCGCGGGCACCGGCAAGCAGATCGCGAAGATCGCGTCGGGACTCGCGAAACCGAACGGCGTGCGGGTGGTCTCGCCCGCCGAGCAGCACGACCTGCTCGCCGCGCTGCCGGTGCGCAAGCTGTGGGGGATCGGGCCGGTGGGCGAGGAGAAGCTGCGCAAGCTCGGCGTGGAAACCGTGGGCGCGTTCGCGGCGTTGCCGGAGCAGGAGGTCGCGTCGATCCTCGGCGGCACCGTCGGGCCGGCGCTGCACCGCCTCGCCCGCGGCATCGACGACCGTCCCGTCGCCGAGCGAGCCGAGGCGAAACAGATCAGTGCGGAGACGACGCTGCAGGCCGACATCACCAGGCTCGGCGATCTCCGCGTCGTCGTCGACTCGATCGCCGCCGCGGCGCACCGTCGCCTACACCGTGACGGCCGCGCCGCGCGCACGGTCGTGCTGAAACTGAAGAAGTCCGACATGACGATCGTCACCCGCTCGATCACGCTTCCGTATGCGACGGAGGAACTCCCGACGCTGCTCGCCGCGGCCCAGCGCAGCGTCCTCGACCCGATGGACATCGGCCCGATCCGGCTCGTCGGCGTCGGGTTCAGCGGCCTGTCGACGCTCGCACAGGGTTCGCTGTTCCCCGAACTCGACTCGGCCCCCGAAACCGTCGCTACCAGCGACGACGCCGAACCTCCGACCCCTGTGCACACGCAGCTGGGCTGGCGTCCCGGAGCGGATGTGAGCCATCCCGAGCACGGTCACGGCTGGGTGCAGGGCGCCGGGCACGGCCGGGTCACGGTGCGGTTCGAGACCCGCTCCACCGGTCAGGGGCCGACCCGCACCTTCGCCGACGACGATCCCGACCTCGCCGCGGCGGATCCACTGAACAGCCTTCACTGACGGGTAGCGTGGTTGGCCGACATCACCGTAGGCACGACACGAACGAAGGACTCCCGTTGAATCTTCGCAACGCCAGCCGAGCGCTGATCGCCGGAACGGCCGTCCTTGCGGCCCTGACGATGACGGCCTGTGGCTCCGACGACGGCGGCGCCACCACGACCACCACCGCCGCGGCGACCACGACCACCGCGACCGCGAACGCCGACCTGCCGCCGGTGCCCACCGTCGAAGAGCTGAACACCCAGCTGCAGACCGCGCTCGACCCGGCGGTCCCCGCGGACCAGAAGGGCGAGTACGTGCAGGGCATCGCCGCCGATCCGGCGTTCGTGAACCAGCTGGCCGACGCGTTCAACCAGGCCGGCGCCACCGTCGTGGTCACCGACGTGCAGGATTTCGGCGACACCGTGCAGGCCAACGCCACCCTGACGCTCAGCGGTCAGCAGCCGAACCTGGTGACGGTGCCGTTCGTGCCGGAGGACGGCAAGTGGAAGATCGAGAAGTCGTGGGCCTGCATGATGCTCACCACCCTGCAGATCCAGTCGCCGTCCTGCGCCTGATCACGCACACCTCCCGTCACGGGCCGAGCGTGCCCCGCAGCCGCTCGGCCTGCACGCGGCCCAACTCGGTGACGAAGGCCGGGTCGAACGGGGTGTCGCGGGTGGCCGACACCGCGAACACCGTCGACCCAACCACCCCGATCACCACGTCGGACACCAGCGTGAACCCCTCGCTGGTCGTCGCCACGCGCACCGACGTCGACGCGTCCCCGATGGTGTTGGATTCGACGCCCGAGAGATCCAGTCCACCGACTCGGTACTCCACCACCACCCCGTCGGCGTCCGTGCCCGAATACGATTCGCATCCCGCCAGCAGTTCCTGCACCGCGGTGAACACGTGCCCCACGGCCGCCTCCGAGTAGCTCGCGGCGTCGGCGTCGACGCTCGAGAACCCCGGTCCGCCGTACCTCACGATCGCCGCCGCCAGCGACCCCGGCGCCTGGTCGCCGATCGGCGCCAAAACGTCCGCACAGTCGGAGGGTGTCGTGCCGGACCGGTCGGGCGCGTCGTCGACCGGCGACGACGGCAATCCGAGTTCCTCCGGATCGGCGAGCTCCGCGAATCCCGCCGGCAGGTCCGTGGGGTCCAGCAGCGCCGCGTGCAACCGGTCGGCGTCGACGAACGGCGGACCCGTCGGCGGATCGGGCGCCGCCACCGCGGGCCCGACCGGTGCCAGCGACATCGCAGCCGATCCGGAATCGGCGTCCGACGACGATCCACACCCCTCGGCCGCGCACGCCGCGACCCCGCACAGCACCGCCACCCCCGCGGCGAGAAGCATCACCCGCCCCATTGCACCAGGCTGCTCGTCGACTGGTACAGCGTCGACTTGCCCTCCGGGTCGCGGTAGCGCTGCTCGCCCGCCGTCTCGATCCGACCGTCGACGGGCAGGGGCAGTTCCAGATCGAGGGTCATGGTGCCGGTTCCGTGCATCACGTAGTAGTCGATGTCGAGCATCCCGGCGCCGTCGGGCAGGTTCCAAACGTTGGCACGTGGCGTCTGGGTGATGTCGAGCGCGACGGTCGCGCGGTTCCCGTCGAGCGCGGTCAGCGTCGCGGTCGTCACCTGGTCGAGAGTGACGCCACCGGTGATCTGCTGGCGCACCGTCCATACCGCGCCGACCCCGATCTCCGCGTCCGGGAACACGACGGTGTGGTATACGGCCTGGTAGAAGGCCTGCTCTATCGCCGAGCGGGCCTCGTCACCGGCGTCGCCGGCCGGCGTGAACTGCACCGCCGTCACCGCGCCGTCGGGGGCGACGGTCAGCCCCACCGCAGACCCCTCCGCGGGCGCGAGTTCCTCCGCGAGTTCCTCGTCAGGGGTGTCGATCCGGCCCAGCACCAGGTCGACGCCGCCGTCGCGTGCGGTCGCGTCGAGCGGGATCGCGAGCGGCGCGGTCGAGAAGTCCTGGTCGGCTTTGCCGTCGATCTGCTGGTGCACGTCGTTCTCGGTCCGCAGCACCACGGACTGTGGGGTTCCGGGCGAGGCGCGGAACGTCAGCACCTGGCGCGGCTCGGCGCCGTGATCCTCGACGGAGGTCTGTACCGCGGAGATCGGCACGGTCACCTGATGGGAAGCGGCGTCGACCTCCGACTCCGCGGTGGTGTCGTCGGTGCCGGTCGAGCCGTTGCCGCAGCCGCTCACCAGCAGCGCGGTCACCACCGCCGCGGCCGTCAGGAACCAGCCAGGTCGCCGCGGCCTCGACACCACCGTCACACCAGCCAGGTTACGGGTCTGTGCGGTAAGGGATGATGGGCTGGTGACTACCGACCGACCCGCAGACGACGACACGTCCGCGGTCCCCGGCACGGAGCAGCAGCCGCCCACCCGGATGCGCACGGTGCTGATCATCGCCGCCGTTGTGCTGGCGCTCGACGTGCTCACCAAGGTCCTCGCCGTCGCCCTGATCGAGCCGGGCAACCCCGTGCGCATCATCGGCGACACCGTGACCCTGACCCTGGTCCGCAACCCCGGGGCCGCGTTCTCGATGGCGACCGGCATGACGTGGCTGCTCACGATCGTCGCGGTCGCGGTGGTGATCGGTGTGATCCGGATGGGCAGCAAGCTGCGCTCGGGTTGGTGGGCGCTCGGGCTGGGGCTGGTACTCGGCGGTGCGATCGGCAACCTGATCGACCGCTTCCTGCGTTCCCCGGGCCCGCTGCGCGGCCACGTCGTCGACTTCGTCTCGGTCGGCTGGTGGCCGGTATTCAACGTCGCCGACTCCGGCGTCGTGTGCGGGGCGATCCTGCTGGTCGTGCTGACCTTCCTCGGCGTCGAGCCGGACGGCAGCCGGAGGAAGGGCGCGTGAGGGAGAGCCGCGCCATGCCCGTGCCGGACGGCCTGGACGGAATGCGGGTCGACGCCGGCCTGGCCCGACTGCTCGGGCTCTCGCGGACCGCGGTCGCCGCGCTCGCGGAGGAGGGCGCGGTGCTGCTCGACGGCAACCCGGCCGCCAAGTCGGAGAAACTTGCCGCCGGCGCGTGGCTCGAGGTCGAACTGCCCGAGCCGAAGCGCGAACTGACCATCGAGCCCGAACCGGTCGAGGGCATGACGGTCCTCTACGCCGACGACGACATCGTCGCCGTCGACAAACCCGTCGGCGTCGCCGCGCACACGGGCGTGGGCTGGACGGGGCCGACGGTCGTCGGCGGCCTCGCCGCCGCGGGCTACCGGATCTCGACGTCCGGTGCGCACGAGCGCCAAGGCATCGTGCAGCGCCTCGACGTCGGCACCTCCGGTGTGATGGTCGTCGCGACCTCCGAGCGGGCCTACACCGTACTCAAGGGCGCGTTCAAGCAGCGCACCGTCGACAAGCGCTACCACGCCCTGGTGCAGGGTCACCCCGACCCGAGCAGCGGCACCATCGACGCCCCGATCGGGCGGGCACGCGGCAACGACTGGAAGTTCGCGGTTACCAGCGAAGACAGAGGCGGACGCGCGAGCGTCACCCACTACGACACCGTCGAGGCGTTCCAGGCCGCGAGCCTGCTCGACATTCACCTCGAGACCGGCCGCACCCACCAGATCCGGGTGCACTTCGCCGCAATCCGGCATCCCTGCTGCGGCGACCTCACCTACGGTGCCGACCCGACGCTCGCCCGCCGGTTGGGCCTCGGGCGACAGTGGCTGCACGCGCGGTCGCTGAGCTTCGCCCACCCCGCCGACGGCCGGTGGATGGAGATCACCAGCGAATACCCCGCTGACCTGCAGCACGCGCTCGACGTCCTGCGGCATGCGTAGCTGGGCGCTGCTCGGCGGTATTTTGCTCGTCGCCGTGATCGTCTCCGGCCTGCTGACATCGCCGCGACCCGAGACCGTGGCCGGCGACCGCCTCGGCCCCGAGGCGGGCGAGTCGATCCCCGCCTACACGGCCCGCGCCGCGACCACCCTCGCGACCACCCTCGCGGACGGCCCCGGCGACCCCCGCTGGGCGCTGGTGTCGCTCGACACCCCGATCACCGTCGAGCAGGCGCTCGCCACCGCTTACGGTGTGCGCATCTCGCAGATCCTGTTTCGCGCGCCCACCCCCGACGCGATGCTCGTGGTCCTGGCGGTCCCCGACAACGCGGACGCCGTCCGTCGCGCCTCCGGCTTCGCCGCGCAGACCGACCCGGCAATCACCCCCGACTGCCCCTGCGTCGCCGCCCTGCTCGTCCGCGCCTACCTTCCCGCCCTGCGCGAGGTCGCCACCCGCCCCGGCGTCACCGCCGTCGAGGCGCTGCTCGCCGACGCCGTCTACGGCCGCTTCGCAGTCACGCCGTGAGGACCCCCTCCTCCAGGTGCACCACCCCGTCCAGATACCGCCGACACCGCCCGGTCAGCCGCACCCGATCGCCCACGACCTCGCAGGCCAGCGACCCGCCCCGCGCCGACAGCTGCCGCGCCACCAACCGCGACCGCCCCAGTTCCGCCGCCCACAGCGGCGCCAGCAGCGCATGCGCCGACCCGGTCACCGGATCCTCCGCAACCCCGACCGCCGGCGCGAAGAACCGGGACACGAAGTCCACCCCGGCGGAACCCGCCGCCGTCACGATCACCCCGCGCGGCAGCGGCGGAAACGCCAGCAGGTTCGGCGCGACGTCACGAACCTGCGCCGCCGACGCCAGCACCACGACCTCGTCGAACGCCCCGCGAAGCGTCCGCACCGGCGTCACCCCCAGCGCAGCGAGCAGCTCCGGGTCGGGTGTCGCGGGACGCGGTTCGTCGAGCGGCAGGTCCAGCACCAGGCCGTCGCCGTCCCGCGTCACCGACAACAGACCGCTGCGCGTGGCGAAATCCAGCCGCGGCGCCTCCGGATGCACGTCGTCGAACAACTGCGCTGCGGTCGCCAGAGTCGCGTGCCCGCACAGGTCCACCTCCGCGCCCGGGGTGAACCAGCGCAGTTGGTACGGCTCGCCAGGCAGGGCCGGCGTGTAGAACGCGGTCTCCGACAGGTTGTTCTCCTCCGCGAGCGCCTGCAACATGGCGTCGTCGAGCCACGAGGGCAGCGGCATCACGGCCGCGGGGTTCCCGGAGAAGGGGCCATCGACAAAGGCATCGATCTGATGGAGGGGCAATTCCATCCAGAAACCCTAGGCCCCAAACCTCAGGCATAGTGTCGACCGGGTGAGACGAGGACGGTTCGCGAATCCCAATTCCGCGGGCCTGGCGTACGGCACCAGTGCCTACCTGATGTGGGGTCTGTTCCCGGCTTACTTCGGCCTGCTCGCCGCGGCGGGGCCGGTCGAGATCCTCGCGCACCGCATCGTCTGGACGCTGCTGGTGATGCTCGCGGTGATGATCGTCGCCGGCAGGCTGCGGGGCCTGCGCGAACTCGACCGCCGCACCTGGCTGCTCGTCGCCGCGGCGTCGGCGGCGATCTCGACGAACTGGGGTGTGTACGTCTACGGCGTGATCACCGAGCGGGTGGTCGAGTGCGCGCTCGGCTACTTCATCAACCCGTTGGTGAGCGTATTGATGGGCGTGGTGATCTTCCGCGAGCGGCTCACCCGAACCCAGATAGCGGCGGTCGCGCTGGGCGCGCTGGCGGTGGTAGTGCTCACCGTCGACTACGGTCGCCCGCCGGTCATCGCCCTGATTCTCGCGGTGTCGTTCGCGATCTACGGCCTGATCAAGAAGGTCGTCCCGCTCGATCCGATGCGCAGCCTCACCGCCGAGGGGGTTGTCGCGGCACCGTTCGCGCTGACCTACGTGATCTACCTGCTGGTCACCGGCGCCGGGGCATTCTGGTACGGCGGTCCCAAGATCACCCTGCTGCTGATCGCGGGTGGCTTCATCACGACCGTCCCGCTGCTGTTCTTCGGCGCCGCCGCGCAGCGGATCCCGCTCACCACACTCGGCCTGCTGCAATACATCACGCCCGCGCTGCAGATGGCCTGGGGCGTGGCGGTCGTCGGCGAGGCCATGCCGCCTTCGCGATGGGTCGGCTTCGGCCTGATCTGGCTCGCGCTCGTCGTGTTCACCGCCGACGCCATCGTCCGCGCCCGCCGTCAGCGTCGCGAACCCGCGACCACGCCCGCCGGCTGACGCCGAACGCCCGGGCCGCGCGTGAGCGGCCCGGGCGATCAGGCGACATCGAAGAAGGGATCAGCGGGTACCTCCCTTCGCGTATTCGGCGATCGAGTCGATGTTCGACGCGTCGATGAAGCTCGGCCCGGTCAACACCGCCTCGCCACCGCCGATGGTGTTCCCGTTGTTGAGATAGAGCCACAGCGAGTCGACCGCGAGGTAGCCCTGCAGGAACGGCTGCTGGTCGATCGCCCACGCGACGTCACCGCTCTGGATCGCGCCGACGAGTTCGGCGTTGGTGTCGAAGGTCGCGATGGTGGCGTCGCTGTTGGCGTTGCGCTTGGATTCCACCGCGGTGAGCGCGATGGCGGCGTCGAGCGCGACCACGTGGTCGATCGAGGGATCCTGCTGCAGCTTCGCGGTCACCGAGGCGCTTACCGACGGCATGTCGGCGCTGTTGACGTTGAGGATCTCCACCGTGCCGCCGGTCAGGCCGCGGGTGACGCCGGCGCAGCGGGACTCGAGCGAGACGTTGCCCTGCTCGTGGACGATGCACAGCGCCTTGCGCGAGCCGTCCTCGTTCAGCCGACGCCCGGCCGCCTCACCGGAGAGCCCCTCGTCCTGCCCGAAGTACTGCTGGATGCCCATGTCCTGCCACTCTTCGTAGCCGGCGTTGAAGGCGGACACCGGGATCCCGGCGGCCTGGGCGTCGGCCACCGACGGGGCCATGGCATCGGGCTTGGCCAGGGTCAGCGCGATCCCGTCGACCTTGCTGTCGATCGCCGAGCGTACGAAGTTCGCCTGGTTGGGCGCGTCCGGATCCGACGAGTACCGCAGTTCGACGTTGTCCTTCGCCGCCGCGGTCTCGGCACCCTTGCGGATGAGGTCCCAGAACGCGTTGCCGGGGACGCCGTGGGTCACCATCGCGATCGTGATCCGCGGCGTGTCGGCGGTCCCGGCGGCCATGCCGTTGTCGCTCGAGTCGGGCTTGCCGCCGGTGCTCGAGCAGCCGGCGACCAGCACGGCCAGCAGGGCGACCAGGGCGGCGACGACGGTGGTCGTACGCCTGCGGTTCGTACTCATGGGTGTCACTCCTGGAATCACGCCTGCGCGGGCAGCAGCCCGACGCCGGCGAAGTACTGGCGGGTGCGGATGGCGATCTGCTTGGCGCTGCCGGGCGGCGCGGGATACATGTCCTGCTCGATGATCAGGCGCAGGTCGCGGTTCAGGGCGGCGAGGTCGCGCAACAGCGGTTCCATGGTCGGCACGCCGAGCGGCGGTTCGACCATCGCGCCCCGCTGGACCGCCTCGTAGAAGCCGACGCGGTCGGCGCGGGCCTGCGCGGCGACCCCAGAGTCGACCTGCTTGAGGTGGATGTAGCTGATCCGGTCGGGGTGGCGGGTGACGATCTCGCGGTTGTCGCCGGAGCAGTACGAGACGTGCCCTGTGTCCAGGCACAGCGACACCGCGGCCGGGTCGGTGTCGGCGAGGAAGCGTTCAATGAACTCCTGCGTGTCGACGTGGGTATCCACGTGCGGGTGGAAACCGAGCGTGGTGTCGAATTCGTCGCGGACCAGCCGGCCCAGTTCGGACTGCCCGTCGGTCAGCGCCCGCCACTGCTCGGCGGACAGGTCCGCGGGCTGGGTGAACTCGCCGGTGTGCAGGTCGGTGTACTGCTCGGGCAGCACGACGAGGTGGTGCACGTCGAGCGCGGCGAGCAACTCGCACACCGCGAACGCGTCCCGCCGGCCCTGTTCGAACGCGTCGCGGCCGCGGTGGAACGCGGTGCCGACCGTGCCGCCGGTCAGGCTCAGTCCGCGCTTGCCGAGTTCGTCCTGCAACTGGGCGGGGTGTGTCGGCAGGTAGCCGTACGGACCGAGTTCGATCGTCCTGAACCCCGCCTCGACCACCTCGTCGAGGAACGTGCTCCAGTGCGGCTGTTTCGGGTCGTCGGGGAACCAGATCCCCCACGAGTCGGGTGCGGTGCCAAGGCTCAGCCGGGCGAAGGTCGGGTCGGCCTGCGGTACGGCGGGGGAGTTCATGCGGGTCCTTCTCATGCGTGGGCGGGAGCGGTTGCAACGGAATCGATGTCGACGGCCGAGCCGGTGGCGGCGGCCTGCTGGGCGGCGTCGACGGCGAGCATCACGCGGTAGGCGGAGCCGAAGCTGGTGTCCATCGGGGTGCCAGCGAGGATGCAGCGCACGAAGTGCTGGATCTCGGCGACGAACGCCTCGGCGTAGCCGGTGCCGACCCCGCCGCCGGGCATCGCGGCGACGTCGGAGAAGTACGGATGCTGCGGGCCGGTGAACACCCGGCGCGGCCCGGTGATGGTGGCAGGTCCCTCGTCGACGTGCACGTGGAACTCGCCGGCGCTGATGGAGTCGAAGCGGGCGTGCCCGCCGCTGCCGTGCACCTCGATGCCGAGCGAGTTCGGGATGCCGACAGCGACCCGGCTGACGTGGACCTGCCCGACCGCGCCGTTCTCGAGTTCGACCGTCAGCAGCGCGATGTCGTCGGTGTCGACGGTCCCGAACTCGGCGGTACCGGGGATCGGGCGGCGTTCGATCGCGGTCTGCAGGGTCGCCGAGAGCACCCGCTTGATCGGCCCCGCGACGTAGCCCACGGTGTCGAGGGCGTGCGTGCCGATGTCGATGAGCGCGCCGGCACCGGCGGTCTGTTTCGCGTAGCGCCAGCCGAACGGCGCATCGGGGGAGGCGCCGTAATCCGCGTTGTACCAGGCGGTGAAGCTGCGGACCGCGCCGATCGTGCGATCGGCGACAAGGTCGTGCACGGCGGCGAGGCCGGGCAGGCGGCGGAACGAGAAGCCCACGCCGGTCACGGCGTCCGACTGCTCGGCGAGCTCCACCAGGCCGGCGGCCTCGACCGCGCCACGCCCGATCGGCTTCTCCGCGACCACGTGCTTGCCCGAGCGCAGGATCGCGGGCAGCACGTCGGCGTGCGCGACGTTCGGCAGCGCCACGCTGATCGCGTCGATGCTCGCGTCGTCGAGCACGCGGCTCAGGTCGGCGGTGGCCTCGGCGTAGCCGTAGCGGTCGGCGGTGAGGCGGGCGAGTTCGACGTTCGGATCGACGACGACGGCCAACTCGACATCGACGCCGTCGAGGCCGGCGGCCATCGACACGTTCCGGAAGCCGAACGCGTGGGCCTGTCCCGCGGCACCCGCGCCGACCAGTGCGACGCGGAGTTTCGTACGTGCAGCCATCGGTGGTGATCTCACTTTCTTCGGTTCTGGAGCGTTCCAGAACGGAAATGTAATCCACGCAACAGGGCGCGTCAACACCCGGGGGCGGGATCGTTTCGGAGGAAACCGCCGATCGGCGGACACAATCGCCGCTACCTCGGAGAATAGGAGCAGCGGCCGGTGGAGGTCCGCGCCCGGGCGCCACATAGGCTACTCTGGAATTGATGTGGAACGCTCCATCTCCGCTCCACGACCTGCGGATGTCGGCACCCGATGCCGCGGGCTAATGTTCCCGCCGACAGAAAGGAAGGGGCCCCACCGGTGACCGAGCGCGACATGCAGACCGAGACCCGCACCGGTCGACCGACGATCTTCGACGTTGCCGAGCGCGCCGGAGTCTCCAAGTCGCTGGTGTCGGTGGTGCTGCGCGGCAAGTCCGGGGTCAGCGACGCCAAGCGGGCCGCGGTCCTGCGTGCCGCCGACCAACTCGGCTACCGGCCCAACGCGGCGGCGCGGTCGCTGGCGGAGCAACGCACGCATACCGTCGGCGCCGTGCTCAGCGACCTGCGCAATCCGTGGTTCATCGATCTGCTCGCGTCCGTGCGCGCCGAACTGTCCGCGCGCGGGCTGAACCTGTTCCTGTCCGAGGACTACCAGCTCGAGACCGACGCGTCCGTGCTCGACGCGTTCGTCGACGCCCGGGTCGACGGCCTGCTGTGCCTGGGCACGCTGCCGCCGACCGCGCAGTTGCTGGCGACCGCGCGGTCGCTACCGACCGTCGTGGCGTCGGGACGCGAGCCGGATCTGGCCTGCGTCGACGTCGTGACCGGCGACGACCGCGCCGGTGCGAGCCGCGCCGTCGAGCACCTCGTCGAACTCGGGCACACCCGCATCGCGCACCTCGCCGGGACCGGTCGCGCGGCCGAGTTGCGCACCGATGGCTACCGCGAGCAGATGCGACGACACGGCCTCGACGCGCAGATCCGGGTCGAGGTCAGCGACCGCAGCGAGGCCGGCGACCTCGCCGCCGCCACCGCCCTGCTCGCCGCCGCAAACCGGCCGACCGCGATCCTCGCGAACAACGACTACGCCGCCGTCATCACGATGTCGCACGCCCAATCGCTGGGCCTGTCGATTCCCGGCGACCTGAGCGTCGTCGGTTACGACAACAGCTATCTCGCGCGAACCGGCTACATCGGCCTGACCAGCATCGACAACAGCTACACCGAGATGGGCCGGCTCGCGGTGCAGCGCCTCGTCGAGCGCATCGCGGAACCGCAGGCCCCGCGCACCGTCACCCTGCTCGACCCGACCCTGCGCGTGCGCAAGACGTCAGCCGCTCCGCGCCACCGCCGCACGGAAAAATCGGGCGCGTCCGTTCCGGATGGGGCGTAGGTTCGCGTGGAGTACCCGACCGGAGGGAGTCACCGATGACCGACGCGAGCGACGAAACGAAGCGCAAATTCCGCGAGGCCCTCGAACACAAGAAGAACACCGCTCAGGGCACGGACCACAAGGACGGCCATTCCAAGGTCGACCATCCCCACGGCCCCGCCAGCCACAAGCGCGAGTTCCGCCGCAAGAGCGGGTAACGGACGTCGAGCGCATAGTTCGTCCGGCAAATACGGGTGTTTCTGCCGGAAGAACTATGCGCTCGCGGTGTCTGACACCCTCGCTCTCGTCGGGCCGCGGGCCTCCTCGGAGTGAATTGTCGCTCCAGGCGTCCTCTGCCGCCACCATTCGACTACGAGGTCGCCCAGTCGACGACCTCACCCTCGCCGATCCCGTCCGTATGGCCCCTGTCATCGGCGTGTCCCCGGCCACACGCTCGTGATCAGCAACGCCCACCCCCCCGCCCGCCGACCACGCCCGGCGTGTCCGCCGCGACCACGGTCGCGCGGCCGTGCCGATCACCCGTCGGCGTGTCGACGGCGTGTCACCAACCCCACCAGCACCACCCCGCGTGCCGCCACGAACCTGTCGGAGCAGACCCCTAGACTCGCGGGGACTCGATCTCCGGAGGCGCGCCTTGGCTGACTCGTTCGTCCACCTGCACAACCACACCGAGTACTCGATGCTCGATGGGGCGGCGAAGATCTCGCCGTTGTTCGGTGAGGCGCAGCGGCTGGGGATGACGGCCGTCGGCATGACCGACCACGGCAACATGTACGGCGCCGCCGAGTTCTACAACTCCGCCATAAAGCACGACATCAAGCCCATCATCGGCATCGAGGCCTACGTCGCACCGGGCTCTCGCTTCGAGACCAAGCGCGTGCAGTGGGGCGACCCGAGCCAGAAGGGCGACGACGTCTCCGGCAGCGGCGCGTACACGCACATGACGATGGTCGCGGAGACGGCACAGGGCCTGCACAACCTGTTCACGCTCTCGTCGCTCGCCTCGATACAGGGCCAACTCGGCAAGTGGCCCCGCATGGACGACGAACTGATCGCCCAGCACGCCGCGGGCATCATCGCGACCACGGGCTGCCCGTCGGGCGAGGTGCAGACCCGCCTGCGTCTCGGCCAGGACCGCGAGGCCCTCGAGGCCGCCGCGAAATGGCAGGAGATCTTCGGTTCGGAGAACTATTTCCTCGAGCTGATGGACCACGGCCTGTCGATCGAACGACGGGTCCGCGAGGGCCTGCTCGAGATCGGCACCAAGCTCGGCGTCCGTCCGTTGGCCACCAACGACTGCCACTACGTCACCAAGGACGCCGCCGAGAACCACGAGGCGCTGCTGTGCATCCAGACCGGCAAGACGCTCTCGGATCCGGCCCGATTCAAGTTCGACGGCGACGGCTACTACCTCAAGTCCGCCGCCGAGATGCGGGCCATCTGGGACGACCAGGTGCCCGGCGCCTGCGACTCGACCCTCCTCATCGCCGAACGGGTGCAGTCCTACGAGGAGGTCTGGCAGCACCGCGACCGGATGCCGATCTTCCCCGTGCCCGAGGGGGAGGATCAGGATTCCTGGCTGCGCAAGGAGGTGGACAGAGGACTCGCCCGACGCTTCCCCGGTAAGACGGTCCCCGACGACTACTACACCCGCGCCTACTTCGAACTCGACGTCATCAAGCAGAAGGGCTTCCCCGCCTACTTCCTCGTCGTCGGTGACCTGGTCAGCCACGCCAAGGAGGTCGGCATCCGGGTCGGCCCGGGCCGCGGCTCGGCGGCCGGTTCGCTCGTCGCCTACGCGCTGGGCATCACCAACATCGACCCGATCCCGCACGGCCTGCTGTTCGAGCGCTTCCTGAATCCGGAACGCCCGTCGGCCCCCGACATCGACATCGATTTCGACGACCGTCGCCGCGGCGAGATGGTGCGCTACGCCACCGAGAAGTGGGGTGCCGACCGCGTGGCGCAGGTCATCACCTTCGGCACCATCAAGACCAAGGCCGCGATCAAGGACTCCGCGCGGGTCCAGTTCGGCCAGCCCGGCTTTGCCATCGCCGATCAGATCACCAAGGCGCTGCCCCCGCCGATCATGGCCAAGGACATCTCGGTCTCCGGCATCACCGACCCCGCCCACGAACGGTACAAGGAAGCCGCCGAGGTCCGGGCGCTGATCGAGTCCAACCCCGACGTCGCCAAGATCTACCAGACCGCGAAGGGCCTCGAGGGCCTGATCCGCAACGCCGGCGTGCACGCCTGCGCGGTGATCATGTCCTGCGAGCCGCTGATGGACGCGATCCCGGTGTGGAAGCGCCCCCAGGACGGCGCGATCATCACCGGCTGGGACTACCCGTCGTGCGAGGCCATCGGCCTGCTGAAGATGGACTTCCTCGGCCTGCGCAACCTCACCGTGATCGGCGACGCGATCGACAACATCAAGGCCAACCGCGGCCTCGACCTCGACCTGGACACGCTAGCGCTGGAAGACCCGAAAACCTTCGAGTTGCTCTCCCGCGGCGACACTCTCGGCGTCTTCCAGCTCGACGGAGGACCGATGCGGGACCTGCTGCGCCGCATGCAGCCGACCGGGTTCAACGACATCGTCGCCGTGCTCGCGCTGTACCGCCCCGGCCCGATGGGGATGAACGCGCACAACGACTACGCCGACCGCAAGAACGGCCGCCAGCCGATCAAGCCGATCCACCCGGAACTCGAGGAACCGCTCAGAGACATCCTCGCCGAGACCTACGGCCTGATCGTCTACCAAGAGCAGATCATGTTCATCGCGCAGAAGGTTGCCGGCTACTCGATGGGTCGAGCCGACGCGCTGCGCAAGGCCATGGGCAAGAAGAAACTCGAGGTGCTCGAGGCCGAGTACGAAGGCTTCCGCGAGGGCATGACGGCCAACGGGTTCTCCGAGGCCGCGGTGAAGGCGTTGTGGGACACCATCCTTCCGTTCGCCGGCTACGCATTCAACAAATCGCACGCCGCGGGCTACGGCCTGGTGTCGTTCTGGACGGCCTACCTCAAAGCGAACTTTCCGGCCGAGTACATGGCCGGCCTGCTTACCAGCGTCGGCGACGACAAGGACAAGGCCGCGGTCTACCTGTCGGACTGCCGCCGCCTCGGCATCACCGTGCTGCCGCCCGACGTCAACGAGTCCGCGCAGAACTTCGCCTCCGTCGGCCCGGACATCCGGTTCGGGCTCGGCGCGGTCCGCAATGTGGGCTCCAACGTGGTCTCGTCGATCATCGCGGCGCGCAAGGAGAAATCGCCCTATGCCGATTTCTCCGACTACCTGAACAAGATCGACGCGGTCGCCTGCACCAAGAAGGTCACCGAGTCGTTGATCAAGGCCGGCGCGTTCGACTCGATGGGCCACCCGCGCAAGGGTCTGCTGCTGGTGCACTCGGACGCGATCGACGCGGTGATGAGCACCAAGAAGGCCGAGGCGATCGGCCAGTTCGATCTGTTCGGCGGCGAGGACGCCGACGAGGCCGTGGCGGGCGTGTTCGACGTGAAGGTGCCCGAGGAGGA
This sequence comes from Aldersonia sp., assembly GCA_036524855.1. Lineage (GTDB taxonomy): Bacteria > Actinomycetota > Actinomycetes > Mycobacteriales > Mycobacteriaceae > Aldersonia. Next base: position 1,731 of record DATDBL010000338.1, on the reverse strand, counting down.
GTGGGACACCAAACACAGACTCGCACTGGAACGGGAGATGTTGGGACTCTACGTGTCCGGACATCCGCTCAACGGCGTCGAGCACGTGCTCGCCGCCCAGTCCGACACCGCGATCCCGGCGATCCTCGCCGGCGACCTCAAGGACGGCACGCAGGTGACCGTCGGCGGCATCCTCGCCTCGGTCAACCGGCGGATCAACAAGAACGGCCTCGCCTGGGCGTCCGCGCAACTCGAGGACCTCACCGGCGGCATCGAGGTGCTGTTCTTCCCGCAGGCCTACTCGGTGTACGGGATGGACGTCGCCGAGGACGCGGTCGTGCTCGTCAAGGCCCGCGTGTCGGTCCGCGACGACCGGATCTCGTTGATCGCCAACGACCTTGCCGTGCCTGACCTGTCCGCCGTCGGGGTGGCCAAGCCGCTCGCGGTGAGCATCGCGAGCCGAGTGTGCACAGCGGACAAGGTCGGCGCCCTCAAGCGCGTCCTCGCCAGCCACCCCGGCACCGCGGACGTGCACCTGCGGCTGATCACCGGCGACAAGGTCAAGACCCTCAAACTCGACGACAGCCTGCGCGTCACCCCGTCGTCGGCCCTGATGGGCGACCTGAAGGCCCTGCTCGGCCCGACCTGCCTAGGCACTTCGTGCCCGTGAGTGGTTCTGGAGCCCGGACACCTGCGCCGCCCACAGGACTACTTCCATCGCGTCTGGAGCGCGAACTTTCGAGCCTCCGACCTCGCCGAAATCGATACCCGACCGACAACGTCGACGGACACAGCTTCCGAGGATCTTGTCTGAGCACACCCACCGACACCGACATCCCGCGAACAGCAGCGGCCCTGGCGGCGCGCAGGTCGACGACGGAGCACGTGCTCGACCGCACCCGCCGAACGCTGCGGGACGGGAAATGAAACGAGACCGCGCGTGCATCACGGTCGCCGCTGTCGCACGTCGAGCGGACGTATCACGAACGTTCCTCTACCAGAACTCGGAAGCGCGCCAACTCATCCGAGGCGGTGCCGATGACGTGTCGCAGGCGCGGGCCCGCGCCCACGAAGAGCGCACAGCACAGATAGAGACGACCTGGCGTGAGCGCGCACTCAACGCAGAAGATGCACTGGCTGCGGCGAACCGGGAGATCGTTCAGCAACGGCACACCATCGCCGAACTCCTCGGAAGGATCCGCGACCTCGAAGCAGACCTACCCGAAGACGGTGTGCCACGCCTGCTTGCAGAGAACGCGACCCTCAAGCAGCAAGTTCGCGACCTCACCACCGATGCCCGAGGTCTGCAAGAACGGCTTCACAGCGCACGCGAGAACAACAGGTTCCTCGACAACCGGATCGCCAATCTGGAAGCCGAGCTGGACGCGCGGGACAGACAGCGTGGCTGAAGGCAGCGCCGGGAGAAGCGCATGATCAAGTCCACTAAGTCGCGTCGTCGTCAAGATCGAGCGGTCGAATCATGAACTCATGGCCCACGATCAGTAGGGATGATTTGAAAGTTGCCGCGAAACTCGTCGGCTTCGACACGGTATTGCCGATACTCATCCGGCGCTTGATCGCGGAGACTGCCAACGGTCTTACGAGACTTGATGTAAACATTCAGCCGTTCGCATGCACGGTGAGATCCGGTCGCGTCATCTGCCTGTGTGGGCGTGGCCCGGACGACTCGACGACTCGGGTCGTGACCTTGGTGGCGTCCGTGGCTATCAGGGCGAGGCGGCTCTGGCTGCC